>JADFMM010000121.1 GCA_022563885.1 Planctomycetota bacterium | reverse complement strand
AGCAACCTTTTTCATGGGATCTATTTTGGAACGCATCGCGTGAGTAAACCAACGGTCCAAGAAGGGACGTGGCCTGCCCTGATTGCCGTTTGAATTGTCCGGTTCACTCGAAATCATCCCAAAACCTCTTTTGACTGCGATTGGCTGCAAAGTCCGTGGAACTGCGTTGTCGGCAAAAAAGGTTCTCGACGTACTTCAGTACGCCTCCGAGCCTTTTTCACCTCCGCCTTGACCACGGCCTTTTCGCTCAATCTCGTTACAAAACAGGTCTTGGGATGACTTCTAATCACGTTCGACCTCAACCACCTGCCCGTGCAGGAAAAGAGCCAGCCTGGCCATATTTTTGACGGCATTGACCGACATGGTTGCCCCGGTGATCCCATCGATGGACCGGCTGAGACGATACCCCTCTTTGAGGGTGGCCGTCTTGAACTGTTTCCGAAAGGTCTCTCTTCTAATTTCCCAGCCGTGGCTTTCCCGGTAGATCAGGACCTTCACATAGGCGATCCTGTTTTGGTCAATGACGAATCCTGTGGTAATCGGCTTTACTTTACCGATCTCCTCGAGAATCCAGACGCTCCGTTCGCCCCGCTTCCAGTACTTGACCTTCAGAACCGGGTAACGGCGTTCCATGATCTTGTTCACCTGGGGGCGCAGACGCCTGGTGATCCAGAAGGTTTGTCGCTCGGGCGCCTGGCCGGCAAATGCCTCGCTGACGAAATCGGCCGGTTTCTGATCGACCTCGTCGGCGACGACCAGGACGGCGAATAGCCCGATGGCCCAACAGAATGCGAGGGTCACCTTTGTTTTCGTCATGGCTCGTATCATCGTTCGTTTGGAGTCCTGCGCTTCGGCTCCCGGCCGGCTTGACGCTTCGATGCCGCCGGGGCCGGATAATACTTCCTTTAGAACATGAGACCAATGCCAAAGTTGGCAATCTTGTCATCGGCGGGCATCGCGCCGGGATCTCTATTCACCTGCAGGTCCGCCTTGAGAACGACGTTCTCATGCGGCCAGAAGTTGACACCCACGTCGACTTGTGCGGATTCTGTATCGGTGCTGTTGCCGGCGTTGTTGTCGTAGACATTGTAGCGTGCGAAGAAACCGAATTCCCCAAAGGCCGATTCACAATAGTAGGCGGGTTCGACATACCAGCCCACCTGTCTGTCACGACCGACCGCGGCCGGGGCCGCACCATCAAGATCCCATTGGGCGAACAGCGCACGGAGACCCCAGGGTCCCTTACGGACATCGGCATGCACCTCGAACAGGGTCGCGCTGATCTCTTCGGCAAAATTGCTCTGCGTCATGTCCTGTTGGTACTGGGCCGATGCCGCTACTTCCACACCGGGGATGCCGGTGTACTTCACACGGGCGGTGGCCGCGAGGTTGTCCGCGTCGGCCTGGGCAACCTTCTGTCGACCCTTGCGAATGAGGAAGGCATCGGCACCGGTGCTGGGCGTGTTGAGTCCGGAGTGCAGGGCAAGCTCTGTGGTAAAGCCGCTGTCATGTCGATGCACGAAACTCACACCGCCCTCCCACCAGGTGGTGGGAATGATATTCTTTTCCACAGGATTACGTTCCACGCCGAAAAACGTCGGGGGTTCGTGCGTTTCGTTGAGGATACCCACGGGGACCAAGAACAGACCGGTCTTGATCTGGTTGTTTCGGTTCAGATCGAATTCGAGATAGGCCTGTTCGAGTTCGACTTCGCCGGGTTGCCCCTCCCCCGCCAGCGCGTGTTCCAATTCGAGCTCCGAGTAAAAGCGAATGGAGTCCGTAAACTCGTGATCGACGAACAAGACAAAGCGGTGGAAATCCAGCTCATCGTCTCCCGACTCTTTGCCGCCGTTGTAGTGAAGCTCCCCATAGCCCCCTATCTTCGTGCCGCTGGATGCACCGCCGGAATCGCCGCGGCGGACTTCCTCCACCGCATCGCCGGTGGCTTCGAGTCGCTCGTCTGTCGCCTTTTGATTCCGGGTCAGGGCTTCAATCTGCCGATTCTGTTCCTGGATGATCCGCCACATGTCCGCCTGGGAGGGGAGGGCCTCGGCGCCCGTCGCAAGCGAGGACCCGGCCAGTGCGCCCAAAACACCGCAGGCGAACGCCGCATTTAGAACTGCTCTATTCATCAAATCTGTATCCTTTCTCGTTATATGGAAACCTGTTTTCACCGGGCCAACTCTTAAGAGCTGTGAACTCTCGCACCATTCGCAGTTACATGTCTCCCAAGAATCTATTTCTTAAGGTTGGCCCCTATGGCCCCCCCCTTGGTTGTCGAGGTAAGGAGTGCAATAAGTGGAGAGTAAATCGACTCATCCTCAATAGAGGAATCTTCAGTGATGACAGCTATTCGTATTGGAGTGACCACACACCAACTCGGGCCGCATTTCGACTTTCGTCACACCGTATCGGTCGGCCAGGTCGTTGGCAATTTGCAAGTACTTTTCGTGAGTTCCTTTTCCCATATCTTCTTCCTCCGATTTCTGGAAAGACCCCATCAGTTGCGCCTGATCTTTATCCGACATGACTCGATCAACCATTGGAAACAGGCAGTGATCCTCTTTTTGTATGTGGTCTCGGAGCAGCCGTATATAGTAGTGTGCGTACTCTACGAACTCAGCAATCGCAACCGGGTCACCCTTCGCAGCATCAGGTAGTGCTGTCTCCATTCCAGCGATGGCGGTTCGCCCCATTTCATGTTCCGATTCCATCTGACCGATGGGCCCTTGCTCGCGCGCTATCCCTCGAGATACGGCTAACGGAAAAAGTTGGTCCTCTTCTTTTCCATGATGACATTTGTCTGCAAAGGTCTTGAAAAAAGCGATAGCGTTTAGCGCAGATTCGTCGTCGAGTTTTCCATCGCGTGAACAGGCTTCGGTAATCTTCTCGAGGCAATTCAACACTTGTTCGATAACCCTGTGTTCACTCTTGAGAATGTCTGTTGGTTTCATAATTTAACTCCTTCTTGCTGTCATTTTTCCGACAAAGACTTTTTGTCATCATTTGATAGACCAAGGTCACCGTTGAAGCCCTTGAAAATCTCTACTTTTGGAATATTGCTGTGGGTCACCTTTCATGCTCCTTCTCGTAAGTTCTCAATGCTCTTTTATTCTTGTTCCGCAAAAGGTATGCCAGCATAGAGAGCCGTTTTTCATAGAGGTTCCGTGCACTTTTCTTTCTTTTCTGGGGAAGAATCCCCACCCCTGGGAAATAATCGCCAGATCACACAACGAATTGATCTCATCTATAGAGAACCTGGACTTTCTCGCTGGCACGAGGTTTTCGGGTTTTGTTTCAGCAGGGAGGAAACGATGCAAAACATCTGTTTCTAAGCGAATTTTTCGGGGCTTTCAAAAAGGGCAATGCCCACGCCGCATAATCCCGCGGCGGTGCGCACTGCGCCCTCAGGTACTCTACATTACAATACTTCAATGCTTTGATACAGCAGGTACGTCGCAGTCATGCCCGCACTGCGCGCGTCCAACACGAGCCGATTAATGTTACTCGTTCTCGTTGTCACCCAAAGTCCAACTCTTTATGCTGTTCTCAACGGTTTGAATAAACGGCTGCCTCAATGGCGATCATTTTTTGCTGTCGATAGATTTTCTATCTCTAACCTTAGACGAGATAGCGTTTTCCTGCCAACATCCAAAGCATTTAGAATATCGGCTTTGGTCCGTTCAAATATGCCCTTCAAATCAGAAAATAACCCGTAATAATAGTCGATTCCTTCGTTTAGACTCTTTACAAAGGCTAACAAGTATTCTTCTTGCTCGTTTGTGCTAGGAGCTTTCGTGCCCTCTATTTTGACTTTGAGAAAATCAATGTAACAGCTTAGCTCTTTTATGAACATATTCGGACGATCGGTTCTGCTAATCACATTCGATCTACCGTAAATATGGTCGGTCATTTCCTTTAGAGTCACCGTTTTTGAGAAATATGCCATATTTGGGCCCGGACAAACAGAGACCCCATCACCTTCAACCCTCGTATCTAGACCATTCACAATCAGTGCAGATGTACCCAACCCCACACAAATGCATGATTTCTCAACGACTTCATCAAAGCCTTCTTGGTAATCATCAGGAGACGCTCTTTCACGCTGTAGTTCTTTTAATTTCAAATGTTGGTATTGACGCGAAGCTGTACAAATGTTTCTTTCGGTGAACTCACCGTTAGAAACAAGATATTTCTTAGGGCATGAACTACCCGGCCTTCCTTTTGCAATACACGATAATCTTGAAAGATCCTTGCTATTCCCCTTAAGGTTATTGAAAGGAATACCCAAAGGAGAGATAGTGCTCAAATACAAATCATCCTCATGAGCTTTTCGCAATTGATCTCTCGTCTGGTCATCCACGTTGGTTACTTCTTTCACCAAAAGAAAGGGAGTGCCCCACCCAACTGAATCAAGCTGATAATGTTCGAGTAGGAATTGATGTTCTTCAGCCGTACCGACACCGCCTTGAGCCGTTATCCTTACCGGCAACTCGGTCTTAGGGATTGGACGGTTCTTGTTGGAAAGTGCCCGAACCAATATTTTGTGAATTGACTGAATCAATTCAACTCGTTTATCTCTAAACTCGGCCAATGCAGGCCCCAGAAGATATCCATCCGTTGCAAATGCATGCCCGCCACAATTAAGCCCTGACTCGATTCTGTATTCTGAAACCCACAGTCCCTTCTTAGCCAAGAATCTACCTTGAACGAAAGCCGACCTGTAATCGCTGACCTTCAAAACAAGTTTCTTTTTTATTTCTCCATCTTCGTCAGGATAGAAATCTTCAAATTGCTCGAAATAGCCGTACAATCTTGGACTAATTCCCGCTGATAGGATTATAGAGGAGACTAAATCGCTGTTCGCATACCCCCTAAGCGCGGCATGAGCGTCATTATATTCAACCGGTAGTTTTTCATCATTGCTATAATTCTCCTTATCAAGCTTGGTCATAATATTGACATCGATACTGCCCATTGATAAGTTGTCTCTTATCCAATCTCCAACTTCATTTGGATCAAAACAGTCCGCCGTTAAACTCTTGAATCTTTGCTTAAGGGTTGAACTGTTAGGCAACATGTTGAAGTACTCTTTTATTTCATTGCCCTTCTCAAGAGTAGCAGTTCTTAATTCTTCAAATCTCTTTCTGGCTAAGCGGTTCATTAAATTCAAATAGGACGTGATCCTTTTTGCCCTGAAATCGTCGGTTGTTTCCGTGATCTCATCATATGAAAGCTCAAATCTGTCACAGTACATTTTTCTTAACTTTTCCAGAAGAATGTCATCTACTAGAGAAATGACCGAATCAATTCCATATTGAGAAACCTTTAACGGAGTATCAATCGTAAATCCGATTCCCATAACGGGAATATGAAACGAATGCGTTTTCATCCTATTTCAATCCTCAAGATTGAGCCGTCAACAATGTTCGTGAAGAAACAATTGTCTCAAGACTATCAGCCGAAGGCAACATCCAGCATCATCATTACCGAAAAACCGGTCATTGTTGCCATGGTTACTAAGTCGGTGTTTGCATCATTCTGTTGAGAGTTCGGGATTAATTCTTCCACTACAATAAAAATCATGGCGCCAGCAGCAAAGCAGAGGGCATATGGAAGAACATTCTGCATGCTTAGGACAAATTGTGCGCCGATGACAGCAGCAATAGGCTCAACAATACCCGAAGCTTGACCCATAAAGAAGCTTTTACCCTTACCCATCCCGTCTCTTCTTAACGGCATTGATACAGCAGTCCCTTCAGGAAAATTTTGGATTCCAATGCCGATTGCCAATGCAATCGCTCCTCCAATGGTAGCAGAAGGAAGATTGGCCGCCACAGCTCCAAATGCAACGCCGACCGCTAAACCCTCAGGGATATTGTGAAGCGTTATGGCAAGTACTAGAAGAGTGCTTCGCTGCCATGAAGTCTTTACACCTTCACTTTTCTCAAGTCCTAAACCTGGATGAAGGTGAGGCAGGAATTTATCAGCCAGCCTCATAAAAATACCACCACCCATAAAACCGATGGCTGCAGTCAGCCATGGAGTGTGTCCCAGTTGTTCAGCCATTTCCAGGCCTGGTGCAAGAAGAGACCAGAAGCTTGCGGCGATCATTACGCCGGCAGCAAAGCCCAACATAGAGTCCATAAACTTCTGATTTACGGTTTGTGTAAATAATACTATTGCCGCCCCCGCTGCGGTTAAACCCCAAGTAAAGAGTGTGGCAATGAACGCCTGCATAACAGGATTAAACTGTTGAATGAAATCGATCATCTTATAGACTCGCAAAAAGATTAATCAATTTGACCTGCAAACCCCTTTCAGAATTAAGCTGTAGCCGAGGTAGTCAAACGTCATTCCCGCAAGAACGCCAAGCATGCGCGTTAAGGCACGAATGGTTCCGCTGATGGTTAGGATACTTGGCAATGGTTGAGGAAAAGTTTGGATGGGAGGCTCCGTATGTCGGCATCACGGCGCCTTGGTCAATGAGTTGGTCAAGGACTGCTCCGGATAGATCCTTCAGGTCGTTGGCTCCCATTGTAACGAATGGAGCGTGTTGCTTGCTACGTTACCGGCTCTTGATCTCGGTCTGCACCCAAAACTTCATACCGTCCCCGAGGCCGCTGTCGCCGTTAAAGTAGGCGTACTTGGCCAGGACGCTGATGTGCTCGTCCACCTTTTTGGACAGTAGAACGTCAATCTCGTTGCCCAAATCCAGGCCACCCACATCTTGACCAAACCAGTGACCGAATATCTTACCCACGGCCCCGCCGGGGAGGTCTGCCGTGGCGAAGAGGTAGATGTCTCGCAGGCCGGCGGCCGGAGTCACAAGAAAGGAGTCAAACCAGCCGTTGAAGGCGTGCCCGGTCGCCAAGGGGGTCTGAAAGCTGGTGCCGTTGTCACCGCCGAGGACTTCATATCCGGCGCCGATGCTACCCGTCCCTTTCCGGACCACGCTCACCTGGGCCAGAGTGTAGTCGGCATCATAGCTCGCCGGGTTGGCGTTATTGTCGGACTGAGACGCATAGGAGAGGACCGGGTCAACCGAATAATCTCCGGTGAAATCAAAGGACCCTTGGTAGCGGACCCCATAGGTATCACTGGAATTGGCGGGGGAGTTGTCGAAATCCAAGAGGTAGGCAAATCCCGTCACCGTTCCCAATCCTTCACAGTCCTTGGACAGGTTGAACAGGTGGCTATCCGACCTGAAGTCCGAGATGGCGGGATTGCCATCCACAAAGCCCTGGCCGAAGACCCGATTGATGTCCCAGAGATAGCTATATTGGCCCGTCATACCCCCCGGCAGATTCGCGATGACTGTGGCGGCATCGAAGGTCTGCTCGTTCTGCCGCCAGCCCACATCCCCCACGAATCTGTGATCGTCAAGCGTGATACGTTGCCGTCCGCCAATCAACGTCACTCGCTGGTCGGGATCTTGATACTTCAAGAACCCCTGATTGAGTTCCGTCGCCTCCGGATCGGCAACGACCGCCTTGGCAGAATCGCCGTGGATGCCGCTGGCGTTGTAGAGGTCATCGTCCACGGTTCGGATGTCCTCGAAATCGAATGAGAACGAAAAGCCGTTGAAGGGCTTGGACCCGTACCCGGCCCGCAGACGCTCGGTGTAGGCCTGGGCGTCTTCCGATCCGGTGGCGTCCACGAACTCCGCCCGCACTCTGAGATTCAGGTGGGCCTCTCCACCAAAGACGGCGTCCGCCCATGAATCCGACCCTTCACCTGGGGCGGCCACAGCCCAGGTGGCGCCCAACCCTAAGAAGACGCCAATCGTCCGGGATAGCATTTTCATCTTGATATCCTTTCAACAGAACACCGACCAGTAATCTCTTCTCTTACATGGAGATGCCCATGTCAACGAGATCCATAATTCTTTCGTGCTGATCATGTTTGTATGCCTTTTCTACTAGCGTCCAGGACCTTGAAGAACAACACATTGTTTTCAATATGAATGTGCGAATGAAGGTCATCTTCAAGTCTCTCTAGGCCATGCCAAAGGGCCTTCCACGTCGTACAGGCCTCATCAGGAACTTTGAAATCCTGAGTCAGTTTCCGTATCTTGTCCAGGGCTTGACCCACTTTCTCGTGCTCGCGCTGCATGATGGCAATGGGCCCTAGCGCCGCCGTCCATTTGCCTTGCTTGATCATGGGAAAAAGAGTTTTCTCTTCTGTTGCCATGTGGCTTTCCAGCTCATATCTGAGCCCAAGCACGACTGAGGATAAAGTTGTCAGCACTTCAGGGTCTTTGTCTCGATGGACCTCTAGAACCTTTTGTGCCATGCCTGCAAGGCGTGGTAGCTCTTCGTAAAGGGGATCATGAAATGTTTCAAGAATGTGGTCGATCAGCTGCTCAGGAGAAAAAGCTGCCCAAGATTGAGTTTTTTGATCTGCGTTCCGTTCAATCTCATCTTTGATTTCTTTCAAGACCTTATTGGCATCCAAGCCCTTTTTGTCGCAGGCCTTGTCAAGGGGAAGGCCGCCTCCGCAACAGTAATCTATCTGGTGTCGAGCAAATACCCGTGTGGTGAGGGGATGGGCAGCAGCAATCTGACCTACTGGTGACATGATTTCAACTTTCATAGTATGTATCCTTTCTTCTGTCATTTTTCCGACAAAGACTTTTTGTCAACAATTGATAGGACGCATGGTCGCGGTTGAAACCCTTTGAGATCTTTTCTAAAGGATCATTGCTTTGGGTCACCCTTCATCCTCCTTTTCGCAGGTTCTCAATGTTCATTCTCTACTATGTACCGCAAAAGATGTGCCAGCATTAGAGAGTCGTTTTTCACAGAGGTTCCGAGGCCTTCTCTTTCTTCTCTGGGAAAAAATCCCCATTCCTGGGTAATAATCCCCAGATCATGCAACGAACTGGTCTCAATCTACACAGAACTTGGATTTATTAGCTGGCACGGGGTTTGCGGGTTTGGATTATGCAAGGATGAAACCATGCAAAACATCTATTTATCAACGAAGTTTTCGGAGCTTTCAAAAAGGGCAATCGAGTTCCGGCATGAAGAATAGGGCAAACAGACGAAAAAATAACCATAACGGAGAGTGGAGAGGTTCAGCTTGATGCTCAGTTTGCTTTGAAATAAGAATCCTTCGTGGAGGTAATGAACAATGAAGAAATCGATTTTACTGGTTCTGCCGATTTTCGCCTCAAGTGTGTTTTGGTTAGAGGCACAAGGCCGCGCGGAGAACGGATCGGATGAGGAAAATTTCCTGCAACATCAAACGGACATTCGGGTGGGCAAAAGACTTTATCGAACAAAGTGTGCCATGTGCCACGGCACCACGGGTAAAGGCGATGGCATGGTGTCTCGCTATGTTTTCCCAAAACCGAGGGATCTCTCTCATGGCGTTTTCAAAATCCATTCAACACCCACGGGCAGCCTGCCCACGGATCAGGATCTTTTTGATACCCTAACTCGAGGCATGCCGGGAACGACAATGCCTTCCTGGGCAAATCTCAGTGAGCAGCAGCGCTGGCAGTTGGTCAGTTATATTAAGACACTTTCTGATCGATTTAAAAACGAGATAGTGCCTGAACCCATTCCCATCGGAGCACCAAAACCACCGTATGCTGAAAGTATAAACAACGGTCGCAGACTCTTTATTGATGCGGGATGCTCGGCCTGTCATGGTGTGGGCGGTAAAGGCGACGGACCTTCGGCTTCCACTTTGAAAGATAGCTGGGACTACCCGATTGTCCCAGCGGATTTGACCATTTCTCGCAACTGGCGGGGCGGAAGCCGTCCTCAGGATATCTTCAGAAGCATTATGGTCGGCTTTGGAGGTACGCCTATGCCAAGCTATGAGTTCTTAAGCGAGGATCAAATTTGGGACATGACGAATTATCTGTTATCGATTGTGAAGGATTGATCTATGCGTGAAACAATAAGAGTGCGGGTTTTTTCATCGTTTTTTACCATGCTGGTTCTAAGTTTATTTACTCAGTCCAGCCAAGCCGTTCCAAGCTTCGCGCGTAGATATCAACAGTCCTGTACCACCTGTCACACTGTATTTCCAGCGTTGAATGAATATGGTAGGCTTTTTCTTGCGAAAGGATACCGCTTGCCAGGCGCCGCCGGCACTATCGTAGGTGAAGAACCCATTGGATTAGGGACAGAGGTTAAGAGTCCGGGAGCGAAAAGGCCGCTGGAAATTCCATTTGTCGATATTCCTGCGACATCGGTAGCTTCTTTTCAAGTCACTTCGGACTATGTTAATCGACCGGATGATGCGGTCACGGATGAGTTTACCGGTATCAGTTCAGTAGGCCTGATTTTCGGCGGGGCTATGGGCACTCGGTTCTCGTTTTTTGGCAATATAGCGATTATCGAAGACGGTGCATTTGAGGGTATCGACCGGCTTTTCTTCCAGTATAACCGAGATTTAGCTTTCAATGTTCGGGTAGGCCAATTTGAGCCCCGAGCCATCCCCTTTTCTAACCACAGGCGATTGATTCGAATTACGCCCTATCTAAATGGGGTCTTCCCGATAGTCCCGGCACACAACTTTTTTGGATTCTCTCCCAATCAGAAGGGTATCGAGGCTTTTGGCCGTATACCGGGGCCTGGGAGTTTGGGAGAGTTTGAATACGCTGCTGGACTCGTCAATGGCGAGCCTGGTGGCGCTTTTGAAGCCTTAGAGGGAACAGGGGGGATGGTAGGCGAGTTGGTTGAAAACCTAGAGGAGGCCTATGAAGACTCTGGCGGGGAAAACGACTTTAACAACAGCAAGGACTTCTATGGTCGACTGAACTATAACCTCTGGCTGAGGGGTGCATTTTCCGTGGGCTCATTTTATTATAAAGGAAAATCCGGCTTTCTTGCGGACACCGCAGACCCCGATTCCTTTGTTAAAAACGGTAACAATTTTAACCGGTGGGGAGTTGACCTTAGATGGGACCAAGACAGGGGGTACGTGACTCTTCTCTCATCTGTGCAATTCTTTAATGACAGTCTGGACCGTGCTACGTTCAATGACCTGTCCGCGCGAGTGACTACGGGAGAAATTCATTTACATGTACGTCCCTGGTTAGTCCCTGCCTTTCGTTATGAACGGGTTGATCTTTACGACTTCCCATCCACTTTTTCGAATAGCTTTGATCGATATTCAGTAGATGTTCTGACGCAGCTTGCCCCAAATATCATGATAATGGCTGGAACGACTCGGAGCAGCAACTCGGCACCTGAGTTGCCACTTTTTGACAGTTTTTCCCGAGTAGCTGTTCATTTTGCATTTTAAACAGAAGATGGAATACAGAATTGAAAACCACAGACTTGTACCTAACGAATAAGAATCCCGGTAGGCTTCGTCTCTTTCGCAATGAGGGCAGAGCCTTTCGAGAGGTCACCGAGGAGGTTCTTGAGAGTGGGACCTTGGCACAGCTCGCTGTTTTAGACGCATGCTTCTTCGATTTCGACAACAACGGTTTTCTCGACCTGATGCTGATCGGAAAGAGCGAGGATCATGAGGGCGCTTGGCTCTATCTCCTTCGCAACGAGGGCCAGGGCCAGTTTAGTGACGTCTCGGCCATCCTGCCAAGCGAGCTGCGGGAGGCCCAGACCCTAGTGATCGGCGACATGGACAATGACGACGATTTCGATCTCATCGTGGGTACGCCAGCAGGCCGCATCCGCCTGCTACGCAACGACGGTGGCAATCTCAATCGCTTGGCAGAGACGGCGAAGCAGGCGATGTTTGTTTTATCGTTGACGGAGCTGGATACAGCCAGCGGGGAAAAAGGCCACCGAGGCCAGATAGAGTTTTATGAAAAGGAGCACTGAACATGATGCGAAGCGAAAAATATATCTGTGTTTTTCTAGTCATTCTATTGATGACGCTGGCCGCCCAGGCTGGCACCATTAGGGGCACGATCGATTACGAGGGTCCGATTCCCAGGCTCAAGCCCATTAAGATGGATGCCGACCCCATCTGCCACGCCAAGCATGAGGGCCCAGTCGCGTCGGAGAGCCTTGTCCTAGGCGAAGGTCAGACCATGGCGAACGTCTTTGTCCGCGTCAAAAACCCGAAGAAAAAAATCTACGAGACGCCCAATGAACCGGTTGTTGTCAGTCAAAAAGGATGCATCTACAGTCCTCACGTCTTCGGCGTTATGGTCGATCAACCCGTCAAGTTTCTCAACGAGGACGGCACCTTGCACAACGTGCATGCTATGTGTAAGACGAATAAGGAATTCAACATGGCCATGCCCAAATTCAGAAAGGTGGCCACCAGGACCTTCACGGAAGCAGAGGACATGTTCTTGATAAAATGCGATGTTCATCCCTGGATGGGCGCCTGGATCTCCGTAATGACACATCCCTTCTTTGCGACCACCGGCAAAGAGGGCACCTACGAGATCAAGGACCTGCCCCCCGGTGAGTATGAGATTGAAGTCTGGCACGAAAAACTGAAGACGCTGGCCCGTAAGGTCAAGATCTCAGCAGAGGATGACATTCAAGTGGCGGACTTTACCTTCCAGCATCCTAGTCTGAAGAAGAAGGTGACAGAATGAGGACTGGCTCCCAGCTCCGGAGATCCCTGTAAGACAGAGGCAAGAAGAGATCTATGGATAACCCCGTTGGGTGTAAGTATTATCCAGGTCGTGGGGGCGTAAATATGTGGACGAAAATGAAGGAGTCCACCGAGCGTCTGGATACCCGTTATCATGCCGGGGACTACGTCGTCCCCGCCCAGCACGCGCTGCATCTCGGTCTTGAAGCTGGTCTATGGGCAGCAGCAATCTGACCTACTGGTGACGTGCTTTCAACTTTCATAGTATTCATCCTTCTTTCTGTCATTTTTCCAACGAAGACTTTTTGTCATCAATTGATAGGACCAAGGGTGGCTTTTGAAACGCTTACCCTAGGAGCATGAAAGAGTTGGGAGAGTATGATGCCGGCCAGCATCAGGGTGCAGCCGATCAGGCTTCGCACGGAGAGGGATTCATGCAGTATTATCCATCCGCCCAGGACGGCGAAGACGGTTTCCAGGCTCATGATCAGGGCGGCATGGGTGGGGTGGGCTTTTTTCTGCGCTACGAATTGGAGCGTGAACGCGACAGCGGTTGAGAGGATTCCAACGTAAGCCAGCGGAAGCAGAGCATTGTAGATTTGAGTCATTAGAATGGTTTCCATTATAATGGCGGTTATGGAGCTCAGGACGGCGGCGACAAAAACTTGCAGGAAGGCCAGGTGCAGGCTTGGTACTTTTGGCGAGACCAAGGCCACGAGTTGAATGAGGGATGCCCAGAAGACGGTTGAGCAGATGACAAGGAAATCGCCTTTTGAAATCGAAAAATCATCCTTGATGCTTAGAAAACAAAGGCCTGCTATGGCCAGTGCTGTGCCCATCCAGGTGGCTAAGCCGGTTTTCTGCTTCCATAGCAGCCCGAGTACGGGTACCAGGACGACATAGAATCCGGTCAGGAACCCGGCTTTGCCGGCTTCGGTATATTGCAATCCAACCTGCTGCATACTCATGCCCAGAAAAAGAATCAGGCCCCCAGCCCAGCCACCGTTTAAAAGTATTTTATAATGAGCGGGAGCCGTTCGGTCATTCGACTTTTTAAATCTACCGACGAGCACAATAATTGGAACAAGCGTGATGCTGCCGATGATAAACCTCGCGGCGTTAAAAGTGAAAGGACCAATATGATCCAAACCGGCTTTTTGAGCGGTAAAGGCAAAACCCCAGATAGCTGCTGTGACAAGCAGCAAGGAATTAGGTTTCCAGTTGGCAAGCAGTGAGTTCATTGGGTGGGACGAATAAGTCTTTAGTCTAAAGGATTATGGCTTTGGGTCATTCTTCAGTCGCCTTCCTGTAGTTTCTCAATGTTCTTTTATTTTTGTATGGCAAAAGATGTGCCAGCATTAGAGAGCCGTTTTTCACAGAGGTTCCGAGGCCTTCTCTTTCTTCTCTGGGAAAGAATCCCCACTCTTGGGAAATATTCCCCAGATCACACAACGAATTGATCTCATCTATAGAAAACGTGCATTTATTCGCCGGCACGGGGTTTGCGTGTTTCGTGTCAGCAGGGAGGAAACGATGCAAAACATCTGTAGAACTGGAGCAGTTGCTATGAACAAGCAAACCATACTCATCGTTGCTAAGGACGAGTTGATTGCCTGGAGCCTGCCAAAAATGCTCGAGGCAGAATTTCAGGTGGAAATCCTGTCAGAAAAACCAGCGGCTTTGGAAAGAGTAGCCCAAGGCGGCTTTTCGTTGTTGATCGTAGATGTCGGTCTGAGGAACGGAGGCACCCGAGACCTAATTGGAGAGGTCCGCGCGATGGACGGGGAGATCAAGATCATGGTCCTTTCTGGGTACGGTTGCCCCCTTGATGAAGACATCAGTCAACCTGATTTATGCATTGATAAGCCCTTTAAAAAAGAAACAGTGCTTCAGGAAGTAAAGAATCTCCTTTCAGAGCACTCTTGAGAAAGAGAAACGGAATCTTAAATGACCACTCGATCAATGGGTCGATATTGTGTAACCTCATACAGAAAATGTACTTACAAATGGGTAAAAATTACCGTTGAAAAATTTACCGGCTATGATAATCTATGTACAGCGTGAAGACTCCAATGTCCATACATGAGGCCGAGTTCTCTTTGGGTAGGCTCAAGATCTACATCGGGTTTAAGGAGGATGACCTCGTTGAATTGCAAACAGCGAAAAAAGCTGTTCTTGAAAACACCGAAACCATCTTGGACAAATTCTATGATCAGGTTTTGGACAATGGTATTGCCTCTGGCATTCTGAAGGGTGCGGGAAGCTCCGTCAATCAACTGAAGGCCACGCTCAAGATTTGGCTTTCAGATCTGTTTTCCTGTCCTTTAGACGAGGCCTATTTCAAAAAACAGCAATCCATTGGAACCCGTCACATCGAAATCGAGTTACCCCAGCCTTTTATGGTTTTGGGCATGAACGTGATCCGGGCAACTGTGACAGATGAGCTGATTCGCTTTTTCAAAGATGATCCCAAAAAAATGCTTCGGGCCTGCCATGCCCTCAACGGGCTCTTGGACCTGAGCCTGGCCATCATTTTGCAAAGCTACCAGACCTCTCGGGAAACTTTATTGGAAGAGAACATAAACCAGGAAAACGAATACATCATGACCATAGGCCGGATGTCCACCTCCATTGCCCATGAGATCAAAAACCCCTTGGCTGGCATCCGCGGTGCGGTGGAGGTCATGCGTGACGCCTTACCGGAAGATGACGAAAACAAAAAGGTCATGGGTGCCATCTTGGGACAGACCCAAAGGCTTACGGGGACCGTCACCGATCTTCTGCAGTTTGCAAGACCTGTCAAGGCCAACATCCAGGATACCCCCTTGTCTAAGATCCTTGAAAGTACCAAACTTCTCTTGAAGAACGATCCTGATTACAAAGAGGTGGTCATTGAAACGGATTCGGCGCTGTCGCAAGCCGTCCTTCGTGTGGACCCCATCCTTATTCAGGATGTATTCTGGAACCTTTTTTCCAACGCATGCCACGCCATGAACGGCAAGGGAAGGATTCGGGTCCATGCCGAGTCCCAAAAGGAACAGATCGCCTTGTTCGTTCAGGATGAAGGCCCTGGTATTCCCGATGATTGGAAAGACAAAATCTTTTCCCCCTTTGCCACCAACAAAACCCATGGCACCGGGCTGGGCCTGCCCATCTGTAAGAAAATCGTGGAGTCACACGGGGGCCGCTTGTCCCTCATGCCCTCTGACCATGGGACCCTGTTCCGTTTCACTCTTCCAGGGTATTTGCCATGAACCCCAGGATACTGATGGTGGAGGACGAAGAACTGTTGCGTTGGTCGCTCAAGGAGCAGCTTTCAAAAAAAGGCTACGTGGTGTTGGAAGCCGAGAACGGCGCCCAGGCTACCAAGCAGTTTTCAACCGAATCTCCGGATTTGATTCTGCTGGACATCAAACTGCCAGATACCGATGGTTTGACCCTGCTCAGATCCTTTCATTCACAAGACGATGCTCTACCCATCATCATCATGACCGCGCATGGGTCCGTAGAAGTCGCGGTGGAAGCGATGAAGGACGGAGCCGAAAACTACATCGACAAGCCTTTTAACTTTGAAGAAATTTACATCAAGATCGAACGGGCCCTGGAGGCCTCAAAGCTCCATCGGGAGGTCAAATACTTACGCCAGCAGAACGTGGCCACCCAGGGGTTTGACCATATCGTAGCCGAGTCCAAGAAGATGCAAATGATTTTGGAACTGGCCAGAAAGATTTGCAAAAGCTCCACATCCACGACCATTCTTCTGCTCGGGGAAAGCGGCACCGGAAAGGACGTGATGGCCAGGGCTCTGCATGCCAACAGCGATAGGTCACACAGGGCATTTGTAATCATCACCTGTTCGGCCCTTGCTGATACGCTGCTTGAAAGCGAGCTGTTTGGACATGAAAAAGGGGCCTTTACCGATGCCCAGAGTCAGAAGAAAGGACTCTTGGAATTGGCTGACGGAGGGACCGTATTTCTAGATGAGATTGGGGAGACCACACCCACCTTTCAGGTGAAGCTGTTACGGTTCCTTGAAGAGAAGACCTTTAAGCGGGTTGGAGGCACCCATGACATTGCCGTAGATGTCCGGGTGATAGCTGCCACTAACCGGGATCTGGAAGCCGAGGTAGAAACCGGACAATTCCGGGAAGACCTGTACTATCGATTGAAGATCATGCCTTTGGTAATACCCGCACTGCGGGAACGTAAAACTGACATTATCCCCTTGGCCCTGCATTTTATTGACAAGCTCAATAGGGAATTCAAACGCAATGTTCAAGGATTATCCCCAGCAGCCAAGGAGGCCTTGAACTACCATCCTTGGCGCGGAAATGTGAGGGAACTAAAAAACACCATTGAACGGGCCATGATCTTTTGTGAGGAAGCAACCATGCAGGCCGAGCATTTTGACTTGAAAGGTTTTTCGAGAGGCCGGTCAAAGGTGCCGCTGAAAAATTTGATCCCAGCTGAAGGGCTCAACTACGAAGAGGACGTGGAAAGAGCCTATGTGGTTGCCGCCTTGGAAATGGCCGAGGGGAAACACGGCCAGGCTGGTGCCCTGTTGGGTTGGAACAGGGATCAGATTAGGTACCGGATAAAAAAGTTTGGGCTAAAAGATGGTGCGCCCTAACGGTTTGATAAGGAAGGATTGAATGTCCAAAGGAAAGAAACCACCAAGACCTCCAGAACTAGACTCTGCCAAATTGTAACGCTCTCTGCGTAAAATACTTCTCTAAAATAGGTTACGTTAGTCCCAACCGAATTTTGCGGTAATTAGGTGGATTCGTCTTGATCTGGCGAGGTTTTAATAATATAAACACATGTGATTAGATTGTAATGGGCATGCTGAGCAAGGAGGGGGCAGTTTTTGTGACAGTAAGAGATAACGACATGTGGAGCTTTAATGCGGCGTTTGAATTCTAGATGTAATGTAGCAGATAGAGCAGCAATACCGGTTCTCACTTTCTTCTGTCTGGCGACCATGACGGGGTGTGGTGAATTTTTTGCTGAAAAACCAACCGAACTGCAGACGCGGAATATCCTCAAACAACTGAGCCAAATCAATACGTTCGCCAACCCTAATACACGAATTCCCGATATCTATACTAGACCACCGGTGATTCTGGACATGCCCGGCAGGGGCGTCAAACTCTTCTATTTTACCCGCCATCATACCCCGTCGAAATTGACTGGAACGATTCAAGAGCAACTGGGCGCGACCGTGAGCGTGAATGAGGCCGT
>JADFMM010000007.1 GCA_022563885.1 Planctomycetota bacterium | reverse complement strand
AAGGGTTTAGATGCCAGCCGTTATGCCGGGCAAATGGATGGGACACTCCATTAAGCGAAGAATGAGCGTGGAGTGTCCCGGCTGAAAGCGAAGGCGAATGCAACGTAATGCCGTATTCAACGGCTAGGACCCGTAGGGCTTAGTAAGGGGGCTTAGTAAGGGACAGACAGTACGCCGGGCTAAGCCGGCAGATAGTTGGAGGTGAAAGTCCTCTGTGTGGAAGGGGTAGCAACCCACTACCGTCTCCGAGGCATGGAGCCTTCACGGATGAAAGTGTTTGCCGGTCGGCTGTGGATTTCGTAGCGTGTGTGAACTATGAAAGAGAAACTATGGCTCCCGGTCATCACTTGTCTGGCCTATTGCATCGGCAAGGAACTCTACAAGGCAATTGACGACTTTAGGAACCGGCAAGAAATAACGTGGACTTTTGGATGCCCAATTGCACTGCATCTTTGGCCGCTTCTCAATCGCCAAATCCTCACTGTAGCCCACTACACCTCCGGTTTGGCTCAATCGGCGCGACCCAATCTACGGCACACTTGAACCCCAAAATGTCCAATTTATTTCTTGCCGATCCCTTAGGGAACAGGTAGGGGGCCTCGTGGAACACCAGGAGAACCGGGGCAATCGTATTAGGCTGACCAACAAGCATCGGATGAGGGTGGCCGCCGAGCGGTCAGGCGACTTTGATACTTGCAAATCTTGCCATTATTAGGGACAATGAGGTTTTTGAAGTCTGTGCGTAGTGGGAGAGCATCCATGAGTGATGTTACTCGCATCTTGAACGCCATCGAACGGGGAAAACAGTTTCATGGTGTCCCTATCTTGTCTTGACGGGCATAGGGAGTTTACATAAGCTGTTGAAATCAAACAAGCTGGAATTATTGAGTAGTACGAGGTAATTTAAATGCAAGCGAAACTGTATTCTCGGACTTCAAGGTCCCATGCTCACTTTGTGCGTATGCCCAATGGTTTTACACTGATCGAGTTGTTAGTGGTTATCGCTATCATTGCCATTCTGATGAGCCTTTTGATGCCGGCACTGAACCGGGCTCGATTACACGGCAAGCGGGCTGCGTGCATGGGTAATCTGAAACAACTTACCCTGTCTTGGATTATGTATGCTGATGAGAACGATGATAGGATTGTCGCTGCGAATCCCAACGGCAGTGGTTGGGTCGAATGGGTGCAAAACGCAAACGCCACTGAGGAAGAGAAGCTTAAGGGTCTAAGAGATGGAACACTCTACCGCTATTGTCCTAATGTGAAATCCTATCGCTGTCCCACTGGTGTCCGGGGAGAGGTGGTTACCTATGCGATTGCAGACGCCATGAATGGCTATTCCGGACATCCCTGGTCTGATGGGATGACCTTCAAAAGAAGAAGTACGATTAAATCGCCGGGAACTCGTCTGGTTTTCTTAGACGAGGGACGCCTAAGCCCCAATAGTTGGACGGTGTGGTATACGAAGCCCACCTGGTGGGATCAAATCACCCGGCGCCATGGCCAGGGAACGACGGTGTCATTTGCCGATGGTCATGGTGAATACTACAAGTGGAGTGATCCGCGTACATTTGACGTCACTGAAGCGGACTATAGCCAGTGGCAGGGATCCATGCGGCAATCAAGCGCGGCCGATCAACCCGGTAATGAAGATCTCGAACTGGTACAGCGCGGAGCCTGGGGTAAACTTGGGTATACCCCGTAGCGTGGTCTTTTCGCCCCGTGGGGTGCAAAAATCATATCCACCAAACTCCTTCTCCTCCTAGGAGTTATGGCCCACGCGGCTGAAAATGTTTGCCGGTTGGATGAGGATTTCGTGCCGTGCCGAGACTATGAAACAGAAACTATGGCTCTCGCTCGTCACCTGTCTGGCCTATTGCATCGACAAGGAACTCTACCAAGCAATTGGGGTTCGGAATGCTCTCTGTTTTTCGGGATTCAGTATTGGCGGTGCGAGGTGACGGAGTACCGCGCACAAAGACCAAAGGTCGTGAGAGACAGCAGGGCTGTCCACCCGAAAAACCTCGTCCTCCTTAATGTTGCAGGACTTGCGTGAACTTGATGCATACGGCTGCTTCCATTATCTTGGCAACATGAACGCCATAAGAAGCCTTCTGATAAACATTCGTAGCGTGCATGCCTGTGCTGGCGAAGTGGTGCGATATGCCCTGATCTTCCTGCGGGCCATCCTCTGCCCCAAGGCCGTGCTGGCCGCCCGACTCCTGGCCGCAGAAAGCCAGCTCGCCGCTTGTAAGCACGGGATGGCTTCCAAGAAACAGCCACGACCACGATTCACGCCAGGCTTTCGGCTGCTCTGGGTAGTCCTATCTAGATCTCTGGACAGGTGGGAAGAACTTGCCTAGCTGATTCAGCCTGCAACCGTCAAGAAATGACGCACTGTTGCTTTCCGGCGCTTCTGGCGATGGAGGTCATGCAGGAAGAGTAGGCGCCCCCCGATTTCCGAGGAACTGCCGAGCTTGATTAACCAGATTGGCAAGAAGAATCCTCCGTGGAACGCCGAAAGGATCAGGGAACACTGATTCTTCTCCAGTACGATCCACCTTGCGAGGATAGGATCCGAAAATACATGTACAAGCCGCGAAACCCTCCCAAGAGATCAACGACATGGCTGCCATTTCTACGTCATCACGTGGACGCGTCATGGGCCATCGATTTCTTCACGGTCACGGCGCTCAACTGCGCCACGTTGTATGTCTTTCTCGTGCTTGATCACGGGCGCCGGGAAGCCCTCCATTTTGCGGTCACACGACATCCATACATGGATTGGGTCATCCAGCACCTACGTGAATCGATGCCCTTTGGCCTACAGCCCAAGTATCTTTTCCGGGACAATGACGGCATCTACGGCACTGGAGTAAGAGCATTTTTGGACGGCTGTGGCATAGAGGAAGTTCGTACCGCCTATCGAAATCCTGGGCAAAATCCGTTCGTAGAGAGATTCATCGGAACTTTGGAGCGAGAGTTGCTTAAGCATGTGATCGTACTGAGCCCGAGTCATCTGGCACGGCTACTGCAAGAGTTCATCAAAGAGTATTATCACGTGGCACGACCCCATCAAGGTTTGGACGGCGGCACACCTATTCCTCATACCATGCCACCAGAAATCTCAGGCCTAAGCAAACTTGTCTCCATTCCTGTACCAGGATGCTTGCATCATAGGTATGTCCGCGTAGCAGCGTAGATCGAGAAGCGAGTAGTCTGATCGCCATACCGCAACGGCCTGCCAATCCCCCACTCCATCAAATAGAAAGCATTCTTGCGAGCCTTTCGGCAATTCGTATGCCTCAACAAATCACGCATTCCGTTTCCCTAGCATCACATTCGACCAAGATGGAGTTTTTCGCGTGGACACGACCCCCTCACAATTTCTGAAGGCTTTGTAGGTATTTGTCCGTATATCACCCCCCACCGCCAGGGCGAGACGTGGATTGCCAGAATCAAGCCCGATCCGATCACGCTGATTGAAGATCTGGTGCTCAACGTCGGCGTCCTCAACTTGGCCAATGGCGTCGAAAACAGTCTCGACGCCAAGCGGGACGCCGCCTTAAGTGCCCTGGAGGATACAATAGCCGCTAACGACGTAGCCGTGATCAACGCCCTGGAAGCGTTTTGCACCGCCGGGGAGGCACAGCGGGGGAAGAAGATTTCCGAGGCCGATGCCGACTTCCTGGTTGCCGCTGCGATGAACATCATCGCCCTGCTGCTGGGCCGATAGCGGAGTCAGAAGGTACTCGCCACGAGCTAAGAGTCCTTAAATTAGGGAAAGGGGTCGGAGCGGAATGGGCGGAAATGGGGTCGGCAAACTAGAAACTAGATCTTAACAAGCTTTGTATCGCGCCTTCAATGCTTCGCCCCTTGACTGCCCAGTCCTTGTGCGATCACCCGGGTCTGAATGACCGCGGGGAACGATTGGGCCTGTCTGGACCAACAAGACTTGTCAATGCCGAGCATTTGGGCTGTTGTTCTCTCTTGACTTGTCATATCTCTGGAGGTATATTTGCAGGTATGTGTCCAAATCAAATCTCCTATCATTTTCTACCATTCGTTGTCATTTGGAGTATGAGTCGAACTTGGGATGCGCCCTTGATTTTCGGCCTCGCAGGTGCGCCATGCCAGCTTGATTCTTAACTGTGCTAACCGAGGAACAGGAGCGTCACTATGAATGAGCGAAGAGGATTCACATTGATAGAGCTTTTGGTCGTGATCGCTATCATTGCGGTACTGATGGGGATTCTGATGCCGTCATTACAGAAGGTCAGGAAACAGGCACAGGCGACAACGTGTCTTGCCGGCCTCAAACAGATCGGCCTAGCGGCCGAACTCTATGCCAACGATTATGACTTGTTCGTCCCGCGCGGCTCCACCGGGAACAATCCCATCTGGTTCATCCAGTTTCTGCCCTACGTTGGCCAAGATCGCAACGAACGGGATTACAGAAACGTCAAGATTTTCCGCTGCAAGAGCTGGCCCACGACCGGCGTTGGTTTAAACGGCGTTCCCAATTCCAGACAGACTGTCACTTACGTCATGAACGACTGGACTTTTTCAAGCAAATTCGACGACTCCGGGACCAGCATTGGAAGGGCCACCAAGCTTTCGGTGTTCAGGAGGCGGTCCAACACGGTCTATTTGGCCGACAACGAAGACGGCGATTGGCGTCCCGTCATTGAGACCGAGGACAGCCCGGAAATCATACGCATGGATATTTTTGTTCGCACGCATCTGCCGGCATCGGATAGCCACCATATAAACAACGGGCGACGAGTAGCTCGTGAGCGGCACAGCAAGGGCTGCAACGCATTGTTCCTGGACTGGCACGCCGAACATGTCAGAGCCGAAGAAATGACCATAGATCTGTGGCGCGATAAACAGTAATCATCTGGACATCTGTCACCCGAGCAGAAACAAAACGAGGCAACAGGCGACCCAAGGATTGGCGATAGCTAGGCACACCACAATCAAGCGAGACCGTAGGTCGTGTCATTGACGTGAAGAACCAGGTCCTCGACGTTTTCGAAGGCTTCAATGGCAACGACGGGGCCAAATATCTCTTCTTGGACAATCTTCACATCGGTTCGGGTCTGGGTGAAGGCCCGGAATTGACCCCCGGGGGCGTAGGGATCAGAAATGGGAATGGTGTTGCCCGCGATTTTGGTGGGCCAACCGGCCATGTAGTGCAAGAGGTCGGCGGTGAGGGGAACGTCAGCGACTCTGGCAAAGGCTAGCGGTTTTCCATTATCGATGGCCTCCAGTTCTTCGAGGACAAGATCGCCGATCTGCCCGATGATTCTTCCCCGGATACCGGAAAAGAAGTCATTAGTAATCAAGTAATCAGTTTTGGGCCAGACTGGCCACTGATGACCGATTACTGATGACTGTTTTAGTTGAAATGTCATCCCCTTCGGTGATAGAATCCACCGATGCGTTCCTTCTCAGTCATGGCTATTGCCCTGCTCGTTCTCTGCTGCGCCAGCCTTTCCGCGACGTCGAAACCGCATGTTTTGTTCTTGATCGGTGAATCGGAGTATCAGACGGCAGAGACCCTTCTGGCCTTCGCCCGGGCCGAGCTGGAACCGCTGGGATTTCAGACCACCTTCATCACACCGTCTAAGGACAATCCGAATCACTTTCCCGGCCTGGAAAGGCTCAAGCAGGCGGATCTGCTCTTTCTCAGCGTGCGTCGGCGCGCTTTGAGCGCCGCTCAGATGGCTCTGATCAAGGAGCATCTTAAGGCCGGCAAGGGCCTGGTGGCGATTCGTACTTCGAGCCATGGTTTCGCGCTGCGCGGCCAACCGATTCCCCGCGGGCATGTGGAATGGACGGATTTCGATTCCACCGTGCTCGGGTACCAATACGATGGGAGCTTTAACAACGAGAACGGCACAGCCGTTTCGACCCTGGCGCATGCGAATCGCGAACCCTTACTCACCGGGATCAAGGAGAACGATTACCACAGCGACGCATCGCTCTATCGCGTGAAAGACCTGGCCGAGAATTGCCGCGTGGTCCTGCGCGGCGTCATTACCCATGAGGGTGTGCCGCAGTTGATTCCCGTCGCGTGGTCGCGCTCTTACCGGAAGAGCCGGGTGTTTTACACTTCACTGGGTCATGTCTCAGATTTTCAGCAACAGCTCTTTCGACAGATGCTCCTCAATGCCGTGCACTGGGCAGCCAGGGTGCCCATCCCGGGATACGACGCCCAATCGGAGTTGAATCGTTCGAGCGTGCGCGACAAGTTCAACATGAAGGTCTCCGGGAATGAAAAAGTGGCGGAGATTATCAAGACCTTCGCCGGTCGCGGCGAAGTGGGAGACCACTCCACGCCTACCCCTGCTGACCGGACGGTAGAACAGTTTCAGGTCGACGGGGCGTTCGAGATCGAGATTATCGCCTCGGAACCCGATATCCGGCAGCCACTCTACCTGAGCTTCGATCCACGCGGACGCATGTGGGTCGTTCAGTACTTGCAGTATCCCTTTCCCGCCGGACTCAAGATCATCAAGTACGACCAATGGCTCCGGGCGATTTTTGACAAGGTTCCAGCGCCGCCGCCCCACCATGTCAAGGGCGCCGACAAGATTACGGTGCTCGAAGACACCAACGGTGACGGGCGCTACGATAAGGCCAAGGACGTGATCACCGGCTTGAATATCGCCACGGCGGTCACGGTGGGTCACGGCGGCATCTGGGTCTTGAATCCGCCCTATCTCCTGTTTTATCCCGACGCCGACGGCGACGATGTTCCCGATCGCGATCCCGAAGTACGTCTGAGCGGGTTCGGGCTGGAGGATACGCATTCGGTTGCCAACAGCCTGCGCTGGGGCCCCGACGGCTGGCTCTACGGCGCCAACGGCAGCACGACCACCGGAACCGTCAGTTCGGAAGTGACGAAGAACGTTCACTTTAAAGGGCAGTGCATCTGGCGCTATCATCCCGATACGAAAGTCTTTGAGATCTACGCGGAGGGTGGTGGCAATACCTTCAGTGTGGAGATCGATGCGGTAGGCCGCGTGTTCTCCGGCACGAACAACGGCAACACGCGCGGGATGCACTACGCTCAAGGAGGCTACGGACACAAGAACTGGGGCAAGCACGGTCCGCTGACCAACCCTTACGCCTTCGGTTACTACGAACACATGCGCCACGAGGGCTTCAAGGAACGATTCAGTCAGGCCTTTTCGATCTACGAAGGGGGCGCGTTTCCTGCGCAGTATGACCACGCCATCATCGCCGCCAACTCCCTCCACAATCGCGTGGTCGCGAGTCGTCTCATTCCCGACACCTCCACCTTTCGAACGGTCGACTTCCCTCCCCTGGTGCTGACGACGGACCGTTGGTTTCGTCCGGTCGACATAAAGATCGGTCCCGATGGCGCGGTCTACCTGGCCGATTGGTATGACAGCCGGCTGACGCACGTCGATCCGCGTGACAACTGGCACAAGTCGAGCGGACGCATCTATCGTCTCAAGGCCAAAGGAGCCAAGCCGCTGGCGCCATTTGACCTTGGCAAAATGACGAGTGTCGAACTCATGGAGATCTTGACCACGCATGGGAACAAATGGTTTCGGCAGAAGGCACTGCGGGTGCTCGCGGATCGACAGGATCCATCGATCGTTCCGCTGCTCCGAAAGAGGCTGGAAGAAGACGCCTCTGACCGCGATGTGGATGCGCTGTGGGCGTTGAATCTACTCGACGCATTCGATGAAGAAATTCAAATTATCGCCCTCAGATCGAAGAATCCACATGTACGGCGTTGGGCGGTGCGTTTGATCGGCGACGCCAAGACAACCTCTCCCCAGATAGCCGAGCGACTCCGCCGGCTGGCCGAGACAGACCCCGACGTGGAGGTACGTTCGCAACTGGCCAGCAGCGCCAAGCGGCTCCCGGCCTCTGCGGCCCTGCCCATCATCCGGCAACTCCTGGAACGTAGCGAAGACCAGGATGACCTGCACATCCCCCTGTTGTTGTGGTGGGCGATCGAGGCAAAGGCGGATTCCGATTCCGAGGCAGTCCTCAAGATGTTCCGCGAAGAGCGGCTTTGGCGCTTGCCGCTTGTTCACAACGTGATTCTGGAACGATTGATGCGTCGCTACGCCATGGCGGGATCAGCGAATGATTTGCAACTCTGCGCAGAGTTGCTCGCCCTATCACCCGATGCCGCGAGCCAGCGAAAGTTGATCTCGGGCATGCTCCAAGCCTTTGAAGGGCGACAGATCCAGGACCTGCCGCCGGCTCTGAGCGAGGCGCTGGACGCGTATCAATCCGGACTGGGGCAATCCGACCTGGCGCTCGGTCTGCGACGGGGCGACAAGAAATCGATCGATCGGGCCTTGCAGAGGGTCGCGGACGAATCGGCCGACATGGCCGATCGCCTGGCCTACATCGAGATCCTGGGACAGATCAATCAGCCCAAGGCCATTTCGACGTTGACGCGCCTGCTGCGATCCCGCCACAGCTCGATCAAGCTGGCCGCATTGAAGGCCTTGCAGAACTACGACGATGCTTCGATTCCGCGACAGATCCTCGCCGCCTACCACAGCACCTTGCTCGATGAGCACGGCGTGCGAGCGACAGCCAATCGCGTCATGGCCAGCCGCCGTCCATGGGCCTTACAGTTGTTGGATAAAGTCGACCAGTGGCATATCAAGGCGGAGACGATCCGCATCGACGTGGTGCAGCAAATGGCGCTGCACGGCGACCCAAAGATCGACAGCGTGATCGAAAAACACTGGGGTAAGGTCAGGGGCACCACGCCTGAGGCAAAGAAACAGGAGATCGCCCGGATCGAGACCCTGTTGAAGGCAAGAAAAGGCAGCGGCGATAGTGCGAATGGGCGGCTTCTATTTGCCCAAGTCTGCGGCGTGTGTCACACGCTGTTCGATCAGGGCGGTCAGGCGGGCCCCGATCTGACCGGCTACGAGCGAGACAATCTCGACTTCATGTTGCTCGCCATCGTCGATCCCAGCGCCGCCATCCGCGCAGAATTCACCAACTTTCACGTCGAAACGAAGGACGGTCGGCAACTCACCGGGTTGATCGAGGAACAAGATTCGAACAGGATCATCCTGCGGGGCGTCGACAATCAAACCACCCTGGTCCCCCGGACCCAGATCAAGACCCTGCAGGCCTCGAGCATCTCCTTAATGCCCGATGGCTTGTCAGAGGCCATGAACGATCAACAAATCCTCGACCTCTTCAGCTACCTGACCAGCCGCACCCCGTCGGCCTCGCTCCGCTCGACCCGTAATCAGTAATCGGTGACTGGCAGACGGTTGTCTCTCCAGCTTCGCAACCGATTACTGACTCACTGATGACTGTTTTTATTCCTCTGCAATGACCACGAAAGCTGGTACAGCGCGCCAATAAGCGCCAAGAACAATTGGGCGGCAAAGAGAATGACGGACATCAAGAGCGCCGCAGAGCTGTCGATTCCATATGCCCCCAGAACGCCGACAAGGACAAACTCTCGGACACCGCAATTGGCCAGGGAAATGGGAAGTCGGCCCAGCAGATAGATAAGGACGTACATCCACACGAAGACCAGAGCCGGGACCGATATGCTCACGGACTGGGCCGCCAGCTTGAGCAAGAGGCCCCCGCCCATGACCCCTGTGACAAATGTGAGAGAGGCGATCGTGAGATGGAATCTGGGACCGACGGTCCGAAAGACGGCCAGTTGTCCCGTGACCGTGCGGACCTTTCGGGCCACTGGCTCAGGTAGCCTCCTTATCAGGGCATTAGAGAGCGCGTCGAGTCGCGTCCCTGCCGGACTGCACATGCAGGCATAGGTGACCAGTACCAGCGCCAGCAGAACAGCCGTTGCGACATAGAGAGACCCAGTGCCTCCGGCCTGGCCCATCTGGGTCTGGTCGACCGGACCGCCCAGCGCGAGCGCCAGTAGACCAAAGGCCAACATCACCAGCATGACCGAGACCTGGCTATACAACATGCCGGACAAGACGTTGCTCCCCTTGCCCGTACATCGCTTCAGGACTTGCCATTTCGCCGCCAAGCTTAACACACCGGGCAACACCATGCCATACAGCGTCATCACCGCACTAGCGCCAAACAGAGTGGGTAGGCCTACAGGACAGTCCAGGCGCTTAAAGATGAGTTGTGACCGAAACGCTCTGATCCAGAACAAGAGCACATTGAACAGGCAGACCAACGCCAAATACTGCCACTTGGCATGGGCTGCCACCGAGCGAAGGTCCACCAGGGAGACGCTCTGAAAGACCCAAGAGAGCAGGCCGACTGTCACGGCTATTCGCAAGAGCAGTTTCAGAAGTTGTTTCTTGGCATCGGACGTGACCACGGGACGCTCTGCTTTCTATCGTGACTCGCCGTGTTTTTCAAAGAAGATCTCGAAGGCATTTCTCTTGTGAAGAATCCTCTCGTCCTGCATCAGTTGGGAAAGGGTAATCTGTTCGACCTTGGCCTGGCCCAAAACGGCGCGTTGCCAGTTATCCCTGGAGATGACGTGCGTCGTCTCGAACCCGGCCTCCAGCAGCTTCATTAGAAAACGTTGCATTCTATCGGCTTCGATGAGTGCGGGATGGATTTCAATGAACATGCGGCGTAACATGGGTGACCTTAGGGTGTCCTGCATGCCATCAATAACGGTCGCCTCATAGCCCTCAATATCCATGCGAAGAAAGCTGATCGGACGCCGATCCCCTAGGAACCCGTCGACCGTATCCGTTGGAACTTCCAAATACTGGGAGTCGGCCTCGCCGCTTTCATTGACTAAGCTGTGAAGATTGCAGGCCTTGCCGGTATACAGTCTGGCCGTTCCCGGTTTGTCACTCATGGCCATGTGCGTCACTTCAATGGATGAGATCTGATTGAGTGCCACATTTCGTTTCAGTAACGCTACATTTTCAGGGGCCGGCTCCACCGCATAGATGAATCCTTCGCTCGACAGAATCCTGGACTCCAGACAGACGTAGTAGCCGATATTGGCCCCCAACTCCAAGATCACATCATCCGGCCGAATGTATTGCTGCATGATCGCCGTGGCGTGTTGCTCACGAATGCCGTCCAAGATCAACTGCTTGTGAATGCTATTCTCTTTGGGATCCAGCCCGGGCTGGGAGGCATTCAGATTCATTTGGAAGTCCAGCACCGGCCACGGCCGCTCCCCTCCCCTAAAGAGAAGGATCCACACCCACCGGGTATTCCGGACACACATCAAACAGAACAGTCGCAGGTACCCAAAGAATGACACCATCGCACTTTTACACCTCAAGTTATTTCTCGCCGGTCCCTCATGCTATCGCTTCCGCAGCACCAGGATGACTTCATCCTGCTCGCTCGTTCTAATCCCGTCGACATACTTTCTGAGGCCGATCCAGGGGGTCACCTTTTCAAACACGATGTCGAAGTGATCCTGTACCAACTCGAGTACGTCTGCCTTGGCTAGGCTGTGGGGGTGGGCGGCGTCTCGTTCCGGTTTGTCCTCAAATAGCTCCACGGCCAAGACAAAATGGCCATCCTTTTCCAACACGCGTGCGATGTTGTCGATCGTTCTCCTTGGGTCGGTGACATGATCCAGGACGTTCGTACAAAATACAAGTCCGAAAAAGCCGTTCTCAAAGGGCAGGTCTTCACCGCCGGCCTCCAGTATGGTGATTTCCTCCGGATAGTCGTACAGCGTCTTATAGGATTCCGCCAGAGGATCGATGCCATACCGATTTCCCGGGACAAAATGGAGCACGGTGCTGATGCCACAGCCGACGTCCAGCACGTTCATGTCGTCGCGACACTTGACCAGGGTCTTGATCTCATCGAAAGAGCGTAAATGCTGCCAATACTCCAATACCAGAGCCTTGTTGTTCTTAAAGGTTTTGGCCCAAGCGGTCTGAAAGGCCAGTTCTGTGGTTTTCTTCCCCATCACCCAAGAGATCGCCCTATTGATTCCCAGCCTGCGCAACAGCGTTTTGATGGGCCTAGGGGTAATCCCCTGTAAGAAGACCAGAAGCTGTTTCATGGCGATGTGGACCTCATCTCATTGGACTCGTTCAGGGGAGTGGTTTCGTTTTTTGGCGACGATCAAGAGCGTGTAGGAGAGACGCCGGCACAACTGGCGACGAGTGAAAAACGCCTCCACAGAATACAGCCACTTCTGAGGCAGCAATACGTAATTTGACCGCCCGGGCAGGATTCCCATGCCATAGTAGTCCACCACCTCGAACGCGCTGTCCTCGAACAGACGCCTCACATCGGCCATCGACATGGTACGGATCAGACGCTCGGACATGCCGAACAGCCCCGGAAATCGGAGTAAGCGCATCAGGTTGGCCATGACGCCCATGAAGGAATGGGTGTTGAGGTGGATGTCAAAAACGAAGAGACCCTCCTCATCGAGATAGGTCGGCAAGGCCTCCGTGACTGCCTGGCGCAACGAGTCCTGAGCATTCTTGTAGAACCGAAACGCCGTAATGACATCGAACTTCCGGCCGCACAACGCGTCACTCACTTGCTCCGAGGTAATGTCTGTCACCACGAATTCGGTCATCCGACAGGTTTCCCTGGCCCGGAAAATCATCTGTTGGGAGACATCGACGCCAAGGGTTCTGTTACTGAGGGTCTCCAGCACGCGCGTCCATCGACCGCTCCCGCAGGCGAAATCCATCACTTTGGGGTCTTGGCCGGGAAGTCTCGAAAAAAGGTCCTGCAAAACCTCTTTTTCCAGTTGATAGATCAGTCGGATGTGCTTCGACTGAACGATCCGGTCATACGCTTGCGTATCTTTCTTGAACTCATTGCGGTAGTCGATCTCGGCATTCATCAGAGGACCGTGTACAAAGCCTTCAAAACCAGGGCGCGACAAGGCGTTGCGGTCCACTTAATGTACACATGTTCCCAGCGATGAACGCATTGCATGCTCTTCAGCAGGGTCTCATCCACGGTGTTGCCATACCCCGCTAAGAAAGCGGCGGCCGCCCGACGCGCCGCCGGGTAACAAGTCCACACCCGGTACAGATTCCGGATAATACTAAATACCAGAGTCGTATCGACAAAACGAGCTAAATCATAGTAGAACGGGCCACCGTAGAAGTCCTCCTGCACATCCACGAAGTAGATCCGGCGTGAGGGCGACACGACGACGTTGGTGGGTGTGATGTCCTTGTAAAGGACGCGGTGGGATTCCGCCGGAAAACGAGCGAGTCGTGCTTGGATCGCAGGTCCGTGCCGTGTTGCCAAGACCTCGGCCATAAAGGAATACTCGCGGAGATCGGTCTTGACATCGTTGAACCTGGCCGTAAGCACTCGATGGTACTGCCGCAGGCTGGCCCCCACTTGGTGGAACAGGTCCTCCACGCCCGGCTCCCTTCGACAGAGTCGATTTAGCAGGGTGTCACCCTCCAGATATTCCATCAGCATGAAACGCCCCTCGGGTCCCAGCAGATAGGGCTCGGGCACGGAAAAAAGCATTTCCTCCGTCTGGTCCCGACACAGATCGAAAACCCTTCGTTGCGTCGAAAACTGTCGATGCAGCGGTACCCGCTTGGTCTGTTTCAGGACATACCGGCGTCTGCCCCGCAACTCGAAGAGACGCGAGGGCTTGGTGTCGGCGAGGACTCGAATGTCGTCAATTTTCTCGTCGAGTCGCTCCTCTATGAAGTGAATGGTTTTCGTGTCGATCATGCCCTCACACGCAAGAGCTTATGGTAGGTTTCGAGAAAGGTCTGAGAGACATGGTCCCAACTGAACTGGGCGGCACGGTCGAAGGCCGCCTGGGCCAATCGCGCCCGGTCCGAGGGCGAGTCGATCAGACGAACGATCGCGTCCCTGAAGCCGGCCACATCTCCGGGTTGGACCAGCAGCCCCGCCTCTCCGACCACCTCGGGGCAACCCCCCGCCGAGCTGGAAATGATGGCCATCCTGGCGGTCATCGCATCCAGCAGAACGGTGGGGAAGTTTTCCGCCAGCGAGGGAAACACGAAGAGACTGCTCTCGCCATAGAGTCGCTTGAATTCCGATGATGCTTTCTCCAGCCAACCGTGGAAGTGAATCGGCACCCTGGCCCCACGGGCCTGCGCCTTGAGCTCGGACAGATAGGGCCCCGCGCCAATAATATCCAGAGTCCAATCACAGTCCAGATCCTTGACGGCCTCGATCACATGTTGAACTCCCTTGAATGCAAACAATCGACTACACATCAAGATATGCTTGGTCTTAGGGAGAGGGGGAAACTGGTCTACGGCGATGCCATTGGGGACCACAACAACATTGGCCTGAGCGCAGGCCTGTAAAATCGACCGCTTCAGATACTCACTGGGAGAGGTGATCAGGGGTATTCGCCGGGCCAAGAACCGCCAGGCAGGACCAATGATCTTGTGGACAAGGCCGAAGCGATCCGGATTGTGGGCGGGAACATCTGTTCCGTGACAGGTCACGATGAGAGGAATGCGGCAGAGCTTGCTGACCACATAGCCCAGGGGAGCACCGGGTACCATGAAATGGCAGTGAATGACGTCATACCGGTTCTCCGCGATCAGACTCAGGGTTTTGCCCAATGCCCCGGGAAAATAGGTCGCCAATTCCGCCGTATGCGAGATGTCGGCTCGTCTGCGAATGGCGGGTGTCCGATAGACATTGACGCCGTCGATACATTCAAACCGGGGTGTTCCTTTGAAATGCATGGTAACCACATCGACCCGGTTGTTTTTCCGCACCAGCGCCCGACAGAGGTCCAGCGTCACCGGAGACGCGCCGCCGCCAACCGGCGGAAACTCGTGATTGAGCATCAGGATCTTCAGACCAGACACAGCTAGAGCGGCTCCCTATCGGCCTTCGACGGATCCAACTCGAAGAGGACATGCTCACCATGCTCACCCACCCTGTTCACGATTCTGTAGTGCTTGCGCACGAAGGCCCGAAAGGGCGTCATGCGGCGGAAACGCTGGGCCTCAGCCTCGTCGTAGCTCCGCCGTAGCATATCGCTCCAGCCCTGCTCGTAGCTGGCCACCCTAGCAGAGTCCTCAGACAAAAACCTCGGGGCTTCGTTCCTCTTGACCTGAACGAGAGGCCACAACTCCAAAGGGGGGCGGTTCCAAGGAAAATGTCGTTTGCGGCTATCAACAATGAACTTAGGTTTCTGTCTGTCAAAATCCGCAAGAATCCTAGTGATCATCTCCCCTAGAGAGTCTGGACTTCTGACATGCATTTCACTCGTGAAGGCATAGGACGCGGCGGACATTCGCTGAGCCTGGACATAGATGCCGGGGACCCATCCCCAGACAAAGATTTTATCCGTCGGCTGCGATCCCCTCTTGATGTGTCGGGCAACCGCTTCCCATGGGGTTTGGCCCGGACTCGCTTGGGCTCTTTTGACGGCATCCAGCCGTTGGACATAACCCCGCCGTTTACTGGCGTACTCAATACCCGAGTGGGGACTACGCTGGATGCCGAAAATGATATGCCAACTCGTGCCCATCATTGCCAGCAAACCGATGACACCCAGCACGAGCCAAGGGATCTTGAAATCGACCTCCTTTAGCTTGCAGAAATACGCTCCCAACAGATAGCTCCCCAGCATCGCGGCGGAGGCATTGAGAGGCAAGAAGTACTGTTCATAGGAGCGGGGGCTGATCCAGACGAATGCCATGTCCAAGACCCACCACAGCCCAAACATGAATACCATGCGGGTGCCCCCGTCTATCGCCCTTTTCTTGGAGCCCAGCTTTGAAACCATCACACTGATCAGAGCGCCCAGTATGGAACCGAGCGAGAGCGCTATGGGAAGTGCCAAGAGACCATACCAACGGAAGATCCTGGCGGCCACTACGCCCATGTCCACCATCTGCCGCCCCTGGACGATATAGGAACTCACACGCATGCCTTCCGCCGGTACGACCAAGCGGATGATCTTCGCGTAAGGCCAGTATTCGAAGGGGATGTCGGCCGCGACCATCCACACATAGATGGGACCCACGCTGAGCGTCGCCCCCAGCATCAGCAGGCCAAGGTCCTGCCCCGTCTCTTTCCAGCTCCGAGCCTTCGTGAGCGCCTGGAAGAACGCAAAGAGACCCACGGCCGCGATGGCAGAGAGTCCCGTCTGCTTGAATAGAGGGCCCCAGGCCACAAACGCGCCGGCCAACACCGACCACCACCACCGGCCGCCCAGTTGGCGCAGCACGAAGCAACTCACACCAATCATCATACAGGCAATCATGTATTGCTCTTTGACGTTGCCAAACTTGGCAATGAGCGGCGCCGACAGGTAGAACGTGGCCACTAAGGCGGACAGGGCCGCCGCCCAACGACCGTAGAGCCTGCAAATCGCCACACACATCATGATCAGCGCAGCCAATTGCAAGAGAGCCTGCATGGTCTTCGGGCCCGTCTCCGAGAAACCAAAGAACTTGACCCCCAGCATGTTGACCAGGAGTGTCCCCATGCGGGCAGTGACCTTTTCGTCCACACCGATATGGGCACCATCAAGTACATGTTTGGCAGAGTAGACATAGGCCCCACTGTCAAAGGGACCGGGCGAACCGAATTCCAGATACTTACCCATGGTGAAAGGGATGGCAATGACCAACCCTGCTAGCACCCAGAAAGGCACCTGACGTGTTCTACGCCAGGTGCCCGTTTCGGACTCCTCAGCCTGTCGCTTGAGGGGGCCCGGCCCGCCGCGTTTCCGTTGGGAGGATCGCTTCATGCTTGCTCCTTGGAGGATGGCGGCATGCCCAGAGTCTCCTTCACAACATAGGTCGGACGGCCCTGCGACTCATGATGGGTCCGCACCAAGAGTTCGGCGAGTAGTCCCATGAGCACAAATTGAACCGTCGTGATCATCAAGACCGCCGTAAGGATCAGCAGGGGATTGCCGGTCATGTCCAGATGATTCCGACCCACCTTCTGAACGATGACAACCATGCCGACGAGACAGGCCAGGATGCCGGTAAGACCGCCGAGTCCGCCGAAGACATAAATTGGTTTGGTAGAGAAGGAGCCCAAAAACTTGACGGTGATTAGATCCAGCAAGACTTTAAAGGTTCGGCCCAACCCGTATTTGGCGATGCCTGCCGTCCTGGGTCGATGGTGCACCACACATTCGGCGACGCGGGCGCCAGACCAACTGGCCAAGGCCGGTATGAAACGATGCATTTCCCCGTAGAGGCGTATCTCCTCCAGGACCTCGCGGCGATAGGCCTTGAGCGTGCAGCCGTAATCATGGATCCGGACACCGGTGATCCGAGCGATCAACCAATTGGCAATCAGCGAAGGGAGCAAGCGGGTCAGGGCCGCATCCTGCCGTTTCTTACGCCAGCCACTGGCCACATCGTAACCCTCATCCAGTTTGGCGACGAGCATGGGAATGTCGCGGGGGTCGTTCTGCAGATCGGCGTCCATGGGTATGATCACCGCGCCCCGGGCATGTGCGAATCCGGCACTCATGGCGGCGGTCTGGCCGAAATTCCTACGGAGTCTGATGACCCTGAGACGCTCGTCTTTTTCCTGCAAGGAGCGGAGGATGGCAAAGCTGTCGTCGGTGCTGCCATCGTCCACGAAGATGCACTCAAAAGAGAGCTTTCCCTCCAGGGCCTCGGTTGTCTCCTGATAGAGTTGAACGAGATTGTCTTGCTCATTGAGTAGGGGCACAACCACCGAAATTTGGGGCAGATCCGCTTCGTCGCCGCTTTTTATCATTCAAACTCCGTCACTGTTTACGTGGCTGTCTACTGGCGGGTGCATGATGGTAGTCTCATCAACAAAGAATTGCAACCGTCTGCCTATACATGAGTTAGTAGCGTTAGGGGCCGCCCCGGGAAACGGGGTACTTGGCTGTGTCAGAAAACTCGATCTGGCTTCGAGCGGCTTGTTTTCTTAGCTGTTCGACGCTGCTACCGCAGCAAGGGCTGCACGAAGGCAACATGGTTGTCCGCCTAGCCGCATCCGGCTGTATCGACGATAAAACCAACATCGCCTGCTTCGCCGTCTTTGCCAGGCGAAAAAACGCTCGCTCTCGGGCCGACGATGGAGTTTTCTGACAAAGCCTTGTAGTGTGCTGGTATATCGGTATTTGCCAGGGAACAGGTAACAAGGCCGTCATTTTTCTTTCCAAGCTTGGCGAGTTCTCCATAATGGGACTCTTGATTAAGTTGTGGAGACATGATAACGATGGGCAAGAAGGTAGCGGCGATCATTTGTGCCGCCGGCAGCAGCAGCCGGTTTGGACAAAAGAAGAAAAAACCCTTCGTCAACGTGGCCGGCAAAGCGGCCTTCCTGCGCAGTGTGGAACTGTTCACCGAACGCGAGGACGTCAAGCAAGTGCTCCTGGGTATCGCGCCGGAAGACGAAGAGATCGTGGAGATCAAGTGGGGTCCAAACCTGCAGTTTTTTGGCGTCCGGACCTTCCTGGGGGGAAAGGAGCGGTTTACGACGGTGGCGAACGGACTGGCCCTGATCGCGAAGGACGTCGAGCTGGTGGCAATCCACGACGCGGCACGCTGTTGCCTGACTCAATCGCTCATCGACAAGGTCATCGCCAGGGCCTCCCAGACACGGGCGGCGATTCTCGCCGCCAAGGTGATTCCCACCATAAAGGAGACTGAGAACGGCCTGATTACGCGGACGATTGACCGGTCCAATCTGTATGAGGCACAGACCCCTCAGGTCTTTGACAAGGCCCTCCTGACCAGGGCCTACGAGCAACTCAAGTTTCTCGATCCGCGGAAAACGCCTATCAGCGACGATGCGCAGCTCGTCGAGCGCCTGGGAGAATCGGTGGCCATCGTCGAGTCGGATTCAACCAACATGAAGATCACTCACGGCACGGACGTGGCGGTGGCGGAGGCCATCATCAAATCACGGCCAAAGGACAGACCCGAAGGTCCGATAGGGGCCTATGAGGAGGCCCAGTGGTGACCCTTATTGTTCGATGAGACTGCCCTGGGGGGCGCGCCCTCTCCAAAACACGGTTTTTTCTTTGAAAATCTGTTGCGCATTTAGTACAACTGAAGTCATACAGAAGGAGTACCTGGTAGAAAACCACCTGACATTCACCTCACGGAGGGGTTAAACCGTTACACTTTGGCCGGCGTGGGAACTACACTTCCAGAGTTGGCTTCAAGAACGGGCTTGGCGGTCGATGGCAACTACGACTCACCCGGTCAGCCGTTTCGAGACCCATTCTGAAACAGGGTGATTTGGCTAGAATCTCGCATTCGTAGGTTAGTACTCCATGGATTATGCCGACATAGACTGAGCCATCCAACTCTAGGGTTAATTGGATTTGGAATCAGAATGGAAAGGACACAGACATGAGGACCCGAATGAAACCGCTGCCGTTTTGCCTGTTTGCGATTTTGCTGCTGACCTCGTGGACCGCAGCAGTTCAGGCCAACATCATCTACGTCGATGACACCGCTACCGGGGCAAGCAACGGAACATCCTGGTTCCACGCGTTCCATTTTCTGCAGGATGCACTCGCCCAGGCTGTGTCGGGAGACACGATCCGAGTCGCCCAAGGCACCTACCGTCCCAACCAAGCCGACGGCCCCGTCGACCCAAACCGTACAGCAACCTTCGAACTGAAGGATGGCGTCTCCCTGCTGGGCGGATTCGCAGGCTATGGCTCCTTCACGCCCGATGTCCGCAACATCTCTCTATACGAGACCATTCTCAGCGGTGACCTCAACGGCGACGATCTCTACGTGGATCCGGACGACTGGAACGCCCGACTCTATATCAGCGAGACAACTCGTCAGGACAACGCCTACAGCGTGGTCACCAGCAATGGAAACAAGTCAAACGCAGTTCTAGATGGTTTTACCCTCTATGGCGGCAATGCCAATGGCGGGCGCGATTGGCCCTTACGAGAGAGTCGGGGCGCCGGCCTGTTCATTTATAGGGGAGGGCCGAAGATCCGACAGTGCAAGTTCAATCTGAACACCGCACGTGAGGGTGGCGGTGCGGCCTACGTCTATGCGGCCGCAGCCACGATAACCGAGTGTACCTTCATCCAAAACTTCAGCGAAGACTTCGGTGCCGGGATCTTCAACAACGGTCGAGCAAGCCCGGTCATCGCCCATTGCATTTTCGAGGACAACCGAGCTCATTTCCAGGCAGATGGAGGCGGCATCTATAACAACAACAGCGATGTCGGCGTCAGCCACTGCCAGTTCTACGGCAACGATGGTGGCCACCACGGCGGGGCCATTAAATCGGTTAGCACTGATCTCGTGGTCACGGACTGCCTGTTTGTCGGGAATTCCTCCGGTACCGCCGGTGGCGCGATGCAAAACAGCCGCGACTCCCGCGTGACCATCAAAGACTGCGAATTCTACAACAACGAGACCCGTGAGGGCGGCGCTGTGGAGAACAACCAATGCACGGCCACCTTCATCGACTGTGTCTTCAACGGCAATGTGGCGTACACCGACGATGGGGGTGCCACCCACAATCGATCGAGTGAATGCACCTATATCAACTGTGTTTTGAGCGGTAATAGCGCCAACGAGAAAGGGGGCGGGATGAGCATCTTTGACTCGGACGTCACCCTCATCAATTGCTCCTTCGCCAACAATTCGGCCCTACACGGGACCTCCCTCTCAACAGACAATTGGAAGGGTCCCTCCGATCGAAGTCATGTCAAAATCCGCAACACGATTCTTTGGGACGGGGCAAACTGTATCGACAACAGCGACGGCTCTCTGATAGAACTCTCTTATTCCAACACCTCCTGCCCGGCCTCCGGCCCCGGCGTGGTCCATATGGATCCGCGGTTTGTAGATGCCCTGGGGTTTGACTATACGGCAGGTACGGAGGATGACAACCTGAGACTCCAAGGGAGTTCGCCCAGCATCGACGCCGGTGAGAATTTCGCCGTGCCCTTTGACATCACGAGGGACCTGGATGGGAAGTCGCGGTTCCAGGACAATCCCCTGGTCTTCGATACCGGCAACGGCAGCCCGCCCATCGTCGACATGGGCGCCTATGAGTATGGCTCCAGCACCGCACCGCCCCCCCCACCACCACCGGGTGGCAATCATGCCCCCATCGCCAACGCGGGTGCGGATCAAACGGTGTATACATCGGTTTTCGGCATGGCCTCCGTCGTATTGAACGGGTCGGCCTCATACGATCCGGACGGCGATCCGCTCAACTATTCCTGGAACTGGGTGATCAATGGCATTCCCTACTATGCCAGCGGCGGCAATCCCACGATTACGCTTCCCCAGGGTCAACACGTGATCAACCTGATCGTGGGTGACGGCAGTCTGACATCAGCCCCCGATCCAGTGGTCATTACGGTGCTGACGGCTCTGGACAGCCAACTCTGGTTGTACCCCTACACCCTCCAAAAAGGAAACTGTGGTTCATCCTATGTGATCGCCATGGTCCGCCTCTATGGGACCTCTGAGAATCAGGTTGATGTGGCCACCCCCATGACCCTCAATCCGGTTGGCGTTCAATCGTATTACCAGTACACCTTTGAAACGAACGACGGCACGGTCATGACCACCATCGTCGGGCTCTTTGACAAGGCCCAGCTGACCGCCACGTTGCCGGTCAACACCATGTCTGAACTGACCGTCGTTGGCAAACTCAAGTCGGGTCAATCCTTCCAAGGCACGGACAAGATCCTGGTCACCCAGTGCCCCTAACACGATCAGCCCGGAATACGAATTCAGAGGCCACAGTTCATTCGTTGACTGTGGCCTTTTTTCTTGGGGCGCCAAAGATCCATGCCGTGAGAACATGCGCCGCCCAGCGACTTTGGGGAAAAGCTCGAGCCCCCCACGGCAACCTTGATAAGATATTTGACATTTCTTGGAAATGTGGTCACACTACGGTATCTTTTTGGATCTAGGGTTATGATAGGTGTGAGGTCATTGACGTTTTGCGCTGCCCGTTTTGCATGACAGACCAGGACAGGGTCGTTGACTCGCGTTCAAGTGATGGGGGACGCACGATTCGACGACGGCGCCTATGTCTCTCGTGCAAACGCCGGTTTACGACCTATGAAAAAACAAATGACGGACTCAAACTGAAGGTCATCAAGCGCGACAAGAGTCGGGTCCCCTATTCTCGCGATAACGTGTTGGGAGGATTGGAAAAGGCGTGCTACAAGAGACACGTGTCGGCAGAGCAGATTCAGGGCATCGCCGACAAAACCGAAGAGCACATTTTTCGACGCTATGACAAAGAAGTTCCCAGCACAGTAATCGGTGAGCTGGCGATGAAGTATCTGCGTGCCGTCGACAACATCTCCTATATTCGTTTTGCAAGTATTTACCGTGAATTTGCGAGCGCTTCGGATCTGATCAAGGAAGTGACCCGGGCGATTGACGAAGCAGAACCCCTGGAGCAGTTGAAGTTATTTGATGAATAGATACAGCATGGAGGCACGCAGTCCTCATGGCCCAGCAGTTGGAAGTGACTAAAACAGATCAATCGGTCGAGGAGTACCTACACACGAAGGTACTGGGCACCCTGAACAATGCCTTCGACCATGATGGGCTCCCTGACGTCTTTCTCGCACAAGAACTTGCCGACGTCGTGACCTACTACCTCTACCATAACGAAAACACGCCCAGGAAGGTTGTCTCCAGCAGCGAGATCCTATCCGTCGTTAAGGTCGTTCTGACGACGACCGGTCATGATTCCGCGGCCGCCGCCTTGGCGAACCATCACTACCAACGGCGCCTCAAACGAAACCGAGTCGAAGTCGTATCGATGCAACTCAACGATCTCGCCGATGCACAGCGACTGTGGGACACCACCGAGTTGGGAGAAACGGCGCGTTGGAACAAGTCGCTCATCGCAGCAGACCTGATGAACGAGTACGCCATCACCCGACAGTCGGCACGCGCTATCGCCTCCATGGTGGAAGAGAAAATCTTCAATGTGGGCATCAATTTGGTGCCCGCCAGCCTCATCAAAACGCTGGTCTTGAGCGACGCAGCCATGGTGCTGCGAGCGCAAGATCACCTACACATTGGCGCCTAAGAACTCTTCGTGTAGGTCGCATCATAACGATTGGTGATGGGCAGACGACGGTCTTTGCCGAAGGCCTTGTTGGTGATGCGAACGCCCGGCGGGGATTGCCGTCGCTTGTATTCGTTGCGATCAATCAACCGAATGACGCGATTGACCTCTTCCTCCGGCAAGCCCGACTCGACCAGTTGCGCGGCCGACTCATCCCTCTCTACATAACCCCGAATGATCTCATCCAGGACTTCGTAGTCGGGCAAGCTGTCACTGTCCTTTTGGTCGGGCCGCAACTCCGCGCTCGGCGCCCGAGTGATGGTCGTTTCGGGAATCACGGCTTTCCCCGCGCGTTCATTCACGTAGCGTGCCAGCCGATAGACCAGGGTCTTCGGCACATCCTTGATCACGGCGAATCCCCCCGCGGAGTCACCATACAGAGTGGAATACCCTACCGAGGTCTCGCTCTTGTTGCCGGTCGTCAATACCATCGCTCCCAATTGATTACTCAGGGACATGAGCAAGGTACCCCGAATCCGCGCCTGCAGATTCTCGTAGGCGATCCCCCCCGCGTCCCAGCCTGGGACTCGAGCGAGCGTCTCGTTGAAATGGTCCAGGACGGCGCCAATCGGCAGCGTTTGCAGTGTGATTCCCAAGTTCTCTGCCAACAGGCTCGCATCGGCAAGCGTCTCAGAACTGTTAAACTTGGAGGGCATCGTGATCCCCACGACCTGATCGGGCCCCAGCGCGGCCACCGCGATGGCCGCCGTCAACGCCGAATCGATCCCACCGCTGAGCCCCACCAAGATGTTGCTGAAACCATTCTTGCGTACGTAGTCCCGCGTGCCCAGCAACAACGCGCTGTAGACTTCATCTAACTGATCCTCACAACGCTTAGCCGGGTGGCTGATGGGTGTCAGCGAGGCCGGCCCCTTGGCAGGGACGACAATGTCCGCGATCAACAGATCCTCCTCGAAGGGGGCGGCACGCAAGACCACTCGTCCTGATGCATCTGCAAGCATGCTGCGTCCGTCGAAGACCAACTCATCCTGTCCGCCCACCAAATTGCAGTAGGCCAAGGGCGTGGCAAACTCTTCTCCATAGCGACGGATGACCGCTTCCCGCTTGCGAATCTTTCCCATGTCAAAGGGAGAGGCGGAAATGTTGAGCAGCAGATCAAACGAACCGACCCTCTCCAGCCACTTCTCCAACCAGGATACGTTCCACAGGTCATAGCAGATCGTCGGAACCACGCGAATCGAGCCCACCTCTATGACCACCGGTTCCAGGCCGGTCACAAAATAACGAGACTCATCAAAAACACTGAAGTTGGGCAACCGACCCTTGCGATAGATCTGATCGATCTCTCCCTCGCGCAGGATCGCGGCCGCATTATAGGCCTTGTGCTCCTGGCCATCGGCGAACCCAACGACCAAGACGATGTCAGGGCAGGCCGAGGCTAAGGCCTGTAGTGCCGTTCGGTTCGCCTGCAGAAAATGAGGCTTGTGCAACAGGTCTTCCGGTGGATATCCGCAAATCGCCAGCTCGGGAAAAACAAGCAATTCCACGCCTTGTTCCCGGGCCTGCTGCCAAGATTCAATCATCTTGTACAGGTTGCCCTGGAAGTCACCGACCGTCGTATTAATTTGGGCGAGTCCAATCCGCAATGTCTGCCTCACTTTTATCCTAGGCTCTGTCTGAAAAACCGATCTGGCTTCGAGCTTGCCCTATTCTCCGCCTGGCTGCATCCGGCTGCATCGACGATAGAACGACCATCGCCTGCTTCGCCGTCTTTGCCAGGCGAAAAAATGGCTCGCTCTCGGGCCGACGACGGAGTTTTCAGAAAGAGCCTTGCAACGGAGAGGGCGGGATTCGAACCCGCGGTACCCCGTAAAGGGCACACCGGTTTTCGAAACCGGCTCGATAGGCCACTCCGACACCTCTCCGGGACCCGACAATCCCTTAGATGTGACCGACCCGGACGCGCCAACTCTACCGGGCACCCAGGCAACTTGCAAGCGTAATGCCCCCCGACAGTGGTCAAGAATGGACCGACAGTTCGCTTGCCAAGTCGCCCGTATTCTGGTATGCTAGCGCAATGCGCAGAAGGGAAAAACTCATGACTACCGTGTCGGCCGGGTTGCATCCCCTCCGCAGGACATACCGTGCTCTCGCACCACAGGCACACAGTGTGATCATACTAGGTGCTTTGCTTTGCACCTTGGCGACCAAATTTTACCACTCAGTACGCTATGACGTGACGGGAGAGTACTTTGTCTGGATTCTGGCAGACTTGGGGGTGCTGATCACAGTCGAAGCGATTCTTGTCGTCATTTGCCACAAGTGGCCCCAGACCTGGATTTTTCGCAGCGTCACGGTCACGGCGGCTCTGATTTGCACGTGGTCGGTCGTCAACGCCGCGTGGATTGTTAAGACGGGAACACAGATTCTTCCTCCCGAGGTCATACCTCTCTTTAAAGATCCCCTAAATCATTTTGCCATTGTGGGAATTAACCTAGCTAAAATGCCTCTCGCTACGTTTGCTCTGTTGGCACCGAGCGCCGTGGCGTTAACATTCATGTTCTGTGTCTTACTCAGGCCGGCGCGTCCCACCTACACACGCAGGGCACTCATGAGTCGCCTGGCTGTTGTTCTCGTTTTGATTAGTGTCACCATTCCCGCCCGTGGAACGTTCGCCGCACGCACACGACCCTCACAGGTAGCGACCGAGAGCTTTCACTACAACAGTCAACTCAAGGCGATTGCCAGCATTTTTTTACCGGATGGCTCGTCCATTAGTCGCGAAGACATGCGTTTGGCCCATCGTCAAGTGCCTCTTGACGACCAGATCAACCTCCCCCAGAGGGAAACGCCACCCGAGTACAATGTGGTCATGGTCATCCTGGAGAGTATCCAATATGCTGCCACCTCTTTTGCAGATAAAGACAGCCATCTGACCCCCTATCTCGAATCCTTCGCGAAGCAGGGTGTCGTTTTTAGCAGTGCCCGGTCTACCCTCACGCATACCAGCAAGGCAATCTTTTCCTTGCAGACAGGACGTTATCCGGGCGGATCGCACGATTCGGTCGAGGCGATCCCCCTAGACCGGCCCTATGCGAGCCTGGCGACCATCCTGCGGCGTCAGCGGGGGTACCGGAGCGCCTTCTTCCAATCCGCCAAGGGCAGCTTTGAATCCCGGCCCTCTTTGGTCAGCAACCTAGGCTTTGATTCCTTCTGGGCCAGGGAACAGATCAATGACCCTAACCGCTACCTGGGATATCTTGGCGGTGACGACTACATGATGATTGATCCCATCGCAGACTGGATTCAGTCCAGCGACGAGCCCTTTTTCATTACTGCCCTCTGTTCTGCAGCGCATGATCCTTATGAAGTGCCTGCCTGGTACGGAGAACCCGCGGCCGAATCGCTCGACCGCTACCGACAGATTGTGCGCTACACCGACGACTTTCTCGCGGCCTTGGACCGCAAACTCGCGGAACTCCATCTACGAGACAACACGATAGTTTGTATTGTTGGGGATCACGCAGAAGCCCTGGGCGAGCACGGTCAAACTGGCCATGAGCGCATTGCCTTTGAAGAGGCCCTGAGCATCGTATGGACCCTGCGCAGCCCTGCCGGCATTCAAGCCGGCACACGGATCGACACGCCCGTCTCTTCCATTGATGTGGCTCCGACACTCCTAGCACTGCTGGGATTCGACACTCAGGCCGGTCAATTCGATGGGCTCAACGCACTGGGTCCCATTCCACCCAACAGGAAGGTCTATTTCTCTGGTTGGGTTCCGGCTGGGCCAGCGGGCTATATTGTGGGCGACCAAAAGGTCATCTATGATTCGTCCGTCAACGAGGCGACGCGCTATGACCTATCGCTGGATCCTGGCGAGCTAAATCCTCGCTTCTTGTCTGCCGACCAAACCGAGCGTATCGCGGATGAGTTGATCGGCTGGCGCAAGGGGACACTCTTCAATCCCAACCAACTCGAACGTGGCAGGCGCAGCCTGTTTGGCGTCTGGCAATGCCGCTGGACGGGCAGAGACCCCATCACACGATGCACGCTTGAGGTGAGGTAAACTAAGAACACATGTTCTTCAATCCTAACAGCACCTGACTCCCTCATATCGGCCTCATCAATCTAAGAGCCTCGAGCAAGTGGTGTCCGTACGGAGGAGGTCGATTCAGCTTGTTTTTTCTGTCCTCTCGACCAGCGCAAAAAAAGAGAGGGACAGCAGAGACCACGCCCTGGATTTCTCCAGTCTGCCGCCCCCCCAAGAGAAGAAGGAAGGAGTATTGTGCTGAGTGGCCCCCCGAAATAGCCCATGAGGACCACGCTTGCTTTCACATTTTCCTTACACTCAAAGTATAGGGTACATTGGGACGCGGGCAAAAGATCCGGCGAAGTTTTTTCGCCTATTGCCAGCACCGCCATATAATTGCCATCATGACACAGAAAGCCGCCTTGCGAATCATAGACGCGAATTTCAATCGAGCACGCGAAGCACTCAGAGTGGTCGAAGAGTATTGCCGTTTCGCGCTGAACAGTGCACATCTCTCCGCGCGGACCAAACAGATCCGCCACGACCTTACACACGCCCTCACAGCGTTCGACCTCAAGGTGCTAGTGACCTGCAGAGACACCGCGGGCGACGTGGGCACGGCATCCCTGATAGCCGACCCACTGGAACGGAGCGACCTGGAGGACTGTCTGAGAGCCGGCTGCAAGCGTCTGACCGAAGCCCTGCGGACCCTTTCCGAGATCATTCAAATAGATGACCCACGGCTGGCCAAAGTGATTGAAGCCCTAAGATATCAGAGCTATACGCTTGAAAAGGACATCATTCTGCTAGGGATCCCAGCGCAGAGGTTTCAGAGCGTGCGGCTCTATGTGCTCCTGGGTGGCGATGACAGGGACGGCGTCTTGACCCTGGCAGAGCAATGCGCCCGGGGGGGAGCCGACTGTCTCCAACTGCGAGCCAAAGAACTCTGCGACCGTGATTGGCTCAACCTGGCCAAGGAATTCGTAGAGATCTGTCGCTACCACGATGTTCTCAGCATTATCAACGACCGCACCGACATTGCTGTCGCCTCGGGAGCGGACGGTGTCCATCTGGGTCTGGAAGACCTGCCCATCGAGGATGCCCGCCGGCTCCAGTTGCAGCCCTTGATCTTCGGGCTAACGACCCATAACCATGCCGAACTCTCCGTCGCTCTGAAAAAGATCCCCAGCTATGTCGCCCTGGGGCCTGCCTTCCCCACCTCGACCAAGCCCCACCTTCACCCGGCGGGACTGGCCTATGTGGCAGAGGGCCTGGCGGGACTCCCCAAAGAAGGGGTGGGCCACGTGGTCATCGGTGGCATCAATGCCGAAAATGTGCGGCAGGTCTGCGCATTGGGCGCCACGGCCATCGCTGTAGGCGCCCACATCACTACAAGCAGGCACCCCAAAGAGGCTTGCATGCGCTTGAAAGCATCTGTGGTTAGCGCGGCATCGTCATAGCAACCCCGGCGACGCGGTCCACGCCACTTCATCAAGCTTATCTTGAAAATCTATGCTATTCCTGCTATACTGCGTAAGTTAACGAATTCACACGAGAAGGAGTGCGTCGATGAGAAAGCTGGCCCTGTACATCGCCCTATTCGTGGCGCTGTCAGTCCAACCGGTCTGGTCGGAAGCCGCCGAGATTCAAATAAGCTCAACCCCCGGTGGTCAAGTCGTGGTCCCGGGGGAAGGAACATTCTCCTACCCGGACGGCAGCACGGTAAACCTCGCCGCCATCATTATACATCCCAACTACCTGTTTTCCGGATGGAGCGGCTCATTGGTCTCTGCGGGTCTCGTGGAGGAGCCCAACAATCCCATCACCATATTCCGGGCGGGCGCAGATGGAACCATTCAAGCACTCTTTACCCCGCTAGGGCCTACCGATTCTGACCGGACCCTGCACGTCTCTCATTCGGCCATCGGTCCCATCTATGATGGCACGCCGGATCATCCCTTCCTGTCGATCCAGGAGGCCATCCAGGCCGCCGGGCCAGGGAACACGGTAAGCGTAGCACCGGGGACCTACGTGGAACAGATCAACTTCGAGGGCAAACACATCACGGTCACTCGCGCCGGCGGTCCGGACGAACCTGGCCCCTATCCCGTCATAGACGGAGGCGGTTCGGGGGCGGTCGTCACCTTTGACCACGGTGAAGACAGCAGAGCACAACTGATGGGTTTCATTATCACCAACGGCAACGACCCGCTCGACGGAGCGGGGATCAACTGCATCGCCAGCAGTCCCACCATCCGCAACTGCATCATCGCCGGCAATCGTGGCAACGGGCTCTTCTTCCTGGGCAGCACCGCCACGCTGAGCAATTGCACCATCACCGGCAACGGCGGCAAGGGCCTCGGCTGCGGGCTGTTCACCTTCATCTCCAAGCTCAAGGTCTCCAACACCATCCTCTGGGACAATATCCCCATCGATGTCAAAGTCGCCCACGGCGAGTGGCCGGGACTCCTCTTTTCCAACTACGGCAACGGCCCCCGGGGACCGGGTAGCCAGCGCGTCGATCCCCTCTTTGCCCGGCCAGGACAGTGGATCCATGCAGCGGATCAATCCCCCGCCACCGATCCCTTCCTTCCCGACACGGTTTGGATCCCCGGTGATTACCACCTCCGGTCACAGACCGGCCGCTGGAATCCGGAGACGCTGACGTGGCACCAAGACGACACCCACAGTCCCGTCATCGATGCGGGCGATCCCGTAGACAGTGCGGATGCAGAGCCCCTGCCCAACGGGGCGCTTATCAACATGGGCGGCTACGGCGGCACGGAGCAGGCCAGTCAGAGTCTGTGATAGGATGTGCCAATCGGGCTTCAGGCCTGCGGCGGACCACGCGTCCGCATGTTCATGGCCGGACTCTCTGTCACGAAACCGGCTATCGTGGATCTGATGTCCAACGAGGTCGCCCAGATTGTGACCCGCTTGCGACCCTATCCCTCCTTCGCTATACTGGCCGCTGTAGCTGCAGTTTCAGAAGAAAGATGGCTAAGATAAGGAGATCCGATCATGGTCAGAGACGAAGCAAAACGGCAGAAGAAACTGCTGAAAAAACGCCAGCACGACAGATTGCGGAAGCAGCATTTAGCCGAGGTCGTCCCCTTTGCCATGCTCAGCCCCAAGCAGAAGCTCCGTCTGGCCCGGCGGTTTCCGATTCATGAATGTCTGATCAATCCATCTTGGCAGGAACAGGGCTTGGTCACCATCCTGATGTCACGCCGCCAGCCCGATGATCACTTGGCCTTTGGTGTATTCCTCGTCGATATCTTTTGCCTGGGACTCAAGAATACCTTTGCCAACGTTGATTTTTCCGAATCTCGCTATGTCAGGGAGGTGGTGGGCAGAGTCTACGAGCAGCAGGAATCTGAACCCTGTGACAGTGAGCTGGCGCAGCAAATCATTTACGGTGCCATTGCCTATGCTAAACAGTTCGGATTCAAGCCCAATAAGGACTTTCGACTCTCTCAGCACGTACTCGACACGGCCGAGAGCATCCGTCCCTCGGATATCGAGTTCGGTAAGGACGACAAGCCCTTTTTTGTCTCCGGTCCCGACGACAATGTCCAAAAGATTCTGAATCAACTCCAGGCAACGGCGGGAGAAGGCCAATACGATTATCTATGCCCAGTCTCGCCTGCAGACATCTGGAGCACAGAAGGCTTCACGTCCACGTAGGGTACGTTCCACGCACCCTGCTTCTAGCCAATCATCAAGGAGCATGTCTCCAAGATTGCAGGGAGCCCGCCTGCATTGTTGGTTGCGCCGAGGGTTCAACAGCGGTCGTTGAGAATAAACGGTCCCAAAGAGCATGCTACCCCCCTGCAGATCTGTCTGCCTCGAAGTAGTTTCTCTCATTATCAAACATATAATCCCGTGAAAGAGGCGCCGCATCCCTCATGCGTGAAAGCTGCATCTGAAATACCATTCCTGCGCCCGTTCTGAATACCGCCTCTGCGCATATTAGGTAGAATTCCCACATTCTGCAAAAGCGTTCATCATAAATGCCGGCTATCTTTTCGCGGTTTTCCTGAAAACGTTTGTTCCACTCCACCAGCGTATCGGCGTAATGCACACGCAGCACTTCAACATCGCTCACCCACAAGTGCTGCCGCTCGGTTGCCGCGAATACCTCCGAGATCGCGGGGGCGTATGCGCCGGGGAAGATGTATTTTCTGATCCAGGGGCCTGACGAACCCGGCGGACTCATGTGTCCTATGGAATGTAGAATGGCAAAGCCGTTATCAGTGAGCATGTTGAACATCTTGTTGAAGAACTCGTCATAGCGGAGCACGCCTACATGCTCAAACATGCCGACGGATACGATCCTGTCAAACCGCTCGCTTATGTGCCTGTAATCAAGAAGCTCAAAGCGTACTCTATCATCAAGTCCGAGGGTCTTTGCCCTTTCTGTCGCCACTTTTAACTGTTCTTTTGAAAGGGTGACGCCAAGGACTTTGACGTCGGCACGCCTTGCCATCTCGAGCGCAAGCCCGCCCCATCCACAGCCTATGTCCAACACTTTCTGGCCGGGCTCAAGTTTGAGCTTTGCCGTGATGTGGCGTCTCTTGTTTGCCTGTGCGGTCTCGAGTGACTCATCAGGGCCAAGAAAGTAGGCACAGGAATACTGAAGGTCTTCGTCAAGGAAGAGTTCATAGAGTTCTTTCGAAAGATCGTAGTGGTGCGCTACATTCTGTTGTGCCTTGCCGATCGGATTGTGCTGATTGACGATACGGAGCATGCGGGTTATCTTCCTGATCACTTTCTGCAAAGGATATGAGGCCAGCGAACTCCGGTTAATCGAGAAGAGTCCCAGAAAGTCAGAGAGCGTGCAGTCAACCAGCGTGATCGTACCATCCATGTATCCCTCTCCTAGGTGCAATTCCGGGTTTCTAAATAGCTTGAAAGGAAGGTCGTCTTTGTGCAACCGGATCGTTGCCAGAGGTTCCGGGGTGCCTTTGAACTCATGCACCCTGCCGCCTGAGTCAATGACTCGCAGTGTACCCTTCTGTACAAAACGCGAGAGCAGGTTAGAGAACAGATACATGCCGGAAGTATTGATCATGGCACTGAAGCGGGTCATGCGCTGATATTCTCCATTCTGGGCTCGGTGATGCAGACCGATTATGAAATCTGTTCGTTGGGAACCACGCATAAATAAATGATCCATTTCTCATCTCATCTTCGCGTCATCTTCGGCCGCTTCTCAATCGCAAAATCCTCCGCAGTAGGCCAACTACAACTCTGGTTTTTCTCAATCGGGCGCGACTGAATCTGACGCAAATCTGAGCGATAAATGACTCATTTAATTATGCGAGGCTCCTTAGACAACACTACGAATGACATGTTATCAGAAAAACGAGCTTCGTCCATAGGCTCCCAAGTACCTGCCGAAACGATGAAAGCCTATCATGCCCTGTCCCTCTGTGCCAGGCCGTAGCCCTGAGCAAGCGAAGCACGTCGACGGGGCGACCTCTGGCATGAACCGCTTCGCTCCTACCCCACCACCAAGCACGTTACGCAGACAGGTTTCGGGGCAGCTGTTTCCTGACCGGTGGGGGTCACCCGTCCCGTTTCCGGATCGATACGATGCGCAACGATGTTGCCCGAATTCATGTTGGCGCAGAGCAACAGCGACGCATCCGGCGTCAGCGCGAAATTACGAGGGTGATCGCCTCCACAGGGATGGAGCTGCGCCAGCGACAGCGTACCGTCGGCCTCATTGATATCGAAAACGGCGATGCTGTCGTGACCGCGATTGCTTCCGTACAGCACACGCCCCGATGGATGGATGTGGATGTCCGCGCAGTAACTGCTTCCCTCAAAATCATCGGGTAGCGTGCTGATGACCTGTCGCTGCGCCAGGGTCCCCTTCCCCTGGTCATAGTCATAGACAATGAGGGTGTTATCCAACTCATTGATGACGTAGGCCCACTTGTGATTCTGATGAATTTCGAAATGCCGGGGACCGGCCCCCGGACCGGTGGCAACGGAGGGTGGGTCGTTGGGCTTGATTTTGCCCTTCGCGGGATCCAGGTGAAACTGCATGATCTTGTCCGTCCCGAGGTCTTGCACGAAAAGATGACTGCTGTCGTCCGAAATGATCGCGGAATGAGCGAACGAGCCCTGCTGGCGGTCCGGATCGATGCTGCTGCCCGCGAATTGGACGAAATCAGACGCTTCCGACAGAATGCCCCGGGAATCGATGGGCACGATGGCCAGATTTCCGCTGCGGTAGTTCGCCACGGCGAGACAGTGACCTGTGCCATCAACGGACACATGAACCGCTCCATCGCCGCGACTCGAGACCGAGTTGAGCACCGTGAGCGATCCGCTGGAACGGTCAATGGAAAAGGCGGCCACGCCGCCGTTGGGTTCATCCTCCGCAACGTCCAGCCGGCACACGGAATAGAGGGACCCGCCATCGGGAGAGAGGGTCTGAAAACTTGGGTAGGCGATGTCGCTGAAGACCGCCACCTGTTCCAACGCACCCGTACCACCGTCCAGCCGGTAGGAATAGATGCCTCCCCCCGCGCCGGCGTCAGCCGTACAGCCGACGAAAACCATCACGTCACGCATCGTCCGTTCCCTCTGGTATTACCTACAGCTCACAGTAGGTGCCATCATTCGAAAGATTCTTGCAGGGATACCGCCAGTTCGCGTCATCCACGATTCCCTCCGCCTCTTCGGGACCCCAGGTGCCCGCCGGATACCCGTAGATCGGCATGTCCAGGCCGCTGGCAAAGACATCTGATATCGGCTGAATGAACTTCCACGCCTCCTCAACGGCGTCCCCCCGCGCGAACAGGGTGGCGTCCCCCTGCATGCAGTCCAGGAGCAGCCTGGCATAGGCGCTGGGCAGGTGGGAATTGCCCAGATCGTCGTAGTGAAAGTCCATATTAACGGTCTGCACACGAAAACCCGGCCCCGGTACTTTCAACCCAAACTTCAACACGATGCCCTCATCGGGCTGCACCCTGAGAATCAACTGATTGTAATTGGTCAGCGCGTTTTCCTCATACTGGAACAGATGCCGTGGCGGGCGTTTGAAATGGATGACCACTTCGGCCACACGCGCGGGAAGCTTCTTGCCCGTTCGAATATAAAAGGGCACGCCCCCCCAGCGCCAGCTGTCGATGAAGAACTTCAGCGCCACAAACGTTTCGGTTCGGGAGAGCGGGTTCACGCCCTCCTCGTCACGATACCCTTTCACTGGATCGCCCTTGATGGTGGAGGCGATGTACTGACCCCGCACCACGTGTTTCGTGATCTGGTCGGGCGTGATGGGGCGCAGGGATTGGAAGACTTTCAATACTTCGTTTCGGATGGCGTCGGCTTCAACCACCACCGGCGGCTCCATCGCCACCAGGCCCACCAGCTGCAGCAAATGGCTCTGTACCATATCCCGCAGTGCACCGGAGTGATCGTAGTACCCGCCGCGACCCTCCACACCCAGACTTTCCGCCGAGGTGATTTCCACATGGTGAATGAAATTAAGATTCCAGATGGGTTCGAATATGCCGTTGGCAAACCGGGTCACCAACATGTTCTGAACGGTTTCCTTGCCAAGATAATGGTCAATGCGATAGATCTGATCCTCGCGAAAGTAGCTCAGCAGGTTTCGATTCAGGTCCTGAGCTGATGACAGATCGGTCCCAAACGGCTTCTCGACGATGAGTCGGCGGAACCCTTCATCACTATGGCAGAGCCTCACCGCGTTCAAGCACCGGGGGATGACTTCGTAAAGTGACGGCGGCGTCGCCAGATAATAAATGGTGTTCGGTGGAATCCCGGTGGCCGCCGACAATTCCTCGAGATGCCTCTTGAGTCGTTCATACTCGGCCGCCTCCCCTGTCTGCAAGGTGAAATAGCTGAGCCGCTGCAGGAAAGTTTCGATGTCCGGTGACGATTCCCGCGATTCCGGAAGGAATTCGGTCATGCGCTCTCGGAAGTCCTCATCCGAGAGGGCGGAACGGCTAACCCCGAGCACCGCGAATTTCTCAGGGAGCAGGTCCTGCTGCGACAGTTCGTAGAGGGCGGGGATCAACTTACGCTTAGCTAAATCCCCTGAAGCGCCAAAGATAACCAGTATCTGTGATTCCATAGGTTCTACCTGCTGACAACGTGCTTGAAACGTCGACACGCCGGCTCAAATTGCAGTCGGCGCACCCAGCCTTTATAGTCCACATAGCCTACCACGGGCAACGAGAAACCCCGTGCGGTGTAAATAATCATCAGTGGATGATCGGCCGGTCCAATGACTCAATAAAATCCGGGTTCCATTACCCGCCGACTCATTGAACAGTCTCAGAAGACCTCATCTCAGTTGACGTCACGCGGGTCTTCAAGGAGCAAGTAAAGAACATTGTCGATGAAGAAGGGGTCCGTCACCAAGTCCCGATGATCCTTGAAAAGGAAAAAGACCTGCTTCCAGCGTATGGGCGAACGAAGAAGGGGGCTCCAGTTGCCGTCCATGCGCTCGTCCATCAAGACGCTGTTACGGGCCACGATGCCATCCCCGGGCGCGGTTTCGTGAACAGCCAAGCCGCCATCGGTGGGGTCCACCGACAGCCGGTTCGGTGTGTCGACGGCGTCCCCGGCAAACAGGAACAACTCGGTGCCCTTCGGCGGACGGCCGGGCGCGTCCATGGCATGGAAAAAGAGGCGCGCCCTTTCGAGACACTTGCGCTGGTGGTCGAGGGCGATAGCGTGGCGCCGTGCGGCGTCAGCGACGTCCGGCAGCAGCCGTCGCAGGACCCGCTCCTGATTCGGCGCGGCCAGCCCCCACCCGTGGCTAAGCCATAGGTTCGGATCAAGAATGTCGCCGACTGTCCGCTCGGGATGCTCCTTGTCGACGAGGGGATGGTGCCGGCTTCGGGGTAGCATCTGGTAGACGGATGGGAAAGTGCCCACGATGGCCGGCGCCCACTTCGGCAGCAGAGGGGCGAAGGATGCGCCGTTCACCAGCGTAATCACGGCCTCGGCCGATCCGGCGTTGGGCGTCCCCACCATAATCAGGCGTTCGACGTTCCCGCATCCGGACCAGGGAATCTTAATCTTGGCATCTAAGGGCGGGGGTTCGTTCGGCCCATAGCGGAGATAGTAGCGCGCGACCAGTCCACCCATGGAATGGGCCACGATGTCAAACTTGATCTCCTCATCGGCATCCCTTCCGAATCGCTTTGTCCTCTCCATTCGGATGTACTTCTTCTTCTCCAGAATGAATTGGTGGAGACGACGGGCGTTCTCGACGTTGTCGCGTCGCCAGTCGTAGCCGAACTGGAAACAGGTGAAGTGGCTGTCACCGTAGTCCATCGCCCCCGAGAGCCCCAGGTTGGCATCTCTGAATCCGCCGATACCCAGGGTGCTCAGTAGACCGACATAGGCCCTAAGCCGGATAGAGAGACCCAAAACGGATACTTCCAGGTGGTCCAGCACGCCGCCAGCTTGGGTGTCGTCCCGAAGCTGGGCCAGGGAGACGCCTTTCCGCATCGGCAGGGCGAGGGCGCGGGCGCCCTCCGCTGTCGCCGAGTCCGAATGGCCGCCCTCAAAGGCGCCCCAGACAATGTGGTCATTCAATGTCAACTTGGACCCGGTGATTCCCGGGATCACGATAATGGGGTTGCGATCACCATTCTCGTATTGAGCCGCCCTGTTGTAGATCAGTCCGACTTTCGGAGCGCTTGTGCTGCAACCACTCAACAGACAGAGCACACATAGAACCTCACCCAGGCAGGCGATCGTCCGAAGGCTTTGCCGAATGTTCTCCGTCCCAAAACGAAATTGAGGCAGGGGGTCGCCCATATTAGGGTCTGCGGATCACCAGCAATCTTATTTCGGTCATATCCTCGATGGCGAAACGGATTCCTTCCCGGCCCAGCCCGCTGTCTTTCACGCCCCCGTACGGCATGTGATCCACCCGCCAGGACGGCACGTCTCCGATGACGACACCGCCTACTTCGAGTCGGTCCCAGGCGCGCTGCATCTTGTAGAGATCGCGGGTGAAAATGCCGGCCTGAAGCCCGAAGCGGCTGCGGTTCACTTCCATCAGCGCCTCGTCAAAATCGCTGAACGGTGTCATGATGGCCACGGGCCCGAAAGCCTCCTGGCAGGACAAGTCCGCATCCGCAGGCACGTGTTCCAAGAGCGTGGCCTCCATCATGACACCTTCGCGACCGCCGCCGCAGAGCAGTTTGGCCCCACCGTCCACTGAAGAGCGGATCCATGATTCGAGCCGCGTGGCCTCTTTCTCGGAAATCATGGGCCCGATGATCGTCCCTTCCTCCTTCGGGTCGCCCATGGTCAGGCTGCGAGCTGCGGCCACGAGCCTATCCTTCATGGGCCCATAGAGCGTCTCGTGAATCAGGATGCGCTGGACGCTAATGCAACTTTGGCCTGACTGATAGAATGCGCCGGTGATGATGCGTGACGCGGCATCGTCCAAATCGGCATCTTCGTCCACAATCACGGCGGCATTGCCACCCAGTTCCAGGACTACTTTTTTCTTTCCCGCCTTGGCCTTCAATGCCCATCCGACGGCGGGTGACCCCGTAAAGCTGAGGAGCCTGAGTCGCTCGTCCGTGGTGAACAACTCCGCCCCGTCGCGGCGGCAGGGCAGGATGGAGAAGGCGCCCTCCGGCAGATCGGTTTCGGCGAGTATCTCACCGATGAGGAGCGCGCCCACGGGCGTCAGGCTGGCGGGCTTCAGCACAAAGGGGCAACCCACCGCCAGCGCCGGGGCGATCTTATGGGCCGCCAGGTTCAGCGGGAAGTTGAACGGTGATATGAAGCTACACGGGCCGATCGGAACCCTTTTCCACATGCCGGAATAGCCGCGTGCGTGCGGACTGATTTCCATCGGCAGCACTTCACCGTATATGCGCACGGATTCTTCCGCCGCAATGCGGAACGTGTCAATGAGGCGGGCCACCTCGCCCCGGGAATCCGTGATGGGTTTCCCGGCCTCTATACACAGGCTGAGTGCCAGCTCCTCGGCGCGCTCCGTGAACCGTCGCACGCAGTGCTGCAGCACGGCCTGGCGTTCGTAGGCCGGTACCTGTCGCATGGCCTCCGTCGCCTCCACGGCTTTTCCGATGGCTATGTCGATGGCTGACTCGTCCGCCAAGGCCACGCGGGTAGCGATCTCTCCAGTGTATTTGTCCGTCACCGGTAGGTCCCGGTTGGCCGAGACGCGGTGGTTGGCCAGGTAGTAGGGATAGGATTCATTGAGCATGGCTTCTCACATGATGCGGATCATAGAAAGCTACAGGTGACAGGTCTTCTCCTCCAGGGCCGTGGTCAGGGCACGGACGTTATCTGAGTAATCCATGGGTACTTCGATCAGGTGAACCCCGGGAGAGCCCAGACAATCTTGCAGCATCGGAGCCAAATCTCCTGTAGCCTCGACCCTGTGTCCCTTGGCCCCGTAGCTTTCGGCATATTTAACGAAGTCCGGGTTGCCGTAATCCAACCCCCAGTTCTCGAAGTGCATGGCGGTCTGCTTCCACTTGATCATTCCGAAGGCGTTGTCATTCAGGATCAAGACCGAAAGATTCAGCTTCAAACGAATCGCCGTCTCAATCTCCTGTGAGTTCATCATGAACCCCCCGTCTCCACATATGGCCAGCACCTTTCGGTCCGGAAAGACCAATTTGGCTGCCATGGCGGACGGCAGCCCGGCGCCCATGGTCGCCAGGGCATTGTCCAGAAGCACGGTATTGGGTTCGTGCGCGTGATAGTTCCGGGCGAACCAGATTTTGTAGATACCGTTATCCAGCGCGACGATGCCGTCCGAAGGCACCATCTTCCGAACATCCGCCACCAGCCGCTGTGGCAGCACCGGGAAGCGATTGTCGTCTGCACCTTCCTGCAGGTGCATATCGACTTCTCTTTTGATCTGCTCGTAGAAGCGGAAATCCCAATTTTTCTGAGGAGTGACGGCTTGGTTGATCTGCCAGATACTGTTGGCGATATCGCCCACGACTTCAAGCTGCGGGAAGTAGACCGGATCGACCGCCGCGGTCGAAAAGTTGATATGGATCACCTTCGTTCCGCCGTGCTCCATGAAGAATGGTGGCTTTTCAACTACGTCGTGACCAACGTTGATGATCAGATCCGCTTTCTCGATGGCACAGTGTACATAGTCTCTGGCAGACAACGCCGCATTGCCCAAAAACCGCGGATGGCGTTCATCGACCACGCCTTTCCCCATCTGGGTGGTAATGAAGGGGATATGCGTCCTGTCGATGAATCGCCGCAGCATCTTGGAGGTCAGCTTTCGGTTGGCGCCTGCACCGATCAGAAGCAGGGGCCGCTTCGCCGATTCGATCATCCGTACTGCCCGGGCGACGGCCTTGGCTTCGGCCGTGGATCGTCTGATCCGCTCTCGCTGAAAGATCTGAGCATCGGTTTCTTCAGCGGCGATGTCCTCTGGAAGTTCCAGGTGTACGGCCCCCGGCCGTTCCTCCTCGGCAAGTCGAACGGCCTCCCGTACACGGGAAGGAATATTATCTCCGCTGACAATCTGCCGGGTGTACTTGGTGAGTGGCTTCATCATCTGGACGATGTCCACGATCTGGAACTGTCCCTGCTTGGATGTCTTGATCGGTTTTTGGCCCGTGATCATCATCATCGGCATGGCCCCGAGTTGGGCGTAGGCCGCGGCCGTGACCAGGTTGGTTGCGCCGGGCCCCAGAGTCGACAGGCATACCCCGACCCTGCCGGTCAAGCGACCATAGGTGGCCGCCATGAATCCAGCCGCCTGCTCGTGCCGCGTTAGAATGAATCGAATGGAGGAGTCTTTCAGGGAATTCAGAAAATCAAGATTCTCTTCCCCGGGAATACCGAATATGTATTCAACGCCTTCGGCTTCGAGTGCCTTGATAAACAGATCGGATGCCTTCAATGCGTCACTCCTTGAAGCATGTTCCTCGGACCAAAGTTCTCTGGTGCATCTCGCGCGGGGTATGGGACCCTAGGCTCTGTCTGAAAACCAGTTATACAATCCTATTAGACAAGCATCGCGTCTGCCGCCTTGACAAAGCCTCCGATGTTGGCGCCGATTGAGAGGAAATCTGATTTCAACAGATAGGGGGGATTGTACCGCCGGAGGATGACGATTCAAGGGAGAAAACAGCGGCTTCCTTGGCAATGCGCCCAAGTTCACGGATGGCATCAAATCGGGATTGGGCCTCGGTTTCGTAGAAAGCGCGTGCGTTTTCGTTTTCCACCGAAACCAGACGGACATAAGCGGACCACGGCAGCGGGAAACGCTTTGATGCCATTTCCAGCAGGGATTCCGCAGAAAGCATCTGCGATTTTCCAAATGGCGTCCGGATTTTCATCGGCGCCGATTCTATCGACACTGTCGAGAGAATTGAATTGTCCGATTCTATCGACAGTGTCGAGAAAATTCGCCCCTGTGGATATGTCAGGTAGAATTGGCGGAACTTGTTCAGGTTCGGATACGAGAATCCACGTCCGAATCTTGCGCTCAAGTCTTGTGCCAGCCGCTGAAGCAACCTTTCTCCATACGCGGCGCGAGCTTTACCTTTCTGTTCGAATTCGACAATACGCCGGCCGATCAACCAATAAGCGGCGGTGATGATGGAATTCACCGTTCGTGCCGCCGATTGCCTGGCTGCTTCGATAATCTTGAACACGTCGCCAAGGACAGATTCGTACTGGACATCAATCATCGGGTACTTTGTCTCACCCTTCTTCGTCCTTGATCCCCTGTTCTGTACGGCGTTTTGTCCTCCCGCACCATCATCGGCCGAGTCATGGCGTTGACCGATAAGTAGTAGTGCGCCACCTTCGTGACCTCGTGCCATTCGAGCCGGGTCGGGTCCTTGACCGGTTCCTGAAGCGTTGGCGTGTCGGCGCAGTGGGTGACGATGTAGAGCCAGTATCGGTCACGCCCAAGAGGACAAGACCACCAAGACCGTCGAGCATTCCGCAGGCCGTCTTTGCCGCCTCGGTCCGCTGCCCGGTGGAACGCTTGAATTCGACACGCTCCGACTCACCGCCGAAAACCAGTTCTCTCAATTCGTGAATTTCCATCCGTGTCTACTCGAGTTCAGAATTCCATTGTCATGCCGTCAACTTCCGTCTAAGTTGCTGGTGCTGCACGAATTGGTTTTTTATCAGTTCAATTGCCCGCGGTCAGGATTGTGGTTATGGCAATCCAATCAGCAGTCAGATCGGCGATGGACAAGTATACCCAAGGACGACGGGCAAACCAAGTCCGCCGGGTTCGGCAGTGTCGGCGGAAAATGGTGGAAGATCAAGACCTGTGCCGGACAAAGCTGCAGCCCAAAGAGAAAGTCGGAGCGGCCCGATAGTTTGCCCTCAAGGTCTTCGTGGGATTGCAGCCGGTGTTGACGCAGACAAACTCATTTCAGTCACCTGGTTCCACGATTCGCACGGGATCGTCTTCATGATATCGCAGAGTGACGAGAGCGCAGGGTCCTCCTGCGATGACATTCATTTCCAACTGCTCGGCGCGCTTGACGGCTTTCTCGCTTTCCGCGCCTGGCTGCATCCAGATGTGCTTGATTCCTAGCTCAGCGGCCTGTTCTACGATACGCTCAGTCACGTCCGGCTTGGTGATCACCGAGATGCCACGCACGGGTTGCGGCAGGGAGGCGAGATCGGGAAAGGTCGCGAGGCCTTCCACCTCCTCGCTGTTCGGGTTCACCGGGTAGACCTCACGATCGTTCTGGAGATAGGCTCGAAGAACCTTGTTGCCGTACTTGGCACGATCGCGTGAAGCGCCAACGACGGCGTGAGGCGTACCCGCTAAAAACGCGTCTATTCTCTCTTGGAGCGTCACCGGTGGTCTCCTTGCAAGTTCTCGATAAAGTCGCTACGAAGGATGAATGATAGGAAGTCTGATTTCAACGTACAGTAGTGATTCCGTTTGTAAGGTTAAAACTGAGTTCTCAGGCTGAGAATGGTGGTAATGTCGTTTTCCAGCCGTGAGGATTTCAGGTCTTGGTGGACAGGCAATTGAACCCCGGCCTCCAGAATCCACCGAGGCGTTATGAACTGAATGCCGGGCGAAAGGAACATCTGTGTGCTTCCATCGGTGATGTAAAGCGCATTGAGTTCACCGATCCCGTAGAGTGCCCATGGGCCGGTCTCTTCGCTTTCGCCGCCGAGGAACCTGATTGAGGCGGCGGTGTCGCCCCGCAGTACGTCGTCTCCCGTCGGCCCGCCGGCCGTGTTGAACTTGTACACCACATCCCAATCCACCCACCAGTCTCTGCGCTGGTGTGTCCACACCGTGCCGATGATTGGATCGAAACTCTCACTCGAAAAATCTTCATCGTAGGAGGGAATCTCAACACCTCCCAGAACAGCCCATCTTGTCGTAACACCGAGCTGGTCGTTTTGATAGAACCGATACTTGAACAGGAGCGGAATGTCACCGACATCGGCGTCTTCCATAACAGCTCCTGCGGCGGGTTCCATCTCTCGGTAAACGAATGGAACGGTTCCCAACACTGCAAGGTCTGCGGTTAAGCCATGAACGATCGTCAGTGGATTAATGCTCAAGGTAACATCTCGGTCCATCGGTGTGGGGTCATTCGATAATTTGGAATAGCGCCATTGCAGCCTGAAGATGGTTCCGCCTTCAGGCGGCGATAGTGCCACATCTGTGTTGAGACCCGCACCCACGGCAACAGAGTACGATCCAATGGCTCCCAGCAGGAACGCCATCGACAAGGATCTATTGTTTTGAAACTGCGTCATTGCTCGGTTCCCTTTCCGATCATGAACACTTGGACACGAGCGTTTCCAAAATCCGCGACATACACACGCCCATCCGCCCCGATGGCAATGTCGTTGGGACGGTCGAATTCTCCCGGCTTGTTGCCGGCCCTACCCCACATGCCCAGCCACCGGCCTTCGGCGGTGAATACCTGAACACGGTGATTGAACTGGTCGGCGACATACACGCGTCCTTGCCTATCCACAGCGATACCCACTGCGACGTCGAACTCTCCGGCGTCATGACCTTTTCCACCCCACGTTCTGAGATGCTTGCCGGTGGGCGTGAAGACCCCAATGCGATGGTTGTAGGCGTCCGCGACATACACGTTGCCGTCCGGACCAATGGCAAGATCGGTGGGGTAGTTAAGGCTTCCCGGCCGATGATGTCCCTTCTTTCCCCAAGCTCGAACAAAACCTCCGGAGTGATCGAATTGTTGGATGCGATGATTGTTGAAATCCGCGACATAGATCGACCCATCCTCTGCAACGGCAACCCCGGCTGGGGAGTCGAATTGTCCATTGCCGGTGCCGTGCTCGCCCAGGGTCAGAACAAGGCTGCCGTCTTCCCCATACACCCAGATGCGATCCTCAAGATGATCCGGAACGTAGAGCCTCCCATCCCGTCCGAAATGGATATGAGTAGGCCTTCCCATGACGTCTGGTCTCTTGGGCCATTGGCTCTTGGCGCTGCCGTCAACACTGAGTCGATAGATGGTTGCCTGTTTCGAGTCGCTGACAAACAGAGTGCTATTGGAGAGTGCCACACCGGTGGTTTCTTGAAATGCATCCGTTTTGATGCTTTGACTCCACGTCGCAGTCAAAGATGCACTGCGGGGGCGTTGTCCGCAGGACAGAAGCGAACACAAGGCCAGAAAAATGGCGGCGAAAACAACGATGAGAATGGGCATTGGGCGCGTAGTCAAGCTATCCACCTTGGCTCCCCGTTGCTTTGGGAAGCACTTCTACCTGAGTCACTTTGAAGCCGGCGCCCACCACCGTTTTCTTCAACAATTCAATTCTCGGCTTAGCCTCGGTCGTCCAAACAACAGCGTGATTCTTTTCGTGATCGGCCTCCACGTGAATGACACCTTCAAGTTCCATCAGGGAGCGCATCACTCCGGTCGCACAACGCTCACAGGCGAAGGTCTCCACGTCAATAACGACCCTCGCCCCGTAAAACAAGGGTTCCCAGCGCTTCAGTTTCAGCTTCCACGACCGTTTTTCCTCAAGGACAGTGGCTCGAATGCGTACGGCGAACATAGAATTGCCTTGAAGGTGCTTGGCCTTTCGCAGCAAGAGCGCATAGCTCTCCACACGATCTGCTCGTTTCGAGGCGGAAATGGCAACATTCTGATGGGTCATCGGCAGGTGCAATGCGATCTGCCCCTGTTCTCCATGGGTTTCAGATCTTTTGAACGACAAGTGCCCGGAGACGGTGACGTCGATCGTCCCCGGAGTAAATCCTGCCTTTTTGACCTGCTCGTTGACGACACTGGGGCCAAAAGGGATAGATGGCTTCCATGTGAATGAGGCTACCCCTCTTTCGAGAGACACGTTGAAGGGTGCCTTTCGATCGACTCCGTCCAGCTTCTTGACCCGCTTTTCGATGTTGTAGGCGCAGAAGGGACAAGCCAGTCCCTTCACGTTGACACGGACTTCTTCGACGCCGAGTTGGACCACAGGGTCGGTGCTGCCTTTTGATTCGCCTGCAAATGCTTGCGACACCACAAATGTCACGCCGCACACGAGAAAACCTTCTATGAGTTTCATATCCATTCTCCGATCAAAGGGATTGACCCAGCCCTGCAGCTCCCAATTCCAAACGTGCAAAATGAGCAGAACATGCCGTCAACCTTAACGACAACTTCCCGCGGTGATTCGACGATTGCATGTCCGGATGAACCGAGCAGCAACAATAGAATAATTGTAGTAATTTGTAGTTTCATTTTTACATCTCTTAATGGCTCAAATCAACTGAATCGTCTGCATGCATGCTACCCAGGTGAAACAGTTATTTCTTCTGATCCTCTTTTTCTTTTTGGACTCGAATCTGCTCAACCTTAAAACCAAGCAGCTCGATCCGGTCACGTAGCCTCATCAGATTTGGCTTTTCTGATTGGGTCCAGATTTGTATCTCATCTTCAAGATGATCTGCCTGTATGTGGAGAACATCTTCCAATGGCATAAATGTTCGAACAACTCGGGTTACACACCTACTGCAGACGAGATTCTCGACCCTGCTGATAACCTTGCAGCCAAATTCCTCTGGAGGTGACACAATGGCAAGACTATTAATACTTAGATTTAGGAGTACTTTGTTCTTAGAGTGCCCTTCCACCTTGCCAGTGATTTCAACCAGATTACCCTGCGTTAATAGACCTTCGAGCCTTTCGCGAAGAGGCTGTGGCGTAGATTGAATCTGATCCGTTTTCTTGGTTTTGATCCGCCGCTTGTCTTTAGGCATATCGAGGTGTAAGCGTTGCTCTACAGGTTCTATAAGATCAAGGTACAATTCTCCTTTATTACCTCTGGAGATCGTGCCGATAAAGGTTCCGGTCACGCCACGCAGGGTAAATCCTGCCTTATCCACCGCCTTGTCAATCTCCTTTAGGTCTAGCGGTTGATCATCACGCCATCCCACAATGACTTTGCCTTCGTTGATCAAAAAATGCAGCGAGTCGTACCCTGGCAGTTTCTTGATCTTCTTTTCGAGCCCGAAAGCACAAAATGGGCAGGCCAGGCCATCGACACGCAAGGTGACTTGCTGGACATGGCCATGTACCATCGAAACAGTTGTCAACATGACAAATGCCAAAAGAGCATAATACCGTCTGTTAATCATAGCTATACTCCCAGAAATCGTGCTCCATAAACTCTAGAAATGGTGTTCAATGCCAAAGCTCGCGCGAAACTCACTATGCTCCTGGTGGCCATTGAGATTTTCATAGATCGGAAACTGGATGCCGGTTTTGAACATCCACTGGGGATTGGGGGAGACCAGCGTGGTAGGGCCGAGCCAGATCGTATTGCCGCCAGTGTTGGGCAGACGCGTTCCGCGCAGTTCATCCTTGAATTCGAACTCAGCGTTCATCTCCAGGAAAAAGACGACATCCGGATCGGTGTATTCGCCCTGGACCGGGCGGTAGCCGACCGCCCCATTGATAAATAACCGGTCGCCGGGGTCGCTGTTTCCGCTTTCAGTGCGTAGCCGGTAGAGGGTCGTGAGAAAGTGGTACCAGGTCCGTGATTCGTATCCGTAGGACAACCCGAACGGAAACTCCGTCGTGCCGGTGCCCAGCGGTGGGTCCGCTTCGTCGTCACCGGTGGGGACCTTGATCCCAAAGATGCCGGTTATCTTGTGTTGGGCATTGAGCATATCCTTCTTGAAGAATTGGTATTTAGCCCGGACTTCGACATCACCAAGGCCATCTCCTGTTTCGCCCTCTGCTTGGCGATCAAGTATCTGTGGCACCTCCAAGGTGAGCGATAAATCTTTCGTAAGGCCGTAGAGGATCTCATAGTGCAACACGCTCAATTCTTCGCCTCCTTCATCCGCAAACTCGAACTCCGTTTCAATGCCGACACCGCCTTGCCAGATCGTCTCTGGACCCATGCTGAACACCGGCTCGTGTGCCCACCCCTTTGTGCTGATCACCATCGTCAGCAGGGTTATGGCCCACAATAGAGGTAGAGGCAAATCACGGATTACGCTTTGTCTGGTCCCGGACAACATGTATTTTGAGACCTCCTCTCCGGCCAGGCGTTCCAAAGCGAGGCCCCCACCAGTAAAGCAACGCCCACATAAAGCATCGGATTGGAATGCAGCACAAACTTGCCCACATACAACATTATCGACGCAATCAATCCTGCCACAAACGGACCGTATCCCCACCGTGTGCGTGCTCGGTAATATAGCGAGCAGACCGCTGCGATCAGAAATAGAATCGTTAAGGGGAGCAAATAAGTCCGTTCGCCCAGAAATCCCAATCCGAGCGAACTCAGTAAGCCCGCATAAGCCGGCCAACAGGCTGGACAAAGGCCCACCGGCAACAGAGATACACCAATGCCCGGTGCCATCGGCAGGAAACTTCGCCACCGGCCCGTCCGCTTATGTTTACTTGAAGGTTGGTTCACTATCTTAATCTCATTTCTATTGGTGAATAGGTTTTTACCCGGGCCTGACGCAACATCCTTCATGCCCCAGCACGCCCTCATAAGGGATGACGCCCTCCAAACGTTTGAGGTAATAGTCAGGATCCTTCCTGTAGGCTTCCACACAGTATGGACAGCGGCAGAAATGCACTTCCTGTCCGGCCACTTCAACCTTGACGGCGAACTTCTGTGGTTTTTCCGCCAGGCAGGTTGGGCATACGATCAAATCATTCGTTTCCCGGATGAATCTCCTTGGGTCAGTCACGAACAGGTCGGCGCAGCCCCGACAACAGAAACGAAATTCTTCATCGTTCCAGCGAGTCGTGGGCGCCTGATCCCTGTTGACTCCCAGCCTGACGAGGGAACAGCCACAGGTAGGGCAAACGAGGGTTTTCGTATTCATGGCGCAACCATCCTCCTCTGTCTCATTCGATTCCTGCGTGACCACCGCATCGACCGGTGCGCCCCGATTCACCTGGGCCTGCGCTTCTTTCAGCGTGCGGCGCACGTTGCCGAGACAACAGGCACCCTGGGGGTTGGTTTCCTCGCACCGATCTAGCCCCTCTCGACATTTCTCCTGAATTTGGTCAGGAATGCGGGAGCGGCCCGTTCTCGCCACCTCATCCTCGATCTCTTCGACCGTATGGTCGAAACAGTAACAAACGGGGCGGGGTGGCGTGGTTTCCTTTTGACCGATGCGGACCTTCACGTCGCGGCGCAGGAAGCGGTCTCCGGTCTCCGGATGAAAGTAGGCCACCTCGCAGGACGGCTCGGCGCAGAACCGGAAGCCATCCGTTCGCCCCACCCGCGCCCGAGCCGCTTCGATCACGAGGGATTCGATGGTGACCGGTTTCACCGCACGACCCTTGCTATCACAAGAGGGGCAGAGTGTTTTTGGGTCAATACGGGTTCTCAAGGAGATTTGGCGGGTACTCATGGTTTCTCCTTCTGCGTGCTGAGGGATGCCAGGATGGGGCATTCGGTAACCGGCCGACTTCCTTCGCACTCTGCCACCAGCTTGGTGAGGGCCTTGCGCATCCGGCGCAAGGTGTCGGTTTTCTCGTCGATGTCCTGGATCTTCCGCAGTGCCCGCTGACGGATATCGGTACACTTGGTGCGGGGAGCCGCGCGTAACGAGAGAAGCTCCTTGATCTCCCTGAGCGAGAAACCGAGTGCTTTGGCGCGCTTGATAAACCGCACACGGTCTACCGTATCGCTTGGGTATTGCCGATAACCTGACGCCCGCCGAGGGGGCGACTCGATCAGTCCCTCCCGCTCGTAGAACCGCATTGTTTCTACGCCAATCTCGGCGAGCCGTGCCACCTTACCTATGGTCAATGATTCGATCTTGGTCTCCATTATTGATGCTTCTGCCAAGTATACAGCCCGTACCATACTACAGGGTTTAGGGTTTTGGGGCATTTATTGGTATTTTTATTAGCGTTGCCATTTGATCATGGTCGACAACAGTGCCTTGGTCCGAGGCGTCAGGCGGGTTCGATTGTACTGATCGCCGACACGACGGATGGCTTCGGCCTGGGTGGGGTAGGGGTGGATGGTTGCGGCGATCTTCTTGAGGCCAAGCCCATGGGTCATGGCCAGCGTGATCTCGGAGATCAAGTTGCCGGCCCCCGCACCCACGATGGTGGCCCCGACGATGACATCGGTGCCCTGGCGTACATGGACACGAACGAAACCGTCGGTCTCGCCTTCCAGGATCGATCGATCGACCTCACGAAATTCCTGGGTGAAGGTGTCGATCGTCATGCCCTTCTCCTCGGCCTGTTTTTCATAGAGACCCACATGGGCGATTTCCGGCTCGGTGTAGGTGCACCAGGGAATCGTGAGGGCACTGACCTTGGCACGACCGAAGAAGAGCGCATTTTGTATCACGATGCGGGCCATGAAGTCGGCGGCGTGGGTGAACTGGTAGGGTGAGCAGATGTCGCCTGCCGCGAAGATCTTCCGGTTGGTGGTACGCAGGCGATCGTCCACTTGGACACCCTTCTTGTTGAACGCGACACCCGCGTTTTCCAGGTCCAATCCTTCTACATTCGGGGCCCTTCCCGCGGCCACCAGCAGTTTATCCACCACCTCGTCGTATCCCTGGCCGTGCGATTCGACACGCAGCCGCACCCTTCCTCTGTCAGCAGAGGAAAGGGTCAGCTCTTTGCCGCAGCACAGCAGTCTCACGCCATCCTTCTGCAGGGCGTCCCGGACGATGTCGGCGCCGTCCCGGTCTTCGCGCGGGAGTATGCCGTGCGTCGCTTCCACCAGAAAGACCTCGGAGCCGAGCCGGGCGAAGGCCTGTGCCATCTCGCAGCCGATGGGGCCGGCGCCGATGATGCCGAGTCGCTGCGGGCGTTCCGTTAACGAGAACAGGGTTTCGTTGGTCAGGTAGGGGACCGTATCGAGTCCCGCAATGGCCGGCGCGGATGCTCGGGCTCCGGTGGCGACGACGGCGCGTTTGAAACGCAGGGTTTCACCATCCACCGCAATGCTCTTGGCATCCACGAACCGACCCTGGCCCAAGAATACATCGACCCCCAGATCGCGGAAGCGCTGGGCGGAATCATTGGGGGCTATGGCGGCCCGCAGTCGGCGCATCCGTTCCATGACCTGGCCAAAATCGGGTGTCTTGGCGGCCGGACCGGAGATTCCCAGCGCCTCGGCATCGCGTACGGCAGCGGCGCGGCGGGCACTGCCGATAATCCCCTTGGACGGTACACACCCCACATTCAGGCAGTCCCCGCCCAGCAGGTGTCTTTCGATCAGCGCGACTTTGGCGCCTAGACCGGCGGCTCCCGCCGCGGTCACAAGCCCGGCGGTACCGCCGCCGATGACAACCAGATCGTAGCGTGCGGCGGGTTTGGGATTCGTCCAATCGGAGGGATGAACGAGGGAAACCAGTTCCTCGTTGTGCTTGTCCCAGGGACTGATCAACGTGCTTTCCTGCTTGCTATCCGACATGGTAAGTCTCTCCTTCATTTGGCGCCCTTAGGATTGAGATGCAACGCGGGTATCCAAGGCCTTCTTGGCGATGCGTGTGACAAACACGGCGACCACGACGGTGGCCGCTAGGCCAATGCCGTAGAGGATCCATTCACCCGTGCTGCGTGTGCGTTCGCCACTACCGAGGCTGGCGAGATCACCCGCCAGAGAACCGATGTACACATACATGATCGTTCCGGGCATCATCCCCAGCCACGAGGCGATGAGGTAGTGTTTGAGTTTGACCTGGGTCAATCCGAAGGCATAGTTGAGCAGGTTAAATGGAAAGATCGGAGACAGCCGGGTCAGTCCGACGATCTTCCAGCCCTCTACCGCCACGGCTTCGTCGATGGCCTTGAACTTGTCATTGCCGGCGATCTTGGCACCCACCCAGTCCCGGGCCAGGTAGCGCCCTACCAGAAATGCGCAGGTCGCGCCCAGGGTCGAGCCCACCGAAACGACCACCGATCCCTCGATCACCCCAAACACCACACCGGCTCCCAGGGTCAGGAGGGATCCCGGCAGCAACAGGACACAGGCGAGGATGTACAGGAGGACGAAGACCAGGGGGCCGGTCGGTCCCAGGCCGGATATCCAGTCCAGGGCATTGCCAAAGATCTGCTGCAAGTCAATGAATCGGGTGACCACCACCACTCCGGCGATCACGACGACCGCCAGGACCACTTTGACGATCAGACGGCTACGCTTGGCTTTTTGTAGGATCGTTGTCGCTTCCATTATTTCCCTACCTGCCTTTCATTCAGGGACCAGTCATAGTCCGTGTAAGCAATGTCCCAGTCACGACGGGATTTGAGCCGGGCGGCTGCCTGTTCCGGCCAGTAAGGTGCCAATGAACCGAGCAGAGTCTTGCCGTTCTTGGTGAAATCCTTGCCGTACCATTTGAAGATCCGCGACAGCCATATCTTGCCGGACCTGACGTCCACATGATTCTTGGTCGAGTCCGCCAGGAAGGTCCGCATCTGCTCGGCCAATTGCGCCTCCAGACGGGCACCGACGTAGGCCTCCGGACGCAGGGGCGGGCAGCCCTGGGCGGCACACACCAGCGCGGCGTGGACACGCGGCTCGTCGAACTGCTTGCGGATAATCTCGTGTTCCAGTGTGTTGAGCGTAATGGTCTTGCCAAACAATATCACGACGCGCTGTTTCCAGGGCCCCCTGAAGAAGCCGCCGATATCCTTGATGCTCTTCACCGGATAGTGGTCGACGATCAACTTTAGCGTCGCCCCGTTGTAGAGATTGACCAGGAACGCCAGACGGTCGGTCGTCGGCCAGGTCTTGAACTCCTTTTCGTCGACCGCGGCCAGGCTGGATAAGTAGCGGTCCAGTTCCCTACGACTTCTTTTCAGACCCGCATCGTCCACTTGACCATTCTCTACATAAGTCTTCAGAACCGTGTCGAACCCAGAGTGTGTCTGATCGAAATCCTGGGCCCGTACCGCGGTACCCATAAAGATAGGCAGACAGAGCAGGCTAAACACAAATCGGTGTATTTTAGCCTGGGCTCTTAGGGGAAGCCACAGTTGCACAGTGGTATTGGGTCTGTTTGGGTCGATAGCTCTCGTTTGCATCGTCATGCCTCCTTATCAATAGGCTGTCTGTTCATACCGCGGCACTGGCGCTAACCTGTTTCGTTCCATGGTAGGTGCCGTCGCCGCCGGCCGCAACACCCCCGTCCACCGGCAGGACAACTCCCGTGACCCAGGTGGCGCCGGCCAGATAGAGCACGGCGTCGGCGATATCTTGCGGCGTACCATAACGACCGAGCGGCTGCATGTCGTTAAGCGACTCGAGTTGCTCGTCGCTGAGATCACCGTAGAGCGGCGTGGGCACGATGCCCGGCGCGACTGCGTTAATGCGGATGTTGTCCGCCGCGAGTTCGACCGACAGGTTTTTGGTCAGCGCGGTGATCCCCCCTTTGGCCGCGATCGGAGCGCTTGACGGCACGCCATGGACACCGTTGGACGCCAGAATGGTGCCGATGTTGACGATCGCACCGCCGTCACCTTGCCTTCGCATCTGCCGCACGGCCGCCTGTGACAGCGCGTAGGTGCCACGCAGATAGCCGAGATAGGTGTCGAGTTCCTCCACCGAATAATCGGTGAACGGCTTGGCGGCGAAGGTGCCGGCGTTGTTCACGAGGATGTCGACTCGGCCGAATCGCCCCACGGCGGCGGCCACAATGCGCTCGGCCGTTTCCGGCCGGGTAACGTCACCTGAGACGATGGCCAGTTGGCCGGGTCGGTCAAGCTGCGCCGCCGCGCGGGTGAGCTTGTCTTCGGTGCGGCCGTTAAGAACGACGTTCGCACCCTCTCGGACAAATGCTGCGGCAACCGCGTAGCCGATGCCACTGCCTGCTCCGGTGATGACTGCTGTTTTCGTACTCATTTCTTGCTCCTTTCGGCTTCAATGGGGGGTTAAACGGTTCGTTCAGTTGATTCAGCTCTATGTCGCGCCTCGCGCCCCTTGTCGGGTGTTGGGTCCTTGACGCGTCCGTAGATCTGTCGCCCTTCGTGATCTTCCGGCAGATATTCCGTGATGGGTTTACCTTCCGGTGTCACGAAGAGCAGGCAATGGCAATACTTGTACTGCTTCATCTCGTCGCAGGCACAAAACCACCGCCGACTGGCATCCACTTCGGCTTGCTTGTCGGGGTAGTAGTTGCACGGACAAAGGGGTCGCCCTAACGCATCGACATTCTGTGCTAGCCCGAGCACCACGGCGTCGGTCACTTCCCGATTGGGATGAGCAGAGGTACCCGACTTTTGCCGGTACTTCTCCACGTAGTTCCGCATCCGTTTCATGGATTTCTCAGAGGGCTGCGTTTGGCTTGTCATCTTTAAGCTCCAATTCTCTAGAATGTTTCGATTGAACTTCGTATTCGAGTTACCCCGTCCAATGCACAGATCATGCCAGACTTCAAGAAACGACATAAGTCACTATTTTAAAATGCTTTAACAGACTCCCATCCGGTATTGACAGAACACGAGACTTCGTGAATTCGCTGCATCTCGTTGGGATCTCACGAAACCTCGCCTACATTTCTAGGCATGTAAGGGTCTAAAGAAATGACTGATAGGGAATTTGATTTCCACCGATACGGGTGATTACACCGTGACTGGAGACGACGACTCAAGGGGGACATGAACGCAAGGGGCACCAGGGATCTTGCCTTGGGTGTCACAGTCACCCTCCCCACTCTTGATGTTCATTCATGCCCAGGAAGCCCTATCGAGTATGCCGGCGGGATTTGTCATTTACTGAACTGCGGTAGGGGATCGCCAGTAACACTCGCCAGGATCCCTTCGCCGTGTCCGGAGCAGGCGCCCTCGATGGGCGAGTGACGTCGTCTACGACGGCTGCGGGTGGTGCGGCGAGTAGTCGACGAACTCCCAGCGTAGCCCGGCGTGGATTGCCGATTCACGCCAGCGGTCAATCCGGAGCGTCCAGAAGCGTTGTGTCCCGCCAGTGCGATCCACTGGGTCTTCCCGGTCCCAAAGGATCTCGGCGCGGCCGGTCAATTGCAGCGTCCGGCTCCCCTCAAAGTCCAGAAACAGGAGTCCAGCGTGTGGGTCGGCCATGAAGTTACCGAGTGTATTGAACATGCTGTTGCCCACGTAGTCCGGAATTCGCAGCGTCCCTCTATCGAGAACCTCCACGAAGCCCGGCAATCCGCCGCGGTGCGACGCGTCCACGCCGCGCTGCGGATGGGCGCTGGCGACGAAGAAAGTGTCCGACGCCTCAATCAGCGCGACCTGTTCGCGCTTGAGCAAGTGTCCATCAGCGGCGGCAAGGACACGCTCCGATCGATCTGCGGCCTCGAACTGAACCTGCCGGCGTTGAATGTACTTCGGACAATTTGGATAGCTCTCCGCGACATCGAGCGTAAGGCGATCAGATACGGGACGAGCGACGGTCCCATTGATCCGAAGCCGGCGGCGGGTGGCCAACTCGATCAGCAGGGCGCCGATCCGTGGATTGTGCCGAATGTTCTCCCAAAACGGGTCATGTTCGTTGATGCCGGCGTGTGACAGATCGAACTCGAGCCGGCGTTCGTCGGTCGCCCTCACAAACCCGGGCGGGCCGAACAGCACCGAGGCCCATACATCCTTGCCTTCATCGACGCTGCCCAGAATGACCATCGGCTGTTGGGCCACGAATGTCATGGCGCCCCTCATGATCGAATCGGCGAGCATACGACCGTTGCGCTGCGCTTCTGCGAATTCGCCGGCACGTTTCTGCACTTGAATCTCGCCTTCGTGAAATGGATTGTCGATCCGCATGAGACCTTCTCTTTGGCAAGCGAGCGCCCGCGGGGAGGACAAGACATCGGTGTCGTGCCCACCCCCACGGAGTCATTCAAAAGGTGAGTACGGTATAGCCATCGGCCGTCAGTTTCCGCAGGCTGGCCAGACCGGACGTGCCGGGTATCGGATTGTCCTTAGGGATCGCCGCTCAAGATCAGGCGGCCACCTGGTGCAGAGCTACTTCGTAGCGTTCCTTCGGTTGCACGCCAACCAAGGTCTCGACGACTTTTCCGTCCTTAAAGAGCAGCACGGCGGGGATCGAAGAAATTCCGAATCTGCTTGGCGATTGCGGATTCTCGTCGATGTTCAGTTTGCCAACCTTCACGGTGCCCTCATACTGTTCGGCCAGTTCGTCGATGGTCGGCCCCACCGCACGGCACGGTCCGCACCAGGCGGCCCAAAAGTCGACCAGCACCGGTAGATCGCTTTCAAGAACTTCGTTTTGAAAATTGGCGTCGGTGAATTCTTGTGGTTTACTCATGGTTTGCTCCTTTCTTAGCGTTACAAAATGTTCATTCCGTTCGTTTCTGTTAGATGGCTTTGACTTGCTGAACTCTCTATAAACCCTTGGAGCACCTAATAAAGGCCTTCATGAAATGTCTCCTTTCGTGCTGGACCATTCGGCCTAAAAGTGGAAAGTAGTGGTTAACCGCGGTTCGTGCGGTAGTTTTTCGAATGGTTGCGCCCGGGTTGTCATCTTTAAGCTCCAATGCTCTGAATGTTTCGATTGAACTTCGTGACCCCGTCCAATGCACAGATCATGCCAGACTTCAGGAAATGACATAAGTCACTATTATTAAATGCTTTAACGGATTTCCATCCAGCATTGACAGAACACGATACTTCGTGAATTCGCCGTATCTCGTTGCGATCTCACGAAACCTCGCTTACATTTCTCGGCATGCAAGGGTCTACTATCGGCTAAATGTTTTCCATGTCCAGATCGTCCCGCTTCGCCGGCGTAAAGCAGACATCGCGGAGGAATAAGATGGACATTGAAAGGCCGGTCTAATGGGGTCGGTCAGACAGTGCCAAGCACCACCGAGGGTGATGGGCCTCGCAACAGGGCGTTGACGGCGTCAGCTAGCGTTCCCTCCGTCAGTTCGCCAATAGTTTGACGAATGCGATTAAGTGCGCGAGCATGAATAAAGGGACGGTGAAGTTCGGTGCCAAAACCATAGGAAACCAAAGGACAAGCGATGCATCCGGCTGGTTGTGGTAAATGAATCTCGCGCCGGTCATGATTCATTCCTTTAGTTGAGATGGCTGGGGTCGATATCCACCTACGTAAAGAGCGAAACGCCGCCCCCCACCGCTACGAACGCCTGGCGAAGCGCGCCTTAACGAATTTCTGCCACAATCAGCGTTTTATCGTCTTCTTGCGATCCACTGGCAAACTTGGCCACTTTCTCTAGAATATCGTCGGCCATTCTAAACACGTCGAGTCCCATGGATGAAGTCGCTATCTCTGCCAAGCCGCCGATGCCCAATTCATTTCCAGACGTCGCACCTGTTTCCGTCAGACCATCGGTATAGAACAGAACGCGGTCGCCGACATGAAGATCGAACGAATGCTCCGGGGATTCATCGAGACAGTCGTCCACGACCCCAATGAGCGCATTCTGGCTCTCTAGCAACTCGACAGGCGTCGTTCCCGGTCGAACAACGATGGCCGGCGGATGCCCCCCTCCGCTCCATGTGATGCGTCTGGCCACAAGGTCGATCCTGGCTGCGAAGAAACTCAAGAAGAGCCCGGTCTCTTGAAAGTATGTTCGCATGAACCCGTTCAATTGCTTGACGATGCGGGAAGGCGACTGCTGGTTCAAAATCCAATGCCTGACTTCGCTGCTGACACGTGTCGCCACAAATGCGGGAACAATACCGTGCCCCATCACGTCACACAAAGTGATGTAGCACGTTTCTTGGCCACAGAATCGGACCTGACAGTAATCCCCCCCGACGGCTTCGATCGGATGATATCGCACGTCCACATGAATGGCCTCATGCCTGACGGGCTGCGCCAACAGCGTTCGATGGACTATCGATGCCAACTTTTCCCACCTGCGCGACTCGCCCCGAAGGGTCTCCAATTGGCCTTCGACGAGGGCAAGTCTTCGGCGAAGCTCCGCCATTTCGACGTTTTCATCATCTCTGGGATCAGGCGTATGAACCATTGTTTTATCTCCAGTGCAACATGATTACCCGCTTGGCCAATCCTCAGGTACCCCGCAGATCGGACAGATCTTATACAATGCGGTCTACCTAGTGAGCCGTCGTCACTACCCGGACCGATCGGCGCAACGCTGAGCAAACGCTCGGCAGCACGGGCTCTATTTTTTCGAGCGAGCGTCCCATAGGCCGATGGCTCCCAGTAAGGCCAGATTGGGAAAGAGCAGGGGGGCAAATAGCGGGGCGACGAAGATCAGATTCTCAAACAGATGGGGTGCCGTGCCACGGGTGATCGCCCTGCCGTGGAAATAGAAACCGAGCAAACCGACCAAGGCTTGTATGAGCATGACGCCGAGGCAGAGGTCGAGATAGCGCCGGGAGGAGCCGCGAATGAGGGCTGTCGCCAAGAATCCCACGGCGAAGGCCGCGCTCGCTACCGGTATCCATTCGTTCGGATCGAAAAAACCGTTCTGAGCGTGGTCACAGAGGGCCAGCACGAAATTACCGATGAAGCCCCCCAATGCCAGACAGATCACCCATAGGCTCCACTCCATCGATGTCGACTCGACCATACGATTCATGATGAGGAGCAGTCCCAGTCCTGCGTAGGCCAGTGGCGCGGCGAAGGGCGCCGTGTAGACCAGACTCTTGAGGGTCTGATGCTCGAAAAAGCTGCTGTTCAGGTGCAGCAGCAGCCCGAGGACACCGACGAGTATGGATGCGGCCCCGACCGCGACTCCGAGGCCTTTGCTTCGATGGGTGACTCGCCCTCGATTGAGGAATAACTCGAGGAGCAACAGGAGCGACGCGGCCATGGAGAAATAGAAAGGGATCCACTCGGCCCGATGGTGGAAGGAATTGACCGAATGGGCCAGGTAAATGTCGAGCGTCAGGAAGGCAAAGTTGGCCACCGCGAACCATTCCACGATGAGCTGGCGATGGCGGGAAAAGAGATTCATCTACGGCCTCTCCCTCGCGGCCTCCTGCCTTAGTGAAGCTGCGATTTCCTCGATTTCAATGCGCTTGAGCAACAGTTCGTAGTTCCCATGCCACTGGACGAAGTCCGCACCCCCCATGAAAGCGCCGTGTTTGGCGGTTCGCCCATAGTAGTGCCAGAGGTCAAAAGCGATGAATTCAATGGGTTCATCGAAAGGCTCCGGCGTGAGCAAGCCCTCGGCGCGGAGGTCCGCCACCAGGTCGAGTGATGCCTGGACCTTCTCATTGGTCGACTGCACAACCACCTCGGCCTCTTGGTAGAACCGTTCCACGTGGGACCGGGCGTGGCACTTGAGACAGAGGCTTTTCATGGCCTCCTGTCCCAATTGGTAGTTGGGGCGTTTCTTGGAGACTGGGGCGAAGAGCCACCAGGACAGTCGTTCGGTGACGTCATGCGTCACATTCATGCCCTCCAGACCGCTCATATGACAGGTCGCGCAGGTCGGTACAGACATGTCGGCCGTGCTGAGGGTCTTGGGGGAGGCGTCCAGACGCATCTGATCCTTTTGGGCGGCAAAGAGGACGCCATGCTTGGACTCGTTGTAGATTTCCAGTTGTGAGTGATCGGGACCCATGTGACACTGTCCGCAAGTTTCCGGTTGTCGGGCCAGTGCGACGGAGCTGGAATGGCGGGCATGACACGCGGTGCAGGTGCCAATGCTGCCATCGGCGTTCGGTTTGCCGATGGCATGGCAGGCCATGCACCCCAACTCCATCACGCCCTCGCCCTGTCGAATGGCCAACTGGTTGGGGGGTCGTCGGACCGTTCCGGGATGATAGGTCTCGGCGAAGGCGATC
>JADFMM010000372.1 GCA_022563885.1 Planctomycetota bacterium | reverse complement strand
AAAACACAACCCCTCCTTGCCAACCTCCACGCCAAACCCCGTTGAGGCTTACCAGACGCCACGGAGAGAAGGGTTTACTCCACCCACCAACCCAAGCTGCTAATCCAGATAATCCGAGCCGAGCATCCCACTTTCGCTGACGTTGTACAGCCATTTCCACGGGCTCCTTGAATGCGCCGGCAGTGGTGGGTTGCCACCGAATTCATTACTGTCCCATGTTAGGTTCTGGACTGCTTACGCCGGTTCTTCCGGGGCCCCCTCCGGTCTGGCAAAACTGGGTCTTTATTAGTAATTTTGAGCTCATGTGTCTGACGGTGGAGAATGACTCTCGTACGCGTTATGGCTGTGATATCCTAAATGGATTCGAGGAGGCACGAGATGAAAATCCACAACATCTTAGCCACCAAGGGCACCGGCGTGACGACCATAGGACCCAATGAAGCTGTCAGAGATGCCTTGAGATCTTTGTCCGGGCTTGACATCGGGGGATTGGTCGTTGTAGACGACGCACGAAATCCTGTAGGGATCATCACGGAACGTGACATAATTCGTGAGGCAGCCAGAAACGAGAACCTATTCTCCCAGCCTGTTCACGAGCTGATGACCTCGGACCTCATTATGGCGACGCCCGATGACGACGTTGATTCAGTTGCCGTCACCATGACGGATAAACGACTTCGGCACATGCCGATCATCAGCGAGGGCAAACTCGTTGGGATCCTGTCAATTCGTGACGTGGTTAAGGCACTTCACGACCAGTTACAAGGCGAGGTTGACACCCTTCAGACCCAGTTGATTGAAGGGTGCTAGGCGTGCCAACGGGCGATTGGCATCCATGACAGAAGTCGGTACGGTTAGTCGTCCACTTCGAGTCGCCATTTTGGGCTCCGGTCCAGCGGGTTTCTATACCGCTGACAACTTGCTTCGACAACACGGGGCGGCAGTCGAGATTGATTTATTCGATAGATTGCCGACGCCATACGGACTTGTCCGGGCGGGCGTGGCCCCCGATCACCCCAGGATCAAAATAGTTACCCGCATCTACGATAAGATCGCTGCCAATCCTAACGTTCACTTCTATGGCAACGTTGAATACGGTAAGCATGTCGGTCTCGACGATTTGAAGACACATTACCATCAAATTGTTTTCGCTACGGGTGCGGCATCAGACCGTCAACTTGACATCCCTGGCATAGGTCTAATAGGAAGTCATTCCGCAACCGAATTCGTAGCCTGGTATAACGGACACCCCGATTATCGTGATCGGGTGTTTGATTTGTCCCATGAACAAGCTGCCGTTATCGGAGTGGGAAATGTCGCGATAGATGTTGCCCGCATTCTTTGTCGCACCGCGGATGAATTGCGAGATACCGATATCGCAGACCACGCCCTTTCGCAGCTTGCTGAAAGCAACATCAAAGATGTTTTCATAATCGGGAGGCGTGGACCAGCCCAGGCGGCCTTTACAATCCCCGAAATCACTGAACTGGGCGAACTTGCCGATGCGGATATAACGGCGTTGCCCCAGGAGGTCGATCCAGCAAATGGCATCGACGCCCAGACATTAAACCGAGCCACGGCAAGGAAAGTGGAGCTATTAAAAGGATTCTCCGAACGCAAGGGTACCGGAAAATCCCGGAAGCTTACACTACGCTTCCTTGTCTCCCCTGTTGAACTTCTTTCAGACCGCAGTGGTCAGGTACGTGGCATGCGTTTGGTTAGGAACGTGCTTTATAAAACCGAAGCTGGGAGCATGAGGTCGCACCCTACCGATCAATACGAAGAGTTGCCTCTCGGTCTGGTATTTCGATCAATTGGGTATCGTGGCGTACCTATTGCCGATGTTCCTTTCAACGAGGAATGGGGCGTCATTCATAATCAGAAGGGCCGTGTGGTTGATCCCAAGACCAGGGAGCACATGGTTGGTCTGTATGCGGTCGGTTGGATCAAACGTGGGCCGATCGGGGTCATCGGCACAAACAAGTCTGACGCAGTTGAAACCGTTGATTGCATGGTGGAAGATCTCAGAACAGAAGCGGTTCTTCAACCACTTCACTCAGATACACAAAGTACTGCGGAGATGATCCGGCAAAAACAGCCAGATCGTGTCACCTACGATGATTGGCTGCGGATCGACGAATTCGAGGTTTCCAGGGGAGAAGCGCAGGGGCGTCCCCGCGTCAAGTTCACGAGCGTGGAAGAGATGCTGGCCTTACTTGGAAGACGTGGCTAACGGAAGGCGAGCGGTTCTTTTTGGCGTAGCGTCTATAGATGAGTCGAGGAGAAGAAAATGGCGAGCGGATCGTCACGGCAACCCACGAGTCATCCCAAGTGGCATGGTCGTCCATTTTATGGCTATGACTCTCCGGCAGTACAAGAGCATTACGTAGGGCGGAGCGCATGGCCCGCGGCGGAATTCTTTATGCCTCATTTGGAGCCGGGGATGAGTTTATTAGATTGTGGTTGTGGTCCCGCTTCCATCACTGTCGGATTAGCTGAAGTTGTAGCCCCTGGAAGAGCCGTTGGTATCGACATAGAGCCCAGCATGATCGCACAGGCCACCACATTAGCGAAGAACCAAGGGGTGAACAACCTCCGTTTTGAGGTCGCCGACATAACCGATCTGCCCTACCCCGACAATTCATTCGACAGGGTGTTCAGTTGCGCAGTACTTGAGCACTTACCTGACCCAGTCAAGGCGCTCAAGGAGATACACCGAGTCCTCAAGCCGGGCGGACTTGCCGGTCTAATAAAGACTGACTGGGGTGATCCACTTATCTCTCCAGAAAGTGATGCTGTGACAAGATTCTTCAGACTTTTCGAGCAGGGTTTCAATCAACAGGGAGGCTCGTTAAATCGTGGCCGGCACCTGAGACTGATTATGCAGGAGGCAGGCTTCGACGTTATCGAGTTTTTCGCAGCCTATGGAAATGCGACAACTCCTGAGTTGGTTCAGGCAGAGATCAATGGGTATATTGCATGGATGGATAACTTGCCTTGGTTCGACCAGGCGATTGAATTGAACGTAGTGGATCAGGCAGCACTGAACGAGATAAAAGAAGGCATGAAGCGGTGGAGCGAATTGCCTGAGGCATTCATCGCCAAAGGCAGATGCGTGGCCATAGGTCGGAAGTAGCGATCGCAGAGCAGATCAACGTCCGCCGCGCGGATAAGGCAGCGGATTTGTTGAAACGAGCAGTCATTATGCTACTGAAGTTGGAAGAACAGCAGGAGCACGCCGAACATGAAGATCAAGGAAATCCGCGCAGTCACGGTCGACCTTGCGCCCAACATCACGACGAAGCCTCGCGTCGAGAGGCAGGTTACAGACGGCTTCATAAGCCCAATGCGCCGATACCCCGAGTTCCGCCGGGTCGACTGGACCAGCAAGTGGAAACGCACAGCCTGCGTTGTCACCGCAGAGGACGGCACCTGGGGCATGGGAGTCACCATTAACGGGGACCCCGTAAACGCCGTCATCAACGATCACTTCGCGCCGGTGCTAACGGGCCAAAACTGCATGGCTACCGAGAAGCTGTGGGACGTCATGCGCCGTGTGTCGTCTCCCTACCACACCGCCGGCCTGGCCAGCTACGCCATCAGCGCCGTGGACAACGCCCTATGGGACCTCAAGGGTAAGCTTCTCGGCCGGCCTGTTTACGAACTTTTGGGCGGTCCCCAAAAGGACAAGATATTCTGCTACGCCAGCAACACCGATGTCTCCTGGGGCACGCGCAACAGTATTGAATGGTTTCTGGAGTTGGGATTCAAGGCCGTCAAGCTCTTTCTGCGTTACGGCCCGGACGACGGCATCGACGGCATCAACAGAGACACAGAGATCGTGGCGGCCACCCGACAGCAGATTGGCGACGACGTGGAGCTGATGGTGGACGGCTGGATGTCGCTGAACGTGGAGTACATCGTGCGGCTGGTGGAGGCGCTCAAACCCTACCGCATCAAGTGGCTGGAGGACTACGTTCTGCCCGAGGACATGGAGAGCTACGTCAAGGTGCGTCAGAGGGTGCCGGGTCAGGTCCTGGCCGCCGGAGAGCACTGGTATACCATACATCCCTTCGCCCAAGCGGCCAGTAAGGGGCTGGTGGACATTCTGCAGCCCGACATCAACTGGGTCGGCGGCATGTCGGCGTCGGTGCGTATCTGTCACATCGCCGAGGCCTATGGCTTGAGTGTCATCAGCCACGGCGGAATGAACATCCCCTACGGCCAACACCTGTCCTACGCCATGCCCGCCATAGCTTGGGGCGAGCGGTCGGAGGGAGTTTCGCCGCCGGGAGTCCCATTGGAAGAGATGGTGCTTTTACCGGGCACTCCGGTCATCAAGCACGGCTACCTGACCCCCAGCAACGCGCCCGGTTTTGGGTTGGAGATCACCAAGGAGTGGCTGGAAGACAAGGCGGTCTAGCTGCTGTTCATAGGATTGAAATCGCTGCATACCATTGTCGAGCCGAGTTCCCGAAGCGGGTGTTTGCCTATCCTTAAGAAGGCGCTGCCGATATTACAGGAATCGTCTCCGCCGACATTCCCAGGACTGTAGGAGTGCATTCACACCTGCGCTGCCTAGATGCGGTGGTTTGACTCTGGATTATTTCAGGTCTGTACTCCGAAGCGGGATAAGCTGAAGGGTTTCAGCGGATTGCTGTCTCCTGTGCTGATGTAGTCGGCCATTAGCTTCGCTGTACCTGGACTGAGCATTATTCCCGTGCCGTCGTGCCCTGATGCCAAACTAATGCCGTCCCAACCTGGGACGGGGCCGATGATTGGCACATCGTCAGGCGATCCGGGCCTCACGCCTGCCACAGCGCCTACGAATGTAGCATCCTTCAGGGTCGGCAGTATCGTCGTGGCGTTTGCCGTTATGCCCATAATGGCGT
>JADFMM010000120.1 GCA_022563885.1 Planctomycetota bacterium | reverse complement strand
CGATAGCAATCTTGGGAGCCGAGTCGGCAAGGTCTATGCAGTAATGTGGTGGCAATCCTCCCTTCTTCCTCCCTGCCCCTGTTTTGACACAATACTCCGCTTGGAAAGTGCCCCCTAACCCTTCTAACAATAGTGCTTGGGGAACTGTTAATCCGGCACCATTCCCGCCACGAATGCGGGGGTGATGACCACAGGCTTTCAAAGATGCTGATACTTTGGCTCTGGTTTCTGGCTTGTACATAGTCGCCCGACCCGGAAGTGCTGCGCGTGCACGCTCTGCCTCTGGAGAGCCCGAGGCCCACCATCTCTTCAAACCCTCTGCCATCTTGGCTCTGGTTTCTGGAGATAGCACCTGTGCTCGAATCTCTGGCTGTTGCATCCTCCATCTCGCTGAGCAGCTCTGACCACAAAAACGCTCCAAAAACGCTCTGACTTTCTATGACTTTCTATGTTCATCATTTGTTGCCTTTGCTCGTGCTGTTTAAAACTGACCCTATATGATTCTGCAAGACCGGCATATGGATCAGGTCTTGTTGGCAGAACAGTTATGCGGCTGCCGGATGGGACGTAAATGGTTTGCGGTTGCGGTTGCGGAGCCGGCGTGGGTTTATCATAAATTGACGGTTGGTTCATTTGAGCGATGCCCATACGGTCAATGTGCTCAAGCTGTTGATTGCATCGGCTCAAGAAAGATGCTCGCCTTTGAGTATAGGCTGACTTATCGGCCGATGTCCCGTAAACGACTTGATTATACATTGCCCTTAATTGCTCGCCTTCCTGCACAAGTGCTCTCGTCGTAGGTGATGCTTCTCTTGTAAGGCCACTTCGATCATACCCATTGACGTTGTACCCTTGCGGGTTGAATCCCTCCGCGTCATAGCATCCGCCAATAAAAACCCCACAGGCTGTGAGAACAACAATTAGAGTCCGCTGTTTCATCTTCATGTTAGTCTCCAGCATAGGTTAGTTTCATGCCTGACCGTTCATCTGCACAGTTTGTGCACAGTTTGTGTAGAGCGGATAAAGATCAATTCAAAGAGGCCCCTGACAGGCAGCGAAAAAGGCCAAAATTCGCGCAACATTCAACAAATTCCTGATAACACACACCCAAAATCATACCGTTTATTGCCATGAATTGCCAAGAAAAGACTTGATATGCCAGGCAATATATACGATATTGTAACTATGTACATGTTGTACGCTACCTAATGTGAAACGGGTTCCGACCAGGGAGAAAAGAGAATGAGCTTCATAAATATAACGCAGGTACGGCCGAATCTTAAAGAATTGGCCGATAGAGTCTGTTTCTACGGGGAGCGGATTTGCGTTGAGCGCAATGGGAAACCTGCTTTTGCTCTAATCAGTATTGAGGATCTTCATCTTCTAGAAGCACTTGAGGATAAAATTGACCTTGACGAGGCTCGGGAGATCCTGGCAAAAGAATCTGGAAGCGTCTCTTTGGATCAGGTACGCAAACGACTCGGTATTTAACATGGATGATCAATGTATGAAGTCAGGCTCAAACGGAGTGTCGAGAAATTCCTCAGTGAGCAAACACTGAAACTCAGACGCCAACTCGTCAAAAAGATCAGTTCTTTAGCAGAGAATCCCTCCCCCCCTGGATCGAAAAAGCTGGACGACAACATCTATCGCATTCGATCCGGCAGTTACCGCATTATTTATCAAGTCAAACAATCCCAACTCCTTGTACTCGTAGTCAAGGTGGGTCACCGGCAAGGGATTTATAAGCACTCGGATTTTCAATAGTTTGGAAAGTTAATCACTAATCAAGCTGATGCCAAGAGCCTCTCTGATTCGATTACGACAACAACAACGGCCGCGAGTGTGACCCTGAACTGAACCAGGCCAGAATGGAAGAAACTGTGTCCGACAAGATGGCTCGGACAGAGTATCAGGCTCAGTCTGAAAACTAGACCGGGTTTCGAGCGGCCCTTTTTCCACCTGGATGCATCCGGCTCCATCGACGATAGAACCAACATCGCCTGCTTCGCCGTCTTTGCCAGGCGAAAAAATTGCTCGCTCTCGGGCAAACGATGGAGTTTTCAGACAGAGACTAGAATCCAGGCGGTGTTCTGAATAATCAGCCTGATTCGGAGGGATTCCCCCCAATCACCCGTGGGTTGCCGCGAAAATCCCTTCACGAAGAATGATTTGCCGGATCGGTTGAGAGCTGCCGGCAACGACATTGTTCATGAACGCTCATTGATTGATCCGGTCGTGGTGAACACGGGATCGAGGTGGAGCGAGGTTTGTCACTTACCGGTAGCGGAAGACAGAATAGCGGGTGGCGGGAATCGAACCCGCATGGCCAGCTTGGAAGGCTGGGGCTTTACCATTAAGCTACACCCGCGACGGCCTTGACTTGGGTCACTATATGGCCGATGATGGCAAACGGTGTATGCTAGAGTGCAACACGCACGCAGTCAACCGAAATTAGGGATTTCCCATGGGTATTCGTGGAGTAGCGGACCGAGCAAAATCGGCGTCCCATCGTCTGGTGGCGATCGAAACAGAGGCCAAAAACGCGGCCCTGGTTTCTATCGCCACGGCGCTACAGAACAATGCCCAGGCTATCATTGCCGCGAACCAAGCTGACCTCGCTAAGGCCCAGGAAGACCAGTTGGCTGAGCCCCTATTGAAGCGGCTCCGGTTCGACCAGGCCAAACTGATCGCCGTGTGCGATGGCATCGACAGCTTGGTTGGCCTGGATGACCCCGTGGGTCAGACGTTGGCCGCGACGGAATTGGATAAAGGTCTCGAGCTTTACAAGGTGAGCTGTCCCATCGGCGTCATCGGTGTCATCTTTGAGTCCAGACCGGACGCCTTGGTTCAGATCTCCACACTTTGTCTCAAGAGTGGCAACGCGGTTCTCCTGAAAGGCGGCCGCGAGGCGGCTCAAACCAACCGTCTCCTGACGGACACCATCACTCAAGCCGGCGAAGCGGCCGGCATGCCCAGCGGCTGGATCCAATTACTCGAGACCCGAGAGGATGTTGCAGAGATGCTGAGCCTCGACGATGCGATTGATTTGATCATTCCACGGGGCTCGAATGCCTTTGTTCGTTACATCATGGAGAACACCACCATCGCTGTTCTGGGCCATGCCGGCGGCATTTGCCACGTCTATGTGGATGGTGATGCGGACCTGGAGATGGCTCGACGCATCGTGGTCGATGCCAAGTGCCAGTATGTAGCCGTCTGCAATGCGGCGGAAACACTCCTGGTCGACGAGGCGATCGCAGCGGCCTTTTTACCGCTGGTCCAGACCGACCTGGAGAAGGAGGGGACCGAGATCCGAGGCTGCAAGAAAACCGTGGCACTCATTCACTGCCCGGCGGCAACCGAGGAGGACTGGCGGACCGAGTACCTGGATCACATCTTGTCCGTACGCGTGATATCGGGACTCTCCGAGGCCATTGATCACATCAATCACTACGGCTCGGGTCACACGGATTGTATCGTGACCAATGTTCCGGAGAGAGCCGCTCAATTCATGACGCGGGTCGACGCCGGTAATGTCTTCTGGAACACCAGTTCGCGCTTCAGCGATGGCTTTCGCTATGGACTGGGCGCCGAAGTAGGCGTCAGCACGAACAAGATCCACGCCCGCGGTCCCGTCGGTCTGGAGGGGCTCGTGATCTACAAGTGGAAACTCCTTGGCCAGGGCCACATCGTTGGTGACTATGACGGTACGGGCAGGCAATTCACGCACACCAAGCTAGACAAGAAGTACCCCCTGTAACTGTCCCTGGAAAAGGCCATGCGCGAGTTTAGTCAAGTCAAACGTATCGTCGTCAAACTGGGCACCAACACACTGACAAAAGAGGGGCAGCTCGACAAGGCCTTCATCCGCGTCATTTGCAGACAGATCTCGGAGTTGATGAAGGCTGGTAAGCAGATTGTCATGGTCAGTTCGGGCGCCATCGGCATGGGGGCGGCTGAGCTGGAACTCACGGAAAGGCCCAGAGAGATGAAGATGCGCCAGGCCTGCGCGGCCATTGGCCAGCCTCTGCTGATGACCCAGTACCGTAGCGCCTTCCAGCGGCTAAACATTACCGTTGGGCAGGTCCTGCTGACCGCCGAGGTCCTGGACCACCGCAAGACTTATCTCAATCTACGACATGCGGTCGAGACCCTGTTGAAGCTTGGGGTCGTCCCAATTCTCAATGAAAACGACAGCGTCAGTACCGACGAGATCAAGTCCGCTTTCGGTGACAACGACAGGCTGAGCGCGCTGGTGGCCAGCAAGATCGACGCCGACCTCCTGATCATTCTCAGTGATATCGACGCGCTCTACGATCGCAACCCCAAGCACTTTCCCGATGCCAAGCCGATCGGCACGGTGTTTGACGTCACCGACGACGTCATGCAAACCGCCGGAGGCAAGGGGAGCCGCTACAGCACGGGCGGCATGAAAACCAAACTCGAGGCGGCGCGGATTGCCGCTCATGCCGGTTGTCACATGGTCCTGGCCAACGGGCGGACCCGAAATGTGATGAACCGTATCCTGTCCGGTGAAGCCATCGGCACGCTCTTCATGCCCAAACGGCGCCTGAGCAACCGAGCGCGTTGGATCCTGAACAGCACGCCTGCCGGCACGATCACGATCGATCCCGGGGCGTCCATCGCGATCCATCACCACAAGAGCCTTCTCCCCAGCGGCGTGACACGGGTGGAGGGCAACTTCGAGGCCGGGGCCGTCGTCTTGATCAACGACGTGGCAAAGGCCGTCACCAGTCTGGGCAGCAGTCAACTCCAGGCTCTGATGGGCAGACACAGCAGGGAAATAAAGAGACTCTGCGGCCCCGATCAACGAGATGTCGTCGCGATACCTGATGACATCATTCTCATGGATACATGAGGCTCTGACTGAAACTGCTTCGTTGACAACCCCTCTCGGACCCGCCATAATTCCCCTTTTCGTCGCCGGAGTGGCGGAATTGGCAGACGCGCGGGATTCAAAATCCCGTCCTGGCAACAGGGTGAGGGTTCGAGTCCCTCCTCCGGCAATCAACGGTGCGAATACCCGTCAATACTCGGTAGTCAGGAAAGGGAGCAACCATGAAATGTCACGAAGTGGACTACGAAATCATTGGCGGTGACATGCAAATCGTCGAAGTCGAACTGGATCCCGGTGAAACGGTCATTGCCGAGGCCGGTGCGATGAATTACATGCACGAGGGTATCACCTTTGAAGCCAAGATGGGAGATGGATCAACTGCCAACGAAGGAATCCTGGGAAAGTTGCTCAGTGCGGGAAAACGCGTACTGACGGGTGAATCCATTTTTATCACGCACTTCACAAACAACGGGTCGCCTTCGCGGCGCCCTACCCGGGACAGATTATCGCCATCGATATGGCCCAGATTGGCGGTACCTTGCTCTGCCAGAAGGACGCCTTCCTATGCGCTGCCAAAGGCACCCGCATAAGCATCGCCTTCACCAAACGGCTGGGGGCGGGCTTCTTTGGCGGTGAAGGATTCATCCTGCAAAAACTCGAAGGCGATGGCATGGCCTTCGTCCATGCGGGCGGGACCGTCAAAGAGTTCCAACTGGAGGGGCAGACACTGCGTGTTGACACGGGATGCATCGTTGGCTTCACCGAAGGCGTCGATTACGCGATAGAGCGGGCCGGCAATCTGAAGAGCATGTTTTTCGGCGGCGAAGGCCTATTTTTGGCGACCCTCAGTGGTCACGGTACGGTGTTTCTGCAAAGCTTGCCCTTTTCCCGGATGTGTGACCGTATACTCGCCCACGCTCCCAGTGCCGGAGGATAACGTCGCGGGGAAGGGTCTGTCCTCGGGGCGTTGGGTGGTCTACTTGATGGAGACGGACACTAGGCTCTGTCTGAAAAATTCTCATAACAAATGGAATATCCTTAGTTTTTTGGCAGATTGCCGTTGCCATATCTAACGCACTTCCGGTATAAAGGAAGTTTTTAAGGCTAGGGATGGGTCATTTCCACGGAGGGTGCCCGGGTGTTGGTTTTTCCGCCAGCCAGTTCCGCATCTTGGAATTAATGTGCATTCCTTTCTGGCCGATAAATCTAGCGTCTCGAAATAGTCAAACACATGTGAGTGGTAAATGGCTTACGGAAATCTGAGTGCAAAAGAACTCGCCCGCTTGTTGGGGTCGGATGCTCGCCAACTCGAGCGACAGGCCCAACGAGGTGAGATACCCTGCCAGAAAGTCGGGGGACAGTTCCGGTTCAATCAAGCTCAGATCCACGACTGGCTCCAGCAGACTGTCACCACCATGGATGGGGATGGACTCTCCCGCATGGATGCCGGAATGACAAGCCACCGTCGGGCATCTCAAGATGACATGATCGTTGCGCCCCTCCTGCAAAATGGCGGCATCGCTGTGCAACTCGATGCCCGCACCAAGAACGGTGTTTTGCGACGACTCGTCGGGCTCGCACAGGAAACCGGACTGGTCTATGACGACGCTGCGCTGCTACAGGCCGTCATGGAGCGAGAGCAGGTCGCCAGTACGGCCATCGAGGGCGGCGTCGCCATCCCCCACCCGCGTTGTCCCCAGCCCTATACGATTTCTGATACCGTGCTGGTTGTCGCCAGCACCGGTCAGAAAGTCATCTTCGGCGGCCCCCATGGCGACGCCACCGATCTCTTCTGCTTCATCGCCAGCCAAGACAGTGACCACCATCTCCACCTCTTGGCACGCCTCTGTCGAATGTTGCAGGACAAAGCCTTCGTCCAGGACATGCGCGAGGCCACCACAGTACACGAGCTGAAAAGCCTGGTGACAGAGCGCGAGTTGGGATTGCTGTCGTAGCAGCGTCGGTTCTTGACAAGCTGCACGCCCCGGACTATGTTCCACACAGGTCCCTCATCGAGGTGTCCCGCGCTGGGCCACTACGGGACCGGCAAGACACTCATGGAAGCACCGGAGGCTTTTTATGGCGATCAACGACCCCACCAAACATGAAAGAGCCATCACCTACAAGCAATGGGGGGCGCATCTACGGACTGTCGCAATCGTCTTGATTCTAGAGGGAATCCTGTTTGGCGCGTGGGCGATGACCCGACCAGAGCCGCCTCACTGGATCTTGCTGGAGGAACACCAAAGTCTCAAGGTGACGTTCCAGGAGGAGATAGAGGAGGAGAAGAAAAAAACCAGAGAGGCCAAACAGCAGACGCAGACTCAGATCAGGCTGAAAGAGGCCCGCTACGCAAACCTGCAGAGAAAGCATGAAGACCTAAGCAAGGAATTGGCCCTGGCGATCCGAACGGATCGTCTCCCTAGGCAGGTACAGGCCAGCACGGGTCCCCAGACGCTCAAGAACATTGAGACAGTGTGCCAAGAGCATGCGCGCGTGAACCCGACCAACGTCGCCGCCCTGCTGGCTGTGTTGGCGGAGATTCAGCAGCATGGCACGATCAACACCGCCTTGGACGCCAAGCAGTCGTCCCGTCAATCTCTGTACAAACAGGTTCAAGTGCTGCTCCAGGCCATCGGTTCTTACTCCGGCGCTATCACCGGCGCACAGACGAACACACTCATGGCGGTCAAGGCGTTTCAGACCAAGAACCAACTCAAGGTGGACGGGATAATCGGCCTAAAAACCTACATGAGGATGGCAAGACTCTTTGCCCACGAGCGGTTGGACTCAGCCGGTCAAGACAACCAACAGGCGAGTTCTGACGACCCGCTGCCCGGCAAACACCTCACAGGGTCGACATCCGACAAGTCGAAGGGCTAGATGAAGTTTTGGGCATCCTAGGCCTCGCCCTTTTTTCGCAGCAAGAACGCCGGCTTCGGGATCGGACGAATTGATGTACCCTACGCTGTTCTATCTTCACGTCACTGTGACTTGCACAAACTTCGGGGGGCCGAAAGTCTCTCGCAGGCTCGCATGCTGAGATTCTACAGTCAGGGAACGGCAAGAAATAACTTGGACTTTTGAATGCCCAATTGCACCCCATCTTTGGTCGCTTCTCAATCGCGAAAACAGCGGCTTCCTTGGAGCAAAGCCGGCTGCGATAGCGGCATAAAAAGCATCTCAAGCAATCCGCGACGTAGGACAGCTACGCCTGTGGTTTCGCTCGATCGGGCGCGACCCAATATGGGGCACACTTGGATCCCAAATTGTCCAACTTATTTCTTGCCGATCCCTCATGCCAAAATATCTCGCACGACGCGCGCTTTTTCCACGCCGGTCAGGCCCATGTCTAAGCCCTGAAAAGGAACAGTGAAACGCGTGTGATCGAGGCCAAGGAGATGAAGCATGGTTGCATGCAGGTCCCGGATGTGAACCACGTTTTCAACGGCGTAGTAGCCCAGGTCGTCCGTGGCGCCATAGGAAATCCCTCCTTTTACGCCGCCGCCTGCCATCCACATGGAGAATCCTTTGATGTGATGGTCGCGCCCTTTGCCTCCTTTGACTTGCGACATGGGGGTGCGCCCGAATTCACCGCCCCAAATAACGAGCGTATCGTCCAACATGCCCCGTTGTTTCAGATCTTGGATTAACGCCCAAGTCGGCTGATCGGTCAGCGGACAGCAGATATTCATGTATTGAACGAGCCCGCCGTGGTGATCCCATCCCCGATGATAGAGATGAACGAAGCGGACCCCTCGCTCAACCAAGCGCCGGGCGAGCAGACAGTTGGACGCGTACGACCCATCACCCGGCTGGGCCCCATACATATCCAGAATGTGCCGCGGTTCGTTGGACACATCCATGAGTTCGGGCACGGAGGTTTGCATCCGAAACGCCATTTCGTACGCGGCGATGCGCGTCGCGATCTCTCGATTCCTCACCGCTTGATTCCGGTGGGCGTCCAGTTGTTGGACCGTATCGACTAATCGACGTTGCTGCTGGGAATCCACGCCTGCCGGATTTCGAACATAGTGCACGGGGTCGCCATTGGCGCTGAATTCAACGCCCTGGAATCTGCTGGGAAGAAAGCCGGAGGACCATTGCCGTGAAGCAATGGGCTGGGGATTACGTCCGCCTACACTCGTTAGAACGACGAAACCGGGAAGGTCTTCGGTCTCGCTTCCCAGACCGTAGGTGACCCACGATCCCATGGAAGGACGCCCACTGATGGCGGTGCCCGTATTCATGAAGGTATGAGCCGGATCGTGATTGATCTGGTCGGTCACCATCGAACGGATCACGCAGATGTCGTCGGCCATTTTGGCATGCCACGGCAAAAAATCACTGATCACCTGGCCGCTTTGTCCGTACTTTTTGAATTGGGTCAAGGGACCCTGGCATTTCAGCGTCTGCCCCTGAAGCTGGGCAATGGGCTGGCCCTTGGTAAACGAATCAGGCATCGGCTGGCCATCCATGGCTGCCAACTTGGGTTTGTAATCGAATGTTTCAAGATGCGACGGTCCACCCGCCATGCAGAGGAATATGACGCGTTTCGCCTTCTGTGTATGATGAGGCAGTGTGCCCAGGCCCGAAGGAGAACGTCGTGACCCTGAGGCGAACACACCCTGGTTCAGAAGCGAGGTGAATGCCAGCGACCCGAGCCCAACACCCCCACGCGCAAGAAATGTCCGTCGGTTAATTTCGGCAGCGAGTTTATTCGATACTGGCGGTTTCATGGTTCAGTTCCGTGTGATCGTTTCGTTCAGATTGAGAATCGCGCGAGCGACCGTGGTCCAAGCGGCCAATTCGAAGGGCTCAACATCAGTCGCCGGTGGAGCTTCACCGATGTGGATCAGTTGAACGGCGCCCTCCGTGTTGGACCGATACTGCTCCCGGCTTGCCGTCAGCAAGTCGGCCAGTTTTTGACGCTCCCAATCGTCTGGGCGGCGGGACACGGCCTGTTGGAAAGCAAAGTCAATTCGGAATTCCGCGGAGCCTGGTTGGCACAAGATGTTTTGGGCGAAAACACGGGCGGCTTCAACAAAGGTGGGATCGTTCAACAGGACCAAGACGGCGAGGGGTGTGTTGGAGCGGGCCCGCTGAGCCGTGCATTCCTCGCGGCTCGGCGCGTCGAAGGCCTTGAGCATGGGATGCAGAAACTGGCGCTGCCAATGCATGTAAACACCACGCCGCCATTGTCGTCGGTCGGTATGGGCTGTGTAACGGCGTTCGGGGAAATTCAAGTGCCGGTAATAACCGGCGGGTTGGTAGGGTTTTACACTCGGTCCTCCAATGTCCCTGACCAGTAACCCGCTGATGGCGAGCGCGGTGTCTCTCACCATTTCGGCGGAGAGCCTGAACCGAGATTGTCGAGCAACCAGACGGTTGTACGGATCGACACGCTCTAGCGCATCGGAAACGACGGATGATTGACGATAGGCGCGGCTCATCACCAATAGCTTCATCATGTGCTTGATGTTCCAACCACTCTGGACGAATTCAATCGCAAGATTATCCAGCAACTCCGGATGCACGGGCGCTTCGCCCTGGCCGCCGAAGTCATCAAGCACTTTGACGATCCCCACCCCGAAAGTGAGATACCAAAATCGGTTGGCAAACACGCGCGCGGTCAGCAATCCGCAGCCGTGCTCCGGGTCGGTCAGCCAGTTCGCAAGGTCTTGCCGATTGGCACGGCCGGTCGCACGCCTCAACGGTCTCAGGAACTCCGGCACTTCGGGTTGCACGATCGGGCCGCTTTCATCGAGCCAATTCCCTCGCGGAAGAATTCGCATGACCCGCGGTTCGATCGCCACCGTGATCATGGTGAGGCGGGCGTTTTTTTGAATTGTTTCCAGTTCCCTTTGTGCGTCGCGAATCCGCTTCCTTAACGGTCTTCGAGCCGCGTCCTGCGGAGATTTCGGAGAAAGGTCGGCATGCCAGGTAGCGATGCGGCTCGTCAGTGCGTCGATGCGCTCACGCTCCGCCCGGCTCAGCACCTTCATTTCCGGTTCCCTTTTGGTGGGCAGCGTATTGGTGCCCTCTGTCAGGTGTCGCGCCTCGTCGATGTCCGCGAAATAAGCAGCCATCGAATAGAAATCCTTCATGGTGTAAGGATCGAACTTGTGGTCGTGACATTGGCAGCAACCCATGGTCGCTCCCATCCAAACGGCCGAAATATTCCGTACGCGGTCGGCGGCATAGATCGCAAGATACTCCTTGGGCTGCACGCCTCCCTCGTGTGAGGTCTGAAGCAGGCGGTTGTATCCCGAGGCAATCTTCTGATCGATGCTGGAATCCGGCAGAAGATCGCCAGCCAGTTGGTCCCGGGTAAACTGATCCAGGCGCATGTTCCGGTTGAACGCGTCGATCACCCAATCCCGATAAGGTGAAATGCTGTGGTCCTGATCACCGTGATATCCCACCGTGTCGGCGAAGCGAACGAGGTCGAGCCAATACATGGCCATGCGTTCGCCGTACGCCGGTGAAGCCAACAACCGGTCCACCCGTTTTTCATAGGCATCAGGCTTTTCATCGGCAAGGAATGAGGAAACGTCCTCCCATGTGGGAGGCAAACCGGTTAGGTCAAAACTGAGCCGCCGCAGAAGCGTCACCCGGTCCGCATCGGGGGACGGAAACAGATCGGCTGACTCCAGTTTGGCCAGCAGGAATGGGTCTATCCAGTTAAGAGGCCAGTCGGAATTCTTGACCTCGGGGATCGGGTGCTTTTTCGGAGGCTCGTACGCCCAATGCCGAGACCAACCCGCGCCTTCCGCGATCCAGCGTTTCAAAACGGCGATTTCTTCGGAGGACAATGCCTTACCGGAATCGGCGGGTGGCATGCGTTCGTCAGGATCGCTGTGCGTGATTCGCGAGATGAGTTCGCTTTGGTTGGGCCGCCCCGGCGCCACGGCGCGGTATTCTCCCATGTCCGCTTTGGCGCCGGATTCAATGTCCAGGCGCAAGCCGGCTTTCCGATTGGACGCACCCGGTCCGTGGCATTGAAAACAGTTGTTCGACAGTATAGGACGCACGTCTCGATTGAAATCTACGGGTGCGGCTTCGAGCCGGTGTGATCCACACGCGACGAAAGTGATTGCCAGTCCTATGCTTGTTAGAGCAAGGACGCGTCGATCGTGTAGGGTACATTTATTCATACAGAACTCATACGATAACATCTAACCACTTGCCAAATCAGTTACTTATGTTATCCTTCGGGTTAAGAGCATGCAAGCTCTATCTGTGAGGCTAGTGATTCCTATGGAAACACCTTCGGGTCAGTTTTGTGATGATTTTAAGCATCCTCTTTGAAGGAGCTTTCGAATGAGACAGAAACGGAACAATGCCTTTACACTCATCGAATTGTTGGTGGTGATCGCCATCATTGCCATTCTCATGGCCGTGCTCATGCCCGCCCTCAGCCGGGCCCGGGAACAGGGCAAGCGTGCGGTGTGTATGAGCAATATTAAGCAACTGAACTTTGGTTGGTTGCTCTATTCGCATGACAATGACGACCGTCTAATCAACGGGTGCACCAATCGGGGCGGACATAACAACAACGAACCCTGCTGGCTCTACTTCAGGCCGAGTATGAGCGAGAAGGAGCGCATCCAAGGCGTACTGGACGGCACACTTATCAAGTATGTGCAGGAGATCCGCCTTTATAAATGCCCCACCGGTATACGAGGCGAGGTCAACACCTATGGCATAATGGACTCCATGAACGGTTACGATGCCATTCCTGGGTCCAAGGGGCACATCATCAAGAAGAAATCCCAAATTCGTAATCCTGGTCAACGTCTTGTGTTCTTAGATGAGGGTCGCACCAGCACGGAAAGCTGGACCGTGTATCGGGACCGGGAACAGTGGTGGGACAATCCCACGGCACGACACGGCTTGGGTACGAATTGGAGTTTTGCAGACGGGCATGTCGAATACTGGAAGTGGCAGGACATGCAAACCGTTAAGATCGCCCGTCAAGAAGGCGACTGGCAGGCCCTTAAATCGGCAACCGGCAATCCCGATCTTTATCGCGTACAACGAGGTGCCTGGGGAAAACTCGGTTATACGCCTTAGGTAAAAAGGAGAAAACAGATTTTAAGTACTGTCGCTTTCAATAAGATCGTCGCTCTATTGTTATTGGGTCTGCTTGCACCGAGCCCCTCTACCGCCGCCGAATTCTATGTCGCCCCCGCCGGCGACGATGCCAACTCCGGAACGATCGACCGCCCGTTCGCGACCGTCACGCGCGGTCAGGAGGCGGCGTCGCCGGGTGACACGGTCTGGGTCCGGGGTGGCGAGTATGTGTTCAGCGGGACCGAGATCCAAATCGGCATTCTGCTCAACAAGAGCGGTGAAGAAGGAAAACGCATCAACTATTGGGCTTATCAGGATGAAACGCCAATCTTCGATTTCTATCAACTGGCAACGCGGGTCAGGATCAGGGGGATCAGCGTCACCGCAGACTGGCTGCACCTGAAAGGCCTTGAGGTGCGAGGGGTGCAGCAGATTCTTACGCGGGCCCATGAATCGTGGGCGATCCACGTCGATGGGGGAAGCCACAATATTTTTGATCGCCTCGACCTGCACCACAACGAGGGCCCCGGCCTGTTCATCGCCGACGGCGGCGACAATCTGGGGCTCAACTGTGACTCCCATCACAACTACGATCCCGATCGTGGGGGAGAGAACGCCGACGGGTTCGGGGGCCACAGCAACGACGACGGCAATGTATTCAGGGGCTGCCGGGCGTGGTTCAACAGCGACGACGGGTTCGACCTAATCAATGCGCCCGGCGTGCACACGATCGAGGGCTGCTGGGCGTGGCACAACGGTTTTGTTCTCGACACTGCCGAGCGGGCTGGCAACGGCGGAGGGTTCAAGTCGGGCGGCTTCCTGCTGAACCCGGCGAGGTTTCCCCCGCAGATCCCGACTCACGTCATCCAGTTCAACCTGTCCTTCAACAACCGCGTGCAGGGTTTCTATGCTAACTATCACCCCGGACCGCTCCATTTCTACAACAACACCGCCTTCGGGAACCCACGCAACTTCGACATGCAGACGGTCGTCGATCCGGTTGTCCATGTCTTGCGCAACAACATCGCCTGTGGCCCGGGCGTTGCCCTGGCGAATGCCACCAAGAGCGATCCGGACGACCAGTTCAACTCCTGGAACCTGGAGACCCAAGTCGTCGACGCCGATTTCCTGAGCGTCACGCCTGAAGGCATGGGTGGCCCTCGTCAAGCCGACGGCAGCCTGCCCCGGCTGGACTTCATGCGGCTGGCGCGGACAAGCAGGCTTGCCGACATCGGGGTGGACGTGGGTCTGCCGTATCACGGGACGGCTCCGGATCTGGGGGCGTTCGAGACGGAGTGGGGTGCAAATACCCATCAAACAGCCAGTCACATTCATCCGCTATGATCATATCTCCATGTAACAAAAAGAGTTATGTGAGAGCCATATTGACACGCCAGGCATGGTTCCAGGTTCACAGTTGAAGGGAAAACTGATTCAAGGCTTCGAACCGTGAACCAAGAACTCTAATTCGGTACGTGGTTTACGACTTCAGAAGCATCGTGAATCCTGATGAACTGTTACCTAAAATTCAACCATGCCACACTCCACGGGAGCCCAGGAAACACGTTACGCTTTATAGCAATGCCGGCTTTGCTTGACAACACAAGTCGTGAACGGATATCCTTTAACCTACGCCTACGTCAAGCAAATGAAATTCAGAACCAAGCTGGCTCAGAGTACTTATCCACACTAATCCGATGAAAGGATCAACACGTGGCAAACCAAAATAGCAAACCAACGAAGGATCGGGGCATGTCTCATGGCCGAAGAACATTTCTGAAAGCGGCGGCAGCGTCGGTGGCATTGCCCTACTTGGTCCCGGCGTCCGCGCTGGGGAAAGACGGTAACACCGCGCCGAGTAACCGTATCGTCATGGCCGGTATCGGCATCGGCAACATGGGCCGGGGCGACCAGGGTGCATTCCTGGGCCGGGGCGATGTCCAGTACGTTGCCGCGAGCGACGTAAAAAAGGGCGCTCGCGACGACGCTCTGACACGCGTGAACGGGAAGTATGGCAACACGGACTGCAAAGTTTACAACGACTTCCGTGAGATCATGGTCCGCGATGACATCGACGCGGTGCATTGCGCAACACCCGATCACTGGCACGCGATCGTCGTGATCGAGGCCTGCCGCAACGGGAAGGACATCTACTGCCAGAAGCCCGAGACCAAGACGCTCCGCGAAGGCAAGCTGATGATCGACGCCGCCCGGCGTTACGGCCGGGTCGTCTCCGGCGGCAGCCAGCGTGTGCTGGGGGATTACCGGAAAACGGTCGACCCCTGCTGGAATGGGAGCAAGGGCATCATCAAGTCGATCAATGTGAACGTGGGTCCACTACCGAAGGACTGCAACAAGAAAGGGGAGCCCGTCCCCGACGGCTTCGACTGGGATAGGTGGCTGGGTCCCGCCCCCTGGGCGCCGTACCATCCCCACCGATGCAGCGGCAGTTACAACATCAACGGAACCAGTTGGCGGTCGTTCAGGGATTACTCCGGCGGCGGCATGACCGACTGGGGCGCCCATCATTTCGGCGGCGCGACTTTCGCCATCGATGTCAGGGAACTGGAACCCGAGGAAGTCATCTTCCATCACGAAAACGGCAAGAAGTTCGCGACCTGCCGCTATCCGAACGGCAAGCTTCTTCACCACAATCACCCGGGCATGGGAAACCTCCACGTCGTGGGCACCAATGAGAAAGGCCCCTCGAAGCCGGTCCCCGGTTACGCCGGAGGCGGCAACATCTACGGTGACTTCATCGACTGCGTCAAGACGCGCAAGAGGCCGTTCCGTGACATCGAATACGCGGTCCACACCACAACAGTGTGCCACCTGTTCCTCATTGCGTACGAGCTGGAACGGTCCCTGACATGGGACACGGTGAAGCAGCAGTTCGTTAACGACGACGACGCCAACCGCCTCGTCGACGTGGCGCGCAGAGAGCCCTGGGTCATCTAAAGAAAGTGATAGATACAACAAGGAGACTGAATTATGGCGAGCAAAGAAATTGCAAGAACAGCCCTGGCGGCGGGAGCGGTTGCCATCGTCGCCGGCAAGGCCGTTGCCAAGCTGGATTCGGCCGCGCTGGACAAGGCATTGGAACCACTCAAGACCTATGACTGGGGCGCGGACCGCGAGACCTTGAACCCGATCGACCAGGCGATCAACGCCACGCACGGCGATGCCGCCGCACGCAAGATGCTGGAAAAGGGCCTGGTGGACGCACTTGCCGGTGGCCTCTCACGATCCGCACAGGACTATGTGTGTCGCAAGCTGAGGGTCGTGGGCACGACCCGGTCCGTCAAGGCCCTCGCCGCGCTTCTGCCGGCCGAGAAGACCTCGCACATCGCACGCTACGCCCTGGGACGCATTCCGGACGAGAAGGCGACTGCGGCGCTGCGGGACGCGCTGCCGAAGGTCAGCAACAAGCTCAAGCCGGGCATGATCGGTTCGCTGGGCGTACGTCGGGACACAAAGAGCATTAAGGCCATCTCGAAGCTTCTCGGCGACTCCGATATCCAGGTCGCCCGGGCCGCGGCCCACTCGCTGGGCCTGATCGGCACGTCGGCTGCGGCCAAGGAACTGAGCGCGTTTGCTAAGAAAACGCCGGCCGGCATGAAGATGCCAGTAGCCGACGCCCGCCTGATCTGTGCCGAGCAGTTACTGGCCGACGGTGAGAAGTCCGAGGCAATAGCCATATATAATGGGCTCAAGGGCGATGACCAGCCCAAGCACGTCAAGGTCGCCGCCATGAAGGGATTGCTGACCGCCGCGTCTAAGACGTAAGGCCGCACAACAAGCAAACAGTTAATTCAAAGAAGAGGCCCGCACCGACACGAAGTCGGTGCGGGCCTCTCAACAATGGACAAAACCATGAAGACTAAGATGACACGATACGTGACGGCGCGGTCGCGGCCGACGGCGCTCCATAGCGCGGAACGGGAGCGAGGCGGGCCTCCGCCGCAGGGCACGGAGAAAATGTCTATAACCCACCATCACACCCACCGTCGCCTTCTCGCCGCCCTCTCGTTCTCAGTCGGCCTCGCTCTTTTTCTGACAGGCGCAGCGCGTGCCGCTGATGACGAGGTAGTGGATATGATCGTCGAGTTGCTCAGTGGCTCGGACGACGATATGCGCATGCTGGCGCTCCAACAGATTCGAGAGAAAGTACCGGGCAAGGACGCGACCAGGCGTTTCCTCGAACTGCTGCCGAAACTCCCGACCGACGTACAGGTCAAGCTGATCGACGCGCTGGGGGAACGCGGCGATGCCGCCGCACGGCCAGTGATCCTCAAAATGCTCAGCAGCAAGACCGAAGCCATTCGCGCCATGGCGGCACGCGCCCTGTCCGGCCTGGCTAGTCCCGCGGATATTCCCGTACTGGCCAAGGTGGCAGCAACAGGGTCCGACCCGGAAAAGGAAGCCGCCAGGCACAGCCTCAGACAGCTTCGCGGCAACGAGATGAACGCCGCCATGACCGAGGCCTTGAAAAGTGCCGACGCGCAGGCGAAAATCGAACTGATAACCGCGCTCATTGACCGGAACGTGAAGGAGTCGATGCCCGTGGTGCTCGAACACGCGGATGATTCCGACCTCGCGGTAAGGCTGGCGGTCCTGGCTGCGCTTCGCGCCATGGCGGATGAGAATCACACGGCGGTGGTCGTGAAGCGCCTCAAATTGGCCCAAGATAAATCAGAACGCAAGCAGGCGGCACTCGCGTTGCTGGCCACATGCAGACGCGGACAAACGAAATGCGCGGATGCCGTAATTGCCGGTATTGATGGAGCCGATGCGGCGACACGCATTTTCCTGATGCGTGCTCTCCCTCTAGCCGGTGGGCCGAAGTCCCTGAACGAGATCGTCGCCCGCTTGAAGGACGATGACGAGGGCGTAAGTGTTGAAGCCCTGCGGGTACTCGCCGGCTGGCCCGATCCTGCCGCCATTCCTCACCTGAAGGAACTGGCCCGTGACGTCAAGAATCTGAGGAATCATGTTCTGGCGATCCGCGGCATCGTCCGCTTGGCCAGTCCAGGAAAGGACCATCCGGCTGACGTTGCCACCCTGAGCGA
>JADFMM010000371.1 GCA_022563885.1 Planctomycetota bacterium | reverse complement strand
TGGGAATGTGCCATGATTAACCCTCTTCTTTCTGCAAGAACAATCTGGACGTAACCAAGGATATGATCAGTTCGCGAAAGCGGTAGTTGGCGTTACGAAAGTCACCAAGCATTGCGTCAATCACCGGCTCATCGCCCGCAGTCTCGTGCCGTCCGAACGCGTAGCGAAACAACTGCTTGACGATTGCTCGTTGGCTGGCTTCGCTGGCGGCGAGAATGCGGCCCAACTCTCTGGGCGTCGAGAAGTCCGAATTGGCGATCCCTTGTATGTGTGCTGACGTGTCCAGGTCCAGCTCGATTGTTTTGCCATCGCGACGGCTGCCCACGATGACGGACATCCGTTTCTGAAATGAGCCGATCGGGTTGTATTGTTCGAAGCCGAGACCGATCGGATCAATCAGACGATGGCAACTCGCGCACGCTTCGCTGTTGAGGTGAATCGCCAAGCGCTCACGGTTCGTCATCGGTTTTTCTTCCGTGATTTCCGGCAAAGACGTGCTCACCCCGGGAGGAGGCGCAGGCACTTCATGCGACAGAAACTGGCTGCGGATGAACAACCCACGTTCCGTGGGAGATGTTTCCGCGGGCTTGCTGGTCGCCACCAAAAACGAACCATGGCCCAAGACGCCGGCGCGGCCCGAATCGGCGGGATACGATACTCTGGCGAATTCCGACGGTGGTAACGGCATGTTGTAGATCTCAGCCAGTTCGGTGCTGAGGAAGGTATAATCGGCCGTGTAGAACTCCATGAAGTTCTTGTCTTCCCAGACGAGGTGATTGAACAGTCGGGTCGTTTCCTCGACCATGGCAGCGGCGGTTTCCGTGCTGAACTGGCGAAATCGGCGCGAACGCGTCGCTTCCAGCACGCGATCGAAGCGGACCCATTGTGCGAGAAACTCTTCCATCGAAGCCTTAGCACGGGGGTCTTCCAGCATGCGCCGTGCCCAGGCGTTCACCTGCTCAGCCGTGGAGAACTCCCCTGACCCGGCGGCCTGAAACATCTCCTCGCTTGGCATCGTGTCCCAAATAAAGTAGGAGAGGCGGCTGGCCAATTCGTATTGCTCAAACGCGCTGTCCGGTCCCCGCTCGACCCGAAACAGAAAATGTGGGGACTGCAGCATCGTCTCGACCACAATTCTTCCGCCGGACAAATAGTCTCCCGTACGTGCGGCATCCTCGAGCAACAATGTCGTGTAGACGGTCGCTTCCCCCTCGGTTAATGGGCGGCGGAATGTCTTGCGGCCAAACTGTTGCACAAACTCTTTTGCGCACCGTTCGTCGGTCAGCGACGTGGGTTCGCGTGGAAGCAGCCCCAAATGGTCTCCGCCACGAAAGGCGGCCACTGCCAGGCGCTCTGCGGCTTTGCTATACGCCTCGGCCTGCAGCGGCGAGATGCCCTGCCCTTCGGACTGATTCTTAAAGCCCCGGACAAAGTCTTCTTTTGGGAATCGGTTGGCAGGCTGCGTTTGATCCTTCAGCAGATCACGCACCGTATTGTTGTATTGGCTGTGCGTTAACCGGCGCACGGTCAATCTGCTCAATGGGCGTTTTTCGGCCTGCGCAATACGTTCGCGCGCCTGCCGAGTCTCTTCGTCCGACAGTCCGGCCAGATACTTGATCCACCGCAACAGCGCCTGCTCCTCATCGCTGCCTGGTTTGATGCGAGCGCCGCCCGTGTGTTCTTCGCGGTTCGTTGGCTTGAGATACAGCAGCGACTGCTTGAGATTCTCGCGATCGATCAGATCCATCAGCTTCAGACCGAAGGCGGTCACCTGCTCGCCGTCAGCTTGCTCCCCAGGAAATTCGAGCACTGTGTCCGAGGCCACGCCGTTGTCGTTGTGACAACGATGGCACTGCACCGCATGCATTGCCGGGTAGAGTGTTTCGAGGAAGAAGGACTCATGGGTGACGATGTCAGAGTTGGCGATATCCGATGGTGCGACAGCGACAGACGGGGTGCCGGCGTGTTTGTCGAAAGCAGCCATTGATTGAAGGAAAGCCATGGCAGCAACGTATTCCGATTCGCTGGGGCGTGGGAGGTTGGGCTCGTCCGCCGGTGGCATTTCCCGCTCTTGCAACATCCAAAGGACTGCTTCCCTAGCTTCGGAATCTATGTTGAAGCCTTGTTCGAGTAAGCTCTCGAGATCGAACTTCCCCTTGCGTTTTTCCGGATTGTGGCAATCGGTGCAGTACTGCGCAGTGAAACGCTTAAAGTCGCTATACGGTGCGCCGGCCGCTGCAGTCGGCGCTGCTTCTAGCGAGAAACACACAGCAACGACCAGAAGCGTGAAAAGCGACATATTGCGAATTCCCGATAAATTCTTAAGAATAATAGGCATTTATGATCTAGGGATTTTGGCTTTTGTCGACAAAGCCCAGTATACCCCTCGGAACTATCAAGGTTCAAGCAAAAAGCGGCTTGGAGGTTAGTGCGCTTGTCAACCGTCAATCGGACCACTCAACGTAGGCGGGACATACCCATAAAATCTCTTAAGAAAGACAGCAATGGGACCGCCTTAGTGGACAAAATGACAGCGGTCTCCCAACCAGGAACTACACCCTAGACAACCCTCTTTATGACCAGAATGAAGCCAATTCATATCTTGAAATATCGGTGTTCATTTTGACACTACAGATGCTGATTCTGCACGAATTGAGCCAGGAAAAATGTGCCTTTGCCGAAAAATGAATATTTATCTATCGCATCGGATTCAATGAACGAAGCGAGTGACAGCCCATTTCATCAAGACACAAGCATTCACAAATAGATGATCACACGGTGGTCCCATGAACACTTGAGAAGCACGCACGGACGCATACTTACACCGTACGCCATATCGATCACTCTTCTCAACACGAAAGAAGTATAATTCAGCACAATACACTGGTAGTGACATATACAATCAACTATTAAATACTATTTCAAGGGCTGAGCCCAAGGGCTCCCCGACCCCAGCGGCCCCCCACGGTAGGGAGAAAAACCCTGCAGTCCCAGCTGCTTAGAAAAAGTACAGGGCTGCGTCTGAATAGGCATGACGCTGTTGCCCTCGATCGAGTATAATCCGTCACGCCGTTGAACATCAGACGTCCCACGGTTCCCTGTCAGTGTTCATGTCCCTTATCCAAGGAGCAAGAAGAAATGGCGGAAGTCCATCTCGCCGTTGCTTTGCGCCTGTTGGCCAGGCTGGCCTCTGCCGCAGCCTGTAGTGGCGTCGGCTGAGGTGGCCTGCCGAAGATTCATTGGGCATTGAGTCTCCAAAAAAGAAGCTGAGTTCGATCGCATATCAGTCCCAGAAAGTACCCATGACCTATTTTACCGCGGAAATGGCAAGCAAGGCGATCAGCGCGATCCGGCAAGGGCACAGTTCCGTGACCTTGTCCTGCGATCTGAACCTGAGCGAGGTTGCGTTACGGATCAGGAAGAACGATCTGATTCTTGATGACGACGCGGCCATCCCGCTGAAACAGCTTGAGCAGGTGAGGGGAATGAGAACTCGGATATACGTGCAGGATGGCGATGGGCTGCGTCCACTCGAGATCCGAAATGACGATTACAGCAAGTTGGTGCCCACCCAGACAGCGCCCTACCTCGAATCAAGTGGGGTGAAATTACATATCTCTAAAGGCATCTGCCCTTATGAGAGCGCCGGAAGGATGGCAGATAAAGTGGTCAAGAAGGGTTTTTTGGTCTTGGATACCTGCAGCGGACTGGGGTACAGCGCGCTCCGTAGCGCGAAGATTGGCGCCAAACAGACCGTGACAGTTGAGATCAGTTCGAACATTCTGCTGTTGAGGTCTGAGAATCCATGGTCTCTCGCGCTCTACGACGACGCCTCGATTGTCCAGCAACACAAGGATATTGCGTCCTTCATTCATTCCTTTGATGCCGATTCGTTCGATGCCATCATTCATGATCCCCCGCGTTTTTCCCTTGCGGGGGAATTATACGGCGATTCGTTCTACAGAGAACTCAAACGGGTACTCAAAAAGAGAGGCGTGCTGTTTCACTACACGGGGAATCCATCCACAGTAAGGCATGGCAATTCCTTTGTATCCGGGGTCACTAAACGCCTCTATGAGGTTGGATTCAGGAAGGTTCGTCGCGAGAAAGAACTTTTGGGCGTGACGGCATTGGCATGAGGCTGGGAGCTCACGTTAGCCCCTAGAGAGCCTGCGGACATCCGAGCGGATAGGGGGTCATTCTGAAGTAACCCCGGTTTGGTGGACACTCGGGTCGTTGGATGGGGGTTAGTTTAGTTGCATTTCATATACCATCGGAGCCAGGTAGTCCAGGCTCGAATGACGTCTCGTCTTCGGCGATTGTAGAAAGTCTCGATATAATCGAACACTCTCAACCTGGCTTGGGAACGGGTTTTATATGTCTCGTGGTGAATCCTTTCCGTCTTAAGGCTGTGGAAAAAACTTTCTGCAACGGCATTGTCCCAGCAGCATCCTTTGCGACTCATGCTACAGATGATGCCGTGTTGTTTTAACGTGCGTTGGTAGCTGTCCGACGCATATTGAGATCCTTGATCGGAGTGTAGTAGCAGCGATGCACTCGGTTGCCTACCCATGATGGCCATCGTCAATGCATCCATCACCAAATCTCCGAAGGACGTAGGACGTAGAGGTAGGACGTAGAGAGGACGTAGAGGAGAGGACGTAGAGCGCCAGGCCTAAGCTTTCAACTGTTCTATTCGAAATGATCCTGTATAGCGTCGCATTTAGCCGTCATGGCAAGCGTCTTCCGCCGTGCACACCAACAAGCGGGTCATCATTTTCACTTGACAAGGATTCCAGACCGACCTAGCCTGAAATAACAGCCATTGAGAAAATGAGGTATCCGAGCGACACTGGTTTGGCTTGGGCACCTTAGGACGTGCATGACAATAAGTTACCGAATTATCC
>JADFMM010000370.1 GCA_022563885.1 Planctomycetota bacterium | reverse complement strand
TGTTTACATGGTGCAGAGATTGCTGCTCCGGAAATCTTGCCGAACTCCTGACCAAGTTCTTCTCCGCTATGCCCGCTTAGCTCCCTGGCGAGATAGATGGCCTCGGGTGTTTCGACGACAAGAGGGTCGTGGTTTGTCATCAAGCAGTAGGCATGCAGTCTAACGCCGAACAGGGAGGACCCTCTCGATGCAGGAAAGAAATCGTTCTGGGTCCTTATCGTCATCGCAGATCGCCTCCTGCTGCCGTCCGCGGTTTGTCACGTGGTAAAACGCCCCCGGATACTCAATTCGCAATAGTCTTGCCATGGCGGGATGATACCGCCAACAGGGCACATGTCAATAATTAATAATTGAGACGTGACCCCTAGAGTCCTGTAATTGAGACGTGACCCCTAGAGTCCTGAGAAATGGGTGTAGGCAAGTTTGTTGTTGACGCCCACGGTTGCGTTGGTGTAGGGCGTGGTTCGGCCAGTGTGAGTCATCGAATCCTTTGGCAACCCAATCCTCGGGAAGCGGGTAGTGTATCGCATAGCAGTTTTCGGTGCAGCGTGGGACTAGTACAATTTACACCCTACGAGCTTGCATCGTCCAACCCTACTGCACAACTCTCCTGCGGCCTGTGGGGCCTTCAGGGATGTCCTCCGGAATCCTTAGGTGCGTGTCAAAAAAGTCAATGGTCCGTTCCCAGGCCAGGACCGCCGAGGTCTCGTCATACCTTGGTGTGGTGTCATTATGAAAACCATGATTCATACCGGCGTATATATGGGCTGTATACGTCTTATTATGTTCTTGTAAAGCAGCCTCGTATGCGGGCCATCCAGCGTTGATCCTATTATCCAATTCAGCAAAATGCAAGAGGAGCGGTGCCTGAATCTCGGGGACCTCATCTATCGGCGGTTCATTCCCATAGAAGGGGACCGCCGCACCAAGATCCGGTAAACGCGTGGCCATCTGATTGGCGATGCCGCCACCAAAACAAAATCCAACCACGCCAACGTGACCACTACATTCGGGATGAGTCGCCAAATGCCAAAAGGCAGCAATGAAATCTTCCAGCATGTCGTCAGCACTCCGCTGACGTTGTAGTTGTCTCCCCGCATCATCGTTGCCAGGATACCCCCCCAACGGTGTTAAGGCATCTGGCGCAAGCGCGATAAAATTAGCGATACCCGCACGACGTGCCACGTCTTCAATATGGGGATTCAATCCTCTATTTTCGTGCACCACGATAATTCCCGGCAACTTGGTTTCTGCATTTGCCGGACGCGTCAGCAATCCGTTCATCGTATCAGCTCCTTTGACAGAGGTGTAGCTGATGGTCTCTGACCAAAGCCGATCATCATCGGGTGCAATTTGCGTGGCTTGGGCATATTTCGGTAATAAAAACTCTACAATGGCGCCGGCCGCCAATCCCGCCGGGGCCACCTTTGAGACCCGATTCAAAAAATCGCGTCGACTCATGGGACTGTGGACATATTCATCGAATATCTCAAAGATTTCGCGATTAAGGTCTTTGGCTGTGATAGGGTTTTTATCGTCGCTCATCGCTAATGCTCCTCAGGTCAATAATCCTTATCTGAAATTTCCCAGATGACGTCATAAACAGTTCCCGTGACTGCTCTGGTCTCTATATTGTATTATAGGCGGATTCAACTCACAAGTGCAACAAATGAGTCGTTTTCATCATGCCGCTAATTTGATTAACTGAGAGTATATTTCCGTTGGTGTGACATAGTCAAGTAACTTCCTCGGTCGTGTATTTAATCTACCCATAATGTATTGTAAGGTGGAACCCGTTATGGGAGGGAACGGTAACTTTTTCGGAAGGTACTGACGGATGAGGCCGTTCGTGTTTTCATTCAGCCCTCGCTCCCAGGAGTGATAGGGTTTGGCAAAATAGCAACCACAGTTCAGTTGTCTGGAGATCTCCTGATGGCCAATGAATTCACGACCATTGTCAAAGGTAATTGTGTGCACATACCGCTTGTAAGGCAGTAAGAGATAAATGATTTTCGCGGTCACTTCAGGGGCTGTCTTGTGGTCAACAAAACCGATCAGCGTCATCTTCGAAACCCGTTCCACCAGTGTGACAAGGTAGCCGCTTCCGGCTGACCCTACGACCAGATCTGCTTCCCAGTCGCCAAGACGTTCTTTCTGGTCAACAATCGCGGGCCGTTCGTCTATGTCCTTACGGTTAGGGATCTTACCGCGATAGTCTTGCTTACCGTATCGTTTCCGGTATTTGTCCTTGCTTGCGATTCTCAATTGCTTGTAGAGGGTTCCGCCGGTGCGTTTGTCTTGCCAGATATGCAAATAGATGGCTTCATGGCTCACGGCCTGACCGGTGTAATGACTGTCCAAACGCATAGAATTTGAGATCTGGTCAGGACTCCATTGCAGAGCCAATTTTTTCCGGATGTAGGCCAGAGTCGGTTCAGTCATTTTGATCGCCCTACGCTTAAGCACCTGCCTCTCCTTGGCCTTACTGTGTGCCTGTTTTGGGCGGTAGCCTCGCTGCCCGGAATTCCGACAAATCTCCCGCTGAATGGTAGATCGATCTCGCTCAAGGGCCGTAGCAATTTTCGATTCTGATTTTCCTTCTTTCCTTAGCGCATAGATTTCGATACGCTCTTCCTCGGTGAGTTGGTGGTACGACTTACTCATAAATGCTCCTTCAAATGAGTGTTGATTGACGACGTGGGTAAGTCTACCCGCTCGCCACTCTTTTTTGGAACTCATTTGTTGCACTTGTGAGTTGAATCCGCCGGGGTTCAAGACTGTCGTTACAATGGAGGCCCTATCGGGACGGTATCTTCCAAGCGGAGACCCCCAAGGCGCTGAAGATTGATCAGCTCTTTATCGATGGCAAGAGCCAGCGCATGGCCCGCTACCCCAACTATGACCCTACGAGGCCGACCATTGCGTACCAAGGCTACGCGGCCGACGCGTTCTCCAAGACGCGGGCTGCGGGCTGGACCGATCCGACGGGGGGCTATATCCACGCAATGCATCGCTCTCGCTGGGGTGGCTACCACTATCGGATCACCGGCAAGGATGCTAACGGCGAAGTGACCTATGAAGGCGGATGGCAGAATAATCGACGTTCGGGTATGCACCGGGAATTCCGCATGGTAGAGAACATCTTCGAAGAACTCGATGCTCCCGGTGAGTGGTACCACAACCCTGAAAAGGGAATCCTCTACTACATGCCGGAAGCGGGGAAGGATCTAAACCGGGCGGTGGTGGAGGTCGTGCGTTTAAGCCATTTGATCGAGTTCCAGGGATCGGTCGAGGCCCCGGTACGCTACATCACCCTGCGGGGTTTCACCGTGCGTCACGCGGCCCGCACCTTTATGGAGACCAAGGAGCCCATGCTCCGATCCGATTGGGCCATCTACCGTGGTGGGGCGGTGATGCTCACGGGCACCGAGCACGTGCAACTTCTCGATTGTGAGTTTGACCAGGTCGGTGGCAACGCCGTGTTTGTCAATGGCTACAATCGCCACACATGGGTCAAGGGTTGCCACATTCACGATGCGGGAGCCAGTGGCGTCTGTTTTGTCGGCGATCCCAAGGCCGTGCGTGATCCCCTATTCGAATATGGTCAGAAAAACGATCTTGCCGAGATCGATCGTACGCCCGGCCCCAAGACCGAAGACTATCCCGCCTTTGGGATCGTGGAGGACTGTCTGATCCATGGCATCGGCCGCGTGGAACGTCAACCGGCCGGCGTGCAGATTGAAATGGCCATGAAAATCACAGTGCGTGATACCTCGGTGTATGACTGTGCCCGGGCCGGCATCAATATCGGCGACGGTTGCTGGGGCGGCCATTTGATCGAACGCTGTGATGTCTTTGATACCGTGCTGGAGACCCATGACCACGGCTCCTTCAACTCTTGGGGCCGAGATCGCTATTGGCGAAGTGACAGGGGTACTTCCCAGACGTTCATTGACAACGAACCCAATCTTCCCTTCCTCAATGCCATGCACACGACCACCATCCGCAGTAGCCGTTGGCGTTGTGACCATGGCTGGGACATCAATCTGGATGACGGCTCATCGAACTACGAGATTTACAACAATCTGATGTTGAATGGCGGTCTCAAGTTTCGTGAGGGATTCAAGCGACGGGCCTGGAACAACATCATGGTCAACAACAGCTTTCATCCACACGTCTGGTACGTCAACAGCGAGGATGAATTCTACGGCAATATCGTCATGACGGACGTCAAAGGCATTCGAGCTCCCACGCAAACCGCCACGGGTAAATATATTGGCAAGAACTTGTTTTTTGTGAGCAATCCAAGACACAAAAACAAGTATGCTGAACATGGATGGGATTTGGATTCCATTGTGGGGGACCCACTCTTTGTTGATCCGGCCAAGGGTGACTTCCGTGTCAAGCAAGGCTCTCCAGCGTTGCGGCGCGGATTCAAGAACTTTCCCATGGACCAATTCGGTGTCAAAAAGGCATCGCTTAAGGCTATCGCCAAGACACCAATTATTCCGGCCTTAGGTACAACGAGAGCAGGTCAGGCAGAGCCAAGCACTGCTGCGCAAACGAGGTACTGGTTGGGTGCCAAGCTTCATTCAATCAAGAACGCAGAGTTCTCGGCCTTCGGCACCCGCAAAGCGGATGGTGGGGTGGCCCTCATGGCAGTGCCGGAAGGTTCAGCCGCAGCCGCAGCCGGCTTCTTGGAACACGACCTGATTCAGGGTGTCAACGGACAGAAGGTCAAAGATGCCACCGATCTCTTAACGGCTTACGCTCAAGCGGGGGACGCCGTCCTGGAGGTCAAAACGGTTCGATTCCAGCAAGTCACGACCGTGACGGTTAAGAATGCTCCCTACATCACCCTCCAAGGCCGAACATCTGCAGCTGCGCTAAATTGCGAAACCGCCGTCAAG
>JADFMM010000119.1 GCA_022563885.1 Planctomycetota bacterium | reverse complement strand
GATGATGCCCTTGCTCCCATCCCAGCAGGGATTAACCATGCCCCGGTAATCCCCAAGCACACGCTGGCTGCCGCCGGATACGACCCGACCCTAACGCCGGGCTGCGTCGATCATCAGCTTGCCTTCGCGGAGCGTCTTGGTCTCGGGCTTCTGGCAGTAGATGTCCTTTCCGTTGCGGCATGCCTCGATCACTACGAGCGCGTGCCAGTGATCCGGTGTTGCGCAGTGCACAGCGTCGATGTCATCGCGGGCCATAATCTCGCGGAAGTCGTTGTAGGCGCGGTGTTGCCGTCTTTGCCCAGCGCGGACGCCGGGACCAAGGTGGCAGTGCCACCGATGCTGCCGCCGCTTTCAGAAATGTTCTTCGACCGTGAGACATGCGCCGGTCCTTCATTGGTTTGCTCTTGTGGTTTGCCACGAGTTGACCCTTTCCTCCGGTGGTACTCTGTCGGAGGACTTTGAAAACTGAACGAAAACACGTGTGTTCAAGGGGCACGGAGGGTACAATCAATGGGTCCGGGAAGACCTGTTTTTTCATGGCTCAGCATCATCAGGATTTCAACGTGAGTGGAATCAAACGACTATGTTTCACGTTCGGCGCCGCGCTGGTTTTATCGGGCGCTTCGGCGCTCGGCACCGAGCCGGTGGGCGCTAGCGGTTGGTCGATGGAGCCGGTCAAGCCGCTGTTCGAGAAGTACTGCCACGGCTGCCACAACCCGGACGAGAAGAAAGGCGACCTGGACCTGACCGTCTTCGACACGCGCGACTCGATCCTCAAGCGGCCCAAGCTCTGGGAAGAGGCGCTGCTGCTGATCGAAGCAGAAGAGATGCCCCCAAAGGAACCGCTTCCCACCGCCGAAGAACGTGCCAAGCTGGCCCACTGGGTCGATCAGACGATCCACACGCTGGACTGGTCCAAGCACAAGAATCCGGGTCACGTCACCATCCCGCGTCTGACCAGGGCCGAGTACAACAACACGATGCGCGATCTGTTGGGCATCGACCTGCACCCCGGACAGTTCTTCGGCGAGGACGGTCAGGGCGCCAGCGGCTTCAACAACGATAGAGACGCGTTGTTCGTCACACCCGGGATCCTGGAGAAGTACCTCGCGGCCGCGGAACGCGCCCTCGATGCGCTGTTCGCGCTCGACGGCGATCCGTCGACGGTGCACCTCGAATCCGAAGCGATGTTCATGACCGAGACGTCGATGCGCCCCCAGAAGCATGGCGACGACTTTGAGGGTTATGCCCTCAACCGCGGTCAGATGACGCTCTACGAATCGGTCGTCTTCCCGCAGGACGGCTACTACGAGTTCAAGCTGCGGGCACGCTCCACCACGGAGATGTCCGGCACGCGTTTGCGCATCAACGACGAGGTGGTGGGCGACATCGTCCTGCTGGGCGAAGACCCGTCCTACTACACGCTCCGCGCCTACGTGCCGCGCGGCAGCCACCAGATGGCGTGGAACATCCAAAAGCCCGCCCCCCCGCCCGACCCGAACGACGACGTCAAGCCCTACCACCCCGACGATCGCAAGACCTTCCGAAAGCTGATGCAGAGTGAGGGGCGACGCAACGCCCCGAAGATCCCGCGCGGCGTGGTGGAGGCGGGCGTAGAGACCAGGCTCATCGAGAAGACGCAGGCGGCCTCGGAGGCGATGCAGGAAGCGTTCGAGTGGCTGCGCGCTTATGGGCCCGCGGGCTCGAAAAAGGACATCAACAAGTACCGCGACAACGCGAACAAGAAAAACAAGGCTCTGAATAAACACCTCAATGACATCGCTAAAGCGATGGATGTCGAGGTGGGGTCGTTCAAGAAGAGCTTTGAGGCGGAGAACGCCGAGCGACTGGCCGACAACCAGACGCTGCTGGATGCCATCGCGCACATCCAGAAAGGCGTGAAGCTCGGCAACGCGCACATCGACTGGATCGAGGTCACCGGACCGCTCACCCCCGCGGGCTCGATCGGCTCGAAACACGTGCTCATCGCCGAGCCCAGCGGCAACCTCGCGCCGCGTGACGCCGCACGGCGTGTGCTCGATCGCTTCGTGCCCCGCGCCTTCCGACGGCCGGCGCAGAAGGGCGAGGTGGAGCGTTACCTCGAGTTGTTTGACATAGGTCACGTACGCGGCGACAGCTACCGCGATTCGATCCGGTTGGCGCTGACGGGCGTGCTCGCTTCGCCGAACTTCATCTTCCGCGGCGAGTTCGGGCCGGACGCGTCGGCGGCGGCGCTGACGGACGTGCAGCTCGCCTCGCGCCTGTCGTACTTCCTGTGGATGTCGATGCCGGATGACGCCTTGATGGAACTGGCGATCGCGGGCAAGCTGAGCGACGAGGCAACGCTCAAGCGACAGGTGCGTCGCATGATCGCCGATCCCAGGGCCCGCGCTTTCGCAGAGACGTTCACCGGTCAGTGGCTCGACTTCGATACCCTCGGCAAGAGCGTGATGCCCGATCCGGATCGCTTCCCACAGTTCACCGTCGAATTAAACCAGGCGATGAAGCTCGAAGTGATCCTCACCTTCGAAGACATGCTCCGCGGCGAGGGCAACCTGCTCGGGCTCATCGATTCTGACTCTACCTACCTGAATCAAACGCTCGCGCGACACTACGGCGTGCGATCGGTGCTCGGCGACGAGATGCGTCGCGTCAAACTCAAGGACCCCAACCGCGGCGGTCTGTTGGGCATGGGCGCGGTGCTCACCGCGACGTCCAGCCCCACGCGCACCAGCCCGGTGATGCGGGGCAAGTGGGTGCTCGAAACGCTGCTGGGACTCTCGGCCGGTGACCCGCCCGCCGACGCCGGGGCCCTGCCGGGCAACGCCGGTCAGAAGAAGGGGCTGACGTTGCGTGAGGAGTTCATCCGGCACCGGCGCGATCCGACCTGCGCCTCCTGCCACGACAAGATCGATCCCATCGGCTTCGCGCTCGAGAACTTCGATGCGATCGGCCGCTTCCGCAGGCGCGAGAATGGCGTGGCGATCGACGCCACGGGTACCCTCGACGAGGGCATCACCTTCGAAGGTCCCGCCGAGCTCAAGGCTTACCTGATGGAGCACCGTAAAGACTCGTTCTTAAAGAACGTTACAGAACGGATGCTCGGTTTTGCGCTGGGACGTCAGCTCAAGTATTACGACACGCCGACGATTGAAGCGATCACGCGGGCCGTCGCCGAGGATGACTACAGCGCCGCCACGCTCGTGGAGGCGGTGGTGCTCAGCTACCCGTTTGGACATCAGAACAACCGCCCCGAGGGTGACGGACGCTCGGAGGTTTCCGTAAATTAAAGGACAGCCCATCCCGGCCCGGCGAGTGACGCGGGCGACCTGTTTGGAGTGTAATCATGAAACGATCGTGGAATATCAAACGACGGACCTTCCTGCGTGGCGTAGGCGTCGCGATAGCGTTGCCCATGCTCGACATCATGGGTCCCACCTCCCGCGCGATGGCGGCGGGCGCCAAGGCGCCGATACGCTTCATCACGGTCTTCCACCCCAACGGCGTGTACCCGGCCGCGTGGGACGTGGACGGCGTGGGCAAGGACTTCACCTTTTCGCCCATCCTCGAGCCGCTCAAGAACGTGCGCGACGACATCACCATCCTCTCCAACCTTGACAACGAGGCGTCGGGCGGGCACGTGTCGATGACCAGCGCCTTCCTGACCGGCGTGGGCGTGAAGGACAACCGGTGCGCCGTCTCGCTCGATCAGGTCATCGCCCGGAAGGTCGGTGGCGACACCCTGCTGCCCTCGATCACACTCGGCACCGAGCCCCCGCGCCAGGGTAACGCCGGCGCCGGCAAGCCCATCGCTTACGCCAACACGATCTCATGGACCTCTTCGACCACGCGCATCAGCCCGGAGATCAACCCGGCTGTGGCGTTCGATCGCATGTTCCGAACGCGTTCGTCTCCCGAGGCGCGCCGGCAGGCGCGCGATCAGCGCAGCGTGCTCGATCTGGTGATGGACGACGCCAAGGCGCTGCGTCGCCAGGCATCCACGTCCGACCGGCACAAACTAGACGAGTACCTCGAGTCCGTCCGCTCCACCGAGGTCAGCATCGAGAAGGCCCTCAACCCGCCTAAGCGATCCTGGCAACCTTCGAGCACGCCAACGCTACATCGTCCCGAAGACCGCATCCCACGTGAGCGCGACAAGCACCTGAAGATGATGATCGATCTGATGGTCTTGGCGCTGCAGACCGACACCACGCGTGTCGCCTCGCTCATGACCGCGCACGGATTCAGCCGCCAGAACTTCAGCTTCCTCGACGGCGTCAACTCCGATCACCACGGCATGTCCCACCACAAGGAACAGGACACCGCCATTCGCGAGTACACCAAGGTCTCCAGGTGGTACGCCTCGCAGTTCGCCTACCTGCTTGAACGCCTCAAGGGCATCGACGAGAACGGCGCCTCGCTGCTCGACAACGCCGTGGTGATGTACGGCTCGAGCATGAAGGACGGCAACGGTCACCAGCGCCAGAACCTGCCGATCATCCTCGCCGGTCGCGCCGGCGGCACGATCCATCCGGGCGGTCACGTCGTGCTCGACAAAGGCACGCCGTTGGCGAACCTGCACGTCACGATCATGAACAAGTTCGGCATCACCGGGGACAGCTTCAACGGCCTGGGTAACGGCGCCATCGATCAGCTGTCATCGTGATAGGAATCCAGGAATTGGGGCCGCAGTCAAGAAAATGAGCAGGATTCCGATCTGGCTACCGACACCACACTCAAATCGACTCCATCTCGTGCTTGGCACGCGCTGGCGGTCTTTGCTATTGCTGCCATCCTGGTCGCCATGTCGACGGGGACGGGGGCCTCTCGCAACCGGCCGCTAAAAATCATCGTTCCGTTTGGCGCAGGGGGCGGATCGGACTCGTTCGTCCGGATGATGCAAAAAGCGATCACCGACGAGGGTCTGAGCAACCGGCCATGGGTGATCATTAATCAAAAGGGCGGCAGTGGCACCATCGGCAGCCGGACCGTCATGGCGGCGCCGGCCGACGGATTCACGATCCTGAATCTGCACGAGGCGATCATGACCGCCAAGCTCTCGGGCAAAGTGCCCTACGGACCCGAAGCGTTTGAGCCCATCGCGGCGACGGGCCGCGCGAGCATGATGGTCATTGTTCCGGACGACTCCAAGTTTCAGTCGCTCAAACAACTCATGGCGGAAGCCAGAGCAAGACCAGAGACCATCAAGTTTGGGGCGAATGTGGGTGCACCGGCGCACTTTGCGGGCATTCTGCTCGAACGCGCCGTTGAGGGCGCCAAGTTTCGAACGGTTCAATCCGGTGGTGGTCAACAACGCTATACCCTGTTGATTGGCGGCCACCTCGATATGGGTATTTTTTCGCTCGATGAATACATCAATTATCGTGGTGGTGGCAAGATTCGAGCGTTGGCCATTCTTGATTTCGAACCCAATTCGGCGATTCCGGACGTGCCAACGGCGCAATCGCAGGGCATCGATGTGATTCACCATAACACGCACTATTGGTGGGCGCCGAAAGGGACGCCCACGGTCAAGATCGACGCCATCGCAGCGGTTTTGGAGAAGGCGATGAACACCGATCTGGTGAAGGCTCAACTGGCCCGCACTCATACCGAAGCGCTCTTCGTCCGCGGTGATGCGTTAAAGACTCTAATCACCGAACGCATGGAGACGCTGGGACAGGTCGATCTCAGCCATCGAGCCGAGCTGCCCAATTTTCCGCTCATCGTGAGTTGCGTGGTCGCCGGACTATTGCTCTGCGTCATTGCCTCCCACCGGAGCGAGCGTGACAAGGAGGCGTCGCGGGCGATCGATCGCCCCAAGGCACAACCGGCCCTGGCATGGGCCGTTGGCGCCATCACGCTGTTTTATGTCGCTTTGTTGCAGTTGCGCATCGTGCGATTCGCGATTCTGACCACGTTGTTCATTCTGGTCGTTGGTGCCTTGCTCGCGGCACGTTTGCCGCGCAAACCGTGGCTCGCGATGGGTGAAGTCGCACTGCTGTGCGGTCTGGGCATGGAGTTCGTGTTCAAACGTGTTTTCGTTATCGACCTACCGTAGGACTCGATTGATATGACCGGTTTGGAAATTGCCCTGCAACAGCTAATGAGCCCGATCGGGTTGCTGTTGATGCTGGTGGGTACCACCCTGGGTATCACCGTGGGTGCGATTCCGGGCCTGACCGGCGCCATGCTCATCGCGCTTTCCTTGCCACTGACGTTCACGATGGTGCCAGAGCAGGCGATGATCCTTCTCATTTCGATGTATGTTGGATCCATCAGCGGTGGCCTCATTACCGCCACGCTGTTGCGCATGCCGGGAACGCCCGCGTCAATCATGACCACACTCGATGGCTACCCGATGGCAAAATCGGGCCGACCGGGAAGGGCGCTCGGCCTGGGCATCACCGCATCGTTGGTTGGCGGTCTCGTGTCGTTTGCTTTTCTGGTTCTGCTTTCAAGGCCCATGGCGGCCATTTCAACCAAACTCGGGCCATTTGAATTCTTCTCGCTGGTCTTGATGGCGCTGGTGCTGATTGCATCGACCGGTGGTAAGTCGTTGTGCCGGTCCTTGCTCAGCGGGTTCCTGGGGATTCTTGTGGCCATGCCGGGTATTGCCGGATCGACCGGCGCGGCCCGAATGACATTCGGTCTGACGGAAATGAACGATGGCTTCAAACTGCTACCGGTTCTAATCGGCCTCTTCGCGATCAGCCAGATCATTCAGGACGTGTTGCACATTGATGCGACCGGTGTACGCGTTGAAATGAGTCGGCGTGGTTTGTGGTTGAGTGTCGACGATTGGAGGGCGCAATGGATCAATCTGTTGCGCAGTTCGGTCATTGGGACATGGATCGGAATTTTGCCCGGCGTCGGCGCAAACATTGGGTCGGTCACGGCCTATTCGGCGGCGAAGCGCTGCTCGAAGACGCCCGAGGCGTTTGGCTCGGGAAGTGACGAGGGCATCGTCGCCGCCGAGTCAGCGAACAATGCGACGGTGGGCGGTGCGCTCATTCCTCTGATATCGATGGGCATTCCGGGTAGTGTGATTGATGCGATTCTTCTGGGCGCGCTGGTCATTCATGGCCTGAGGCCCGGACCGCTGCTCTTCGAACAGAGTCCATCCATCGTCTACACGATCATGGGTACTTACTTTATCGCGAACCTTGCCATGGCAGTGATCATGATGGTCTCTATCGGGTGGCTGGCCAAGTTGGCGGATCTACCCCGCGCGTTGTTGGTCCCCGTCATCATCATGTTCTGTGTCATTGGCTCCTATGCCCTGTCAAACCGCCTGTTCGATGTTTGGGTGATGCTTGGCTTCGGCCTGATGGGCTACGTGATGGAGCGGAGCAAGATTCCGCTTGCACCGTTCGTCATCGGTTTTGTACTCGGTCCGATTGCCGAGGAGAAACTTTCAGCCGGACTGATGAGCAGTGGAGGCAGCTTCCTGCCGATCATCACAAGACCCATTTCGGCGGTGTTGTTTCTGATCTCGATCGGTCTGCTGGTCCTGCCTCTCGTTCGTCGCTATCATTCTTCCAACGCGGAAAGTGAGACCTCCTGAAGTGAACCATCCCCGACCCAACATTCTGTGGTACTGCACCGATCAGCAGCGCTTCGATACCATCGCCGCCCTCGGCAATTCGCACGTTCAGACCCCAGCCATTGATCGATTGGTGGGGGCGGGAACCAGTTTCACGCATACCTATTGCCAAAGCCCGATCTGCACGCCCAGCCGATCGAGCGTCATGACCGGGCTCTACCCCTCCCGTTTGGGCAGCACCCGCAACGGCAACGACACGTTTCCAGCGATGGCACCCCCGTTGATTAGTAAGCTCATCGCCGATTCCGGTTACCACTGTGGCATGATCGGAAAATTTCACCTGCTCAGCGCCGGCTACCGCCCCGAACCGCGTCTCGACGATGGTTTTTCTGAGTGGTACCACAGTCATGCCCCGCGTGACGACTGGCCCGCAGGGTCACATGATTACGCCGACTGGGTGCGTGAGGGGGGGGGCGATCTTGATGCGATGCGCCAGAGCCCGGATCGTGTGCCCTCTGAATTTCATCAGACGCGGTGGGCTTCCGACCGGGCGATTGATTTCATCGCGCGCGACCATGGCAAACCATGGCTATTGAACATCAACGTCTATGACCCGCACCCGCCGTTTGTGCCGCCCAGGGCGTATGCCGACCGATTTGATGCCGAACAAATGCCGGGGCCGTATTTCAAAGAGTCGGACCTGGCGCACCAGGCAAAGCTGGCGTCGATCGATTTCCAGGGAGAGGTCGGGCGTCCGGAGGATCATGACGCCAAACGGGTGCAGGCCCATTATTACGCCATGATTGCTCAGATCGACGATCAGTTTTCGCGCATTATGGACGCCCTTGAAGACTCCGGCCAGGCTGACAACACGGTCATCATTTTCACCTCGGACCACGGCGAGATGCTGGGCGATCACGGCTTGCTTCAAAAGGGTTGTCGCTTTTACGAAGGCCTCGTTCGTGTTCCGTTGATTGTTTCGTGGCCGGGGCATTTTCAGCAGAATCGTCAGTCAAACGGCTTGGTGGAGCTATTGGATTTGTCGGCGACCCTACTGGACATCGCGGCAGTGGAAGTGCCGGATTATCACCAGGGCCGTAGCCTCTTACCCGTTCTCCGCGGCGAAGCGGATGGCAACAAGTTGCGATCGAGTGTGCGTTGCGAATATTTCGATGCTCTCGATCCGCAGTTCACCGGAGGGACCGGCACCTTCGCCACGATGTATCACGACGGTCGGTACAAGCTGAGCCTATACCACGACCATCATCTGGGTGAACTCTACGATCTTCAGCATGATCCGTGGGAGTTTGAGGATCTATTCAATTCGGCCAATCATCAAGCCATCAAGCACCGGCTGATCGCCGAGAGCTTTGACCAGCACGTCATCCTGACGACCCAGGTCGGGGCCAAACGCATTGCGCCCATGTAACCAAATTGCAAGGCCACCACTGAACAGCTGATTTCTCACGCATGTTTCCTCATAAAAATGGCTGCCATTCGTAGCGGGCATTGAATCCGTTGCGCTGGCAATATTTCTTGGGAAATGAAAAGAATATACTGACTACCATTTCAAAATGTTGTGACTCAAACATTCATACCTTCACTACTGTTTTTGCGTAGGACAGCCGTTCGGGCCCCAGGGGTCGATTTGTTTTAGGTTCCTCTTTTTCAGGGCTTTGTAGCAATCGGGCAGGTCGAACGACTCCAGGATATTGGGCACCAGAGCCGAAAGGGGCCATGAATATGTCTCGGACTCGGCGATGTCGGAATATGACGTCAGGGCGTTCTTGAGTGTGACCTGCTTGACTTGGTCCGAGAGGACCGCCGCGAAGGTGGCGGGGATTGTGCCCCAGCCTTTGGCGACCAGATGGACTTCGTCGTGGCCGTGACTTTTGAGCCATTGGAGGACCCGGAGTATGTCTCGCGTCCTTTGCCCCGGGTAGGGTTGACCGAGCATGATCGAGTGAATTGCGTAGAAGTAGTCGCTGCCGTAGGCGCTGACGTATGAGTTTTCGTTGCACGTGTCGGGTTGCGATTCCCCTATGCCACGCACGTCACACGTGAAGAACGCCGAGTCGGGCTCGGCTTCGATAAGCTGCTTTATCAGCGGCTCGCTGCGCAGCTCGGCGTCGGACGACTGGTGCGAGACGTAAAGGATCGCCCGCTTTTGTCCCCTGGGTGGCCGCGACAACAACTGCTCGTCGGAGAGCCTGTACACGATGGCCTGAATCCCGGGCTCGGTGTCCACAAGGTACGTGGTCCAACGCGGCTTGGGGAACTCTCGAGAGCGCCAATTGCGCATGATGCGATACTCGGGGACCACGTTTCCGGTCTGGAAGGTGGCAGACCGCTGGAATCCCAATACCTTTGCAATGTCGCGCTTGAGCGCCTTTAGAGGAATGCGTTTACGTCGCTTCTTGGCAAGCTCCTGCGACAGCTCTCTGGTAAAAGAATACACCGGTCGAGAATCCAACGTGCAGACTTGGCCGCGCGGGGCGCAATAGAGGGTTTCGTCTTTCTCGATGACCAGCCCGGGCTCGCGGTGCGTGTCGGATATACCCGTCGCGCGATTGAACAGTTTGTACATCGCCTCCCGATTCTCCAGGGAATAGCCGTGGTAGCTTGGGCCGATGAAGAGTTCTATGTTCTCCTCTGCTCCCAATAGTCTGTAAAGGTCACTAAGTCGATTGTAGGCCTCCTCGGCGCCGCGGGCGTCGAAGTAGTCCTTCTCTTTTGCCAGGATAACAACGGGCTTGGGTGCCATCGCGGCGATAAAGTCGGAATGGTCCAGCCCTAGCGCCAGAGCTAGCGGCGGACACTGTTCGGTGTCGGCGGGCAGCTCATTCTCCATGTTCCGCCGGAACGTCGTCACAAAGCAGCTCGGAGCGGCCATCGTCCAGCGTCGCTCGACGCCGGCCAGCCACGTCGTCATGGTCCCTCCGCCGGAGTTGCCGGTGACGCCCACGTGCTTCGGATCGACTTCGTCACGAGTGAGCAGGTAATCCAAGGCGCGTATCCCATCCCAAGCTCGCCATGAGCCGATGAACTCTCCTACCAGGAATTGCTGATTGCCTGCGTACAGATGCTCACGAACGCCCACTCCGATTTTCGATTTTAGGTTTTCGTCCGGATACTGCAGACGCTCACCCTGGCCGATGGGATCATAAATCATGACAACATATCCCTGCCTGGCCAATCCCTGGGCGAAGGACTGGTACAAATCTGCCATTTTTCCCGTTGCCGAGTGACCGCATGTCCCCACAACACCGGGCAGGGGGAACGCTCGGCCCTTTGGGATGTACAGATTGGCGGTCACCATGAAATTAGGTCGACTCTCAAAGATGATGTTCTCAATTCTGTACGCGTCGCGCTCGATGGTGCCCGTGATGCGCGGCTTGAGAGGTGTTCTCTCGGGCCAGGGGCCGAAACTCTGCTGGATCTTCTCACGCACGTCACGCACATATGCCTCGGCATCGGCTTGAGTTTTCAGAGTTGCCCGTCGTGCATTGGCCTGGTTTTCGACTCGGCGAACGGCCCGTACAAAGTACTCCTGTACCATGCGCGGAAATCGATTGAGGGGTTCCAATGAACTGCCCCCCGACGAGGCCTTGGCTCCGGCAGGGCACGCAAGGAGCCAAACGGAAAACAGAAAAGGCAAAAGGCGAAAGCGAAACCTTGTAGGGGCAACCCTATGTGGTTGCCTGGGCAGACACACAGGCCTGCCCCTGGTATTCGGAAACGTTTTGTTTGAGGCGTCGGCAGAATAACACATTGTCTGGTGTCCTACTCATCAATTCGAACTCGTTTAATCTCAACGGCTTATGTAAGCTCCCTGACTATCGATTATGGATTAATTTTAGGGAAATAGTCAGGAAGAAACAACTTAAAAATCCTTGCCAGGGTCCTCTTTGAGTTGGGGCACTGCGTGGGCGACTCTCTCACCTTCACATCGACGACTGGAACAGCTTCTCAGTGATCAGCCTCGATTTCGACTTCCCGCCATGCCACAGGTCCCACTTCGGATCGGCGTATCGCTGGAAGAAGCGATCGAGACGCATTTTCAACTGCTGCTGGACTTCGGCGCATTGCGTTAGGCCGTAAAGGTTGTTTCGCTCGCCGGCGTCGTTCTTCAGGTCATACAGTTCGTTTGGCTCTTGGTGAATGCGCTCGATGTATTTCCAACGTTCCGTGCGCACGGCGCGGACGTTTTCGAACTCGTAAAAAACAACGTTGTCCCACGTGATCGACTCGCCACGTAGCACGGGAGCGAAATTGCGACCCGGCAACTTGGGTTCGGTCGGCAGCTTCTCTTCAAGTCCCAAATAATGTAGGAGTGATGGAAAAAAGTCGTAGTTGCTGACCAGCAAGTCGCTGCGCTGGCCAGCCGCAACGCGATCGGGTTGACGAAAGATCAGCGGGATGTGCATCGTCCAGTCGTAAGCCGTCAGCGGCCGCGTGTGGTCGCCCATTCCCCAGAAGCCACTGTGGCCGCCCGCCAGCCCCTGGTCGGCTGTGAACACAACGAGCGTTTTGTCGTCCAACCCGTGCTTCTCGAGCGTCGCCATGATCTGGCCTACGCCGTCATCAATGGCACTGATTTCCGCCGCGTACTTTCGCATCGCCTGCACCTTATTGATCAAGTTTCGCTGACTGTGCAGCCACGCGTGCGGTTCTTCGCGTGGAAACGACTTCATTTCCAGACTGGCGTAATATTGCCGGTGCCGGTTCTTGATCGGCTCGACCATCGCAGCGCCCAGGCCGTACGGTCCGTTGTAGGCCAGCATCAGGAAGAACGGGCGTTGTCTGTTCTGTTCGATAAACTCGATCCCGCGCTCGGTCCAGAGTTCGGTCAGGTACCGTGGCTCGGTGCGAATCTTTCCGTCTTCGATTACCTCTTGATCGTAGAATCCCTTGGTGTGCCCGTGCGGTTTGGTGATCCAGAAACTGAATCCTTCCTGCGGGCGCAGGTTGTCGCCCAGATGCCACTTGCCGCTCAGCCCGCAGACGTAGCCGGCGTCCTTCAAGACCTTCGGCAGCGTACGAAACTCGCCGATCGTGCAATAAGCGTTCGGACCGATTTGGGCCCGGCCCGCACTCAAGTAGCGATGCACCCCATGTTGACTGGGCATCAGTCCGGTCAGCCATGTGGCCCGCGTGGGCGAACAAACAGCGTTGTTGGCAAACGCTCGCAAAAACATCGTGCCCTCTTTGGCCAGACGATCAATATGAGGCGTGCGAATCTCTTCGTTTCCGTAACAACCGAGCGTCCACGGCCCATGGTTGTCCGTCATGATCAATACGATGTTGGGCCGATCGGCGCCCAGCACGGGTCGAACGACTGCGGTGACGATGAAGACGGCCAGAGACAACTGCGTTATTGTCATAATGCGCATCATGGTTTTTGGGCTCCCAACTTCTAAAACAGATAGCTTGGCACACTCAGTGGCAAACCAGCGGAGGCTCGATAACGATCCTCGACGTCGAGGTTCAAGGCCCCGCGAATCGCGTAGCACCGCATATCGATAAATATAACCAGTTGATATGAGCAGGCAATAACTGACTGGGAATTGTCTCGAAAAATCACTTGAAATCTGACACAGAGAATGACGACGCATGAACCTTCATGCTGTAAATGGAAAGTGTCGTAGGGGCGATTATTGACAGAGATATCCAGAATGCAGGGGATATGTCTAAGAATTAAGGCGACAGTATTGCCTTTCATGTTGTGGGTGGTAGTGCCCGGATGTGCTTGGGAGATTCCATTTCTGTTGTGTTGTTACCAACAGTGGAGACAGCTATAATCAACACCACAATTCACAAAGGTTGCTCACTGTCGGAAAAACGATATTGAAATTCATGGAAACAGAGAGGGTCACTGACGTGATTATTCGAGCTGTACGACTGACATGTTTCATATGTGTTTTGGCGCTCATACAGGTGAGCCCGGGGTGCACGGTACTGCAAAAAGACAGCAACAGTATTCGTCCGTCGCACTCGCTTCCTGTTACAACGCCCTGGGATTTAGTCGATCTGAGTGAAGCGCCGGCGTATGAATGGTCCGATCAGGAGAGCCCAGTATGGTCGCTTTTCTATGTGGGAGAATACTACCAGGGCAAACCATCGCGTGTATTTGCCTACTATGCGAGCCCTGCAACAATGAATGCCAGGGTTCCAGAAGACGAAATGTTCCCCGCCGTTGTTCTGGTTCATGGAGGAGGAGGGACCGCCTTCAAGGAATGGGCTAAACTCTGGGCCCTGCGTGGATACGCAGCCATTGCCATGGATCTTGCTGGTTGCGGTTCGGAGCGAGAACGACTCTCGGAGGGTGGCCCTAACCAAACGGATGATGAGAAGTTTGGTGCAATTGACCAACCCGTAGAAGATCAGTGGACCTTTCACAGCGTTGCAAATGTCATATTGGCCCACTCATTGATACGCAGCTTCGAAGAAGTGGATGCCAATCGTACTGCCATTACCGGCATCAGTTGGGGTGGGTACCTGACATGCATCGTGGCGGGTTTGGACTCTCGCTTCAAGGCCGCTGTTCCCGTGTACGGCTGTGGGTACTTACATGAGAATAGCGTGTGGCTAGATCGTTTTTCGAAAATGACGATCCCACAGAAGGACAAGTGGGTTCGACTGTGGGACCCATACATGTACATCGGATCGGCGGTGATGCCTGTATTCTTTGTTAATGGCACGAACGATTTCGCCTATCCACTTGATAGTTATGCGAAAACCTATAGGCTCGTGAAAGGCCAACGTAACTTCCGCATAACTGTTGACATGCCTCATGGTCATCAGCCGGGCTGGGCACCGAAGGAAATAGGGTTTTTCGTTGACCAGTACTTAAGGGATGGCATCCCACTGGCAAGCATCATGAAACCGCAGTTAGCCGATGGGAAAGTCCATGCCACCGTTAAGCGTAAAACACCTCTTATCTCTGCGCAGCTTCACTACACGACTGGAGCTATGCCAATCAATGAGCTCGATTGGGAGAGTACATCCGCACACCTTGAGGGCGAGCAGGTAATCTCTCCCCTTGTGCCTGAAGAGGCCACAATCTGGTTCCTGACCGTCACCGACGGTAGGGGAGCAGTTGTGTCCAGTGAGCTGACATTCTCAAATGGGGTGAAGTAGAGCCACACTTTTGACATACACCTTTATGAGGGCGTTTAAGGCTATTCACCGTTGTCCTACGCAAAAACATCGAACTTGTTAAATCCAATGGCTTACGTAAGCTTCCTGAATATTCATTAAGTATGAATTCTATGCGAATATTCAGGCTGCAGTGTCAATACTCATCGAACCGGCAGTCACTTTCATCCGCAGGTCCGTGTAACAAAACGAATTATGTGGGCATAGTATGTCGACAGCATGCGGTCGCCTTGGATCATCAGATGGCCGGGGCAGATCAAGAAGGGGTCGATCAACCGGACGCATATGGTCTCGGCGATTGACCTGCAGCCGACCATCCTGGAGGGGGTCGGATTGCCGCCGACGCAGGCTTCGGACGGACGATCGTTTCTGCCTCTGTCGCGCGGGCAGCCGCAGTCGAATCGTGACTGCGTCTTCACGCAGTTCTATCACATCCATGGGAAGGACGCCTTGCCCATGCGATCGGTGCTGACCAAGCAGTCTGCATATGTCTTCAACCCGTGGTCCAACGGCGAGCGTCGTTTTAAACGATTGGGTGGGTCCACTTTTGGGGCCATGCAACGGGCCGCAAAGACCGACCCGACGATGGCCGCTCGCATCCGGCATCTGTTGTCTCGGACCGTCGAAGAGTTCTACGATCTGCGTGCCGACCCCGACTGCCTGGTCAACCTGTTGGGGAGCGGCCAGGGGGGCAAGGCCTTCGCTGATACAGATAAGGGATCGGCAATAAATAAATTGGATAATTTGGGGTCCAAGTGTGCCCCATATTGGGTCGCGCTCGATTGAGCGAATCCACAGGCATAGCCATTCGGAGCCTGTCCCGAGCGAAGCCGAGGGATCTGGCATTCGTGATTGAGAAGCGGCCGAAGATAATGTCAAGATTGCCTCTACCAAGGGGGATTTATTCTTGCGCGGCCGCTTAGCCACGGATGAATACTTACACCCCACGCGGACCTAAGGAGTTGGACGGGAACCATCCACAAACTGCACAGGTGAGGTCGGTGCTCGGCCCACCCCACGTCGGATTTAGCGATCCAGCGGCGGCATCGCAAATAGGCTACTGTTGGTGTGTTCGGCAGCCATGATCGTGCGCATGCGTGTAACGATCTCGGGATGCTGGCTTGCTACGTCGCGCGATTCACTGATGTCGTCGCCGAGATTGAATAGCTCGATCTTGAGTGGATCCTTGTTGTTTTTCGCGAGAAGGTTCTGACGAACTGCTTTCCAGTCGCCCATGCGCAACGCCTGCTGGCCCCCATATCCGCCGAATTCCCAATACAGGAATTCGTGTTCTCGTTGATCTGTTCGACCAAGCAGTGTGGGTAAGAAGCTAATGCCGTCAATGCCCTCCGGCAGATCACAGCCCGTGGCTTCTGCGATCGTTGGCATCACATCCCAGAAAGCCGACTGGAGATCCGTCGTAGTGCCGGGTTTTATCTTCCCGGGCCAACGAGCAATCATGGGCACGCGGATGCCACCCTCGTACAGGCTACCTTTCAGACCGCGGAGTGGACCAACGCTTTCAAAGAATTCATAGTCCACTTCCTTGCCCAAATGGGTCGTGCCGTTGTCAGACGAGAACATGACCAAGGTATTTTCTTCTAGATCAAGCTCTTTGAGCAGCGCCATGATTCTGCCGACGTGCTGGTCTAGTCGACTGATCATGGCGGCATACGCGGCCCGCGGTGTTTGATGGGGTGTATAGCCACCCCCGCCAACAAACGGTGTTTCTTCCCATTTACCAAGATAGGCTTGCAGCGACTCATCCGGAACATGGAGTGCTACATGAGGAATCGGCGACGGCAAATACAGGAAGAACGGTCTCTCCCTGTTCTCACGTATGAACTGCAACGCCGTTTCAAGCATTCGATCCGGAGCATAATCCGTCCCCTTGTATGGATCATAGGAGGCGGGGTCGGTGGGATCCGCTGTTGCCGGCAAAGAGGCATGCCCGGGTATGGGCGGATGGTTGTTCAACATGACTTTCTGGTCGTTACGCCACAAATAGGCGGGATAGTAGCTATGAGCATGTGCTTGGCAATTATAGCCAAAAAACAGGTCAAATCCCTGCTTGTTCGGTTCGCCCATGGTACCGAAGTGTCCAAGTCCCCACTTGCCAATCGCGGCCGTCGCGTAACCCTTTGTCTTGACCATTTCGGCGATCGTCACTTCCCCATCAGGAATCGGCTCCTGCCCCATAAAAGCCATGCCGTATTTCTTCAAGATCGTCTCAGACAGAGCAGCACGACGATTGTTTCGCACGTGTGCATGTCCGGGATGCTTACCGGTCATCAAAACACATCGTGAGGGAGCACACACGGCATTGCCGCTATAATGCTGTGTGAAACGAATGCCCTCGGCGGCCAGATGATCGATGTGTGGCGTTTTGATTTTTTCTTGCCCATAGCAGCCTAGCTCGGCGTAACCAAGGTCGTCCGCTAAAATGTAGATAATGTTGGGCAGATCATCAGCAGCCGCCCTGTCCGTCACCGTACATGAAAAGACAATCGCAAAGAGCCACAATAGCAGTTTCCATGTTCGTCCCGTGTTCACAATTCATCTCCAGTATCCAATTGAAAGTAATTCTCTGCTGTTGAAGTTAGTCTGAGCATTGGGATCGGCAAGAAATAAGTTGGACAATTTGGGGTCCAAGTGTGCCCCATATATGGTCGCGTCCGATTTAGGGAAACCACAGGCGTAGCTGCCCTACGTCGCGGATTTCGCGATTGAGAAGCGATCAAAGATGGGGTGCAATTGGGCATTCAAAAGTCCAAGTTATTTCTTGCCGTTCCCATTGCAGCGAGGCCCTACCATGATAGAACAGTTTGACTACACACGGTCTCCGTTTGTCGGGCCACTTCGTCCGGTATACCGGAATCGAAAAGGATAGGTTGATTATTTCGTCGGTGAGAGTGTTGTGAGTCTTCTGGTGGACGATACGAATGGCCCAGACCAGTGTCTTCCCAATGAAACAGGGTGTGTGCCGTTTGGCACAGACCCCTGGTGTCTACTATCCTGAAGCTCCGACACTTCATCAGAACCCCTTGTGCATCGGTGCCGTCCGTCCGGCCAGCCAAGCGATTTCAGCGTCCGTCAACTGGACGCCGTAGATCACGGCATCGTCCACGCTGCCGGGGAAGGAACTGGTCTGGGTGATGCGGCTGCCGACGTGGACACGATCCGACGAGGCCGACAGGTCTCGCACATTCGATTTCCCGACATCGGAGTCCATGGGGACGCCGTCGCCGTAATACCCGATCGTCGTGCCGTCGTAGGTCATGGCATAATGGTGCCACTCCAATGCTGCTTCGTCGGAGAAGATCGTCTCCTCCCAGCCCCAGACGTGGGCGCCG
>JADFMM010000369.1 GCA_022563885.1 Planctomycetota bacterium | reverse complement strand
CGATCATGGACACACTAAAGAACTGGCTAAAGCAACAAATTGACGAGAAAAAGGTCGAACCCAACAGTGCTTTGGGCACCGCAATCCAGTACATGCTCACACGCTGGGAGAAACTGACACTCTTCCTGAGGCTACCGGGTGCCCCGTTGGACAACAATATCTGTGAACGGGCCCTGAAAAAGGCCATTCTTCACCGCAAGAACGCTTACTTCTATAAGACTGCCAATGGAGCCGAGATGGGTGATATGTTCATGAGCCTGATCCACACCTGTGAGTTGAACAAAGTCAATCCCTTCGAATACCTCACCGCCTTGCAAAAGCACGCCGGCGCCGTGGCCGTATCACCCGGCGACTGGTTGCCTTGGAACTACCAAGAGGCACTGTCAAACGAGCAGGCCCCCACTGACGCTTGATTGATCCCCGCCCCACAATCTCAGCAACGGCGTTCGAACTCAGATCCGGAGGACGGCGTTCAACATTGAGGCCGGATACCCCTAGATCAAACGAGACTTTCGCCGCCGATGTATAAATCATAGGTCATTGGATTCGGTTAAAGTAAAAGGCGACTCGCATGAAGGCCAAGCGTCGTGACATTCTGAAACTGGTCAGCCTTGTCATTCCCTAAGCAGGCAAAGAAAAATTCCCTGCGGTGCGGAGGGAGAGGAGAGAGGGAGCCGCAGGGGACCTTAAACAATCGGAGTTGGACTCGGTGTCAGAACATTTATCGGAGACTCCATTTTCGCTTTCGTTAGCCCTAATTTGACAAAGCCTACTTCTCGACAAGGCTCACGTCTAGACGCGAGGTGCGTCCCTTTGAGAAAACCGTGACACGGACCGCCTCGCCCGGGCCGTAGGACGCGAGTACGGCCTCGACCTCGGCCAGGGATTTGACCGGCTTTCCCTCGATGGCGACCAATTCACAGGGCAGAGAGAGGTTGAAGCGGGAGCCGCCCGTGAATCGCCGGATCAGCAGGCGACCCTTCTCATGGGTGAGCGTCGCCGGCAGCGCGGCGTGGTGAAGCATGATTTGACAGTGCCGGCTGAGCTGGACCTGTATATTGATGAGCCCCCCCTGCTCAGAGACGGCCTCCTGTACGGCCCGCACCATCATGCCCGTATTGTGGTAGCCACCGGGATAGGCAAAGAGGTACATCATGCCCTGTTCCAGGGCGGCGACGGCATCGCCGGCCTTGGCGGCCTTGCGCATGAGCAGGACGAAGCGATGACCGTGTCGTCGCAGGGCCAATTCGAGCGATCGGTTGAGACCCTCCTGCAGATCCGCCAGGGCCCGTTCGACCATCACGGCGTCATGGGGCAGATCGAGCGGATCCCCGACGACGTTGTGGGTGCTGTCGGCGGGGATGTAAGTGTCGGACTCGCTAGCGCTGCCTTTAAATTCGTCGGTAAACAGGATCTCGCTGGTCTCGGTATCCACCATCTTAAGGAAGCAGATCACCTGGGCGGTTGCGGTCTTGGTGAAAACCGAGTAATGGTGCTCCCTCATATCGGGCAGGGCAATCTCTCGAGGCAGAGTAATGACATCCTGTTGCAGATGCTGCTGGGTCGCCTGCAGCGTTTCGACTCTACGTCGTGCCTTCTTCAGGTGACGATCCTCTCGCTCGTGGGCCTCTCTGTGGGCGTCGGTGGGATTCTGCTCATAGGCAGCCGCGGCGAGGGCGTGAGCCGACTCGGCCTCGTTCAGGTCTCTGTGCGTCCTCTCTAGATCCCGTGTCACCTTGTTCAAGTCATTCACCACTCGGACATAATCTTCGTTGGGCGTCATGAGGACACCCGCCTGGTACTCGGTGACGGCCGCTTCGCTCTGAGAGGTCTGAAGGACGTGACTCTCCAAGACTCGGCCGCTCAAGATGGCGTGGACGCCCTTGAGTTTTCCGCGGGCTCCGGAAAAGTCGCCGTCGATGAGGTCATGGAGGGACAGATCCTGTTCGCTCAGGACATCATGAAGGTCCATACGATCCATGACTTGGACATTGGCAGGCTTTGCCTGGCTCAAGTACGTGAGGGTACTGGCCTCGATACGGTCGGCCACTGCCCGATGCTCGTCAGTGGCTCGGAATCCGGAGAACCCGATCGTATAGCGCAGGGTGGCCTCGATGGAGAGCCGGTTGGCCCGCAATAGCGATTGAGCCGCCGCGTTGTCGCGATCATAGTTGAGCGCTATCACGCTGTGCAGCACGGCGTTGCCCGCCAGACGCTGCTCGGAATAGCGCTGGGCCAAGCCGAGATGGATCTCGGTGATTGTGGCTTTGGTGCTGAGGATGTGCCCATCGACCCCGCCGTGCCCCGCCAGGATAGAACGACTACGGTTGAGCAAGCGCAGGGCATGGTAGAACTCTTTCTTCTTAGCGGCGGCAAGGGCTCTGTCGATGAGGCTTCCACAGAGACGCTTCTTGGCGCTGAGAATCTGAATGGACAGTCCCGGCATGGTGGGAAAGAGTGCTTGTGCCTTTTCAAACTTGACCAGGGCCTTCTCGAAGCGCTTCGCTTCGAAGTCCTGCTTCCCGTCCGCCACCAGATCGTCCGCCTCGTCCCGGCGATTGATGGTCCCGATCAAGTCTTTCGTTCGCGACGACTCGGGGACGAAATGTCTGGCCTTGTTCACATAGTCGCGGACGCCGGATCGGTTGTCTGCCAGCAGAGCCTTGGTCGCCAACTCGCAATACCAGTCGTGCCCACCCTGGAGGATCTTCTTGCGGTCGGCTCGTCCCTGGGACATGCTCTTGTCCAGGGCCAGAGCCTCATCCAGGAGTTCAAGGGCCTTATCCCACTGATCCTGCTCGGCCTGCTTCAGGGCAGATCGGCGTAGGGCCTGAGCCCGCTGCGACTTGGCCGTGAGTTCCTCCAGGAGGTCGGTCGCATCTGTCAGGTGGGGCACGTAGGAGAGGGCACGCTGCAGACGCCGCTGGGTTTCGGCCAGATCAGTCCGCTCATAGGCCCTCCTGGCGTCCTGGTAGTTCCAATTGCCGGCCTTGGTCAGGGCCGCCGTCAGTTGCTCGACTTTCTGGTCGGTCTTCTTATGGCCGGTGGTGGTCCCCCGCAGCATCCGGTCCCAGGCCAGCTGCCGTGCCGACTGGGTGATGCCCTTGCGTTTCGTCTCATCGATGGACTGCTCGAGGTACGCGACCGCCTGCTCGTAGCGTCCCTGCTCCAGCGCGTAGATCCCGCGCTTGTAACTTCGCTTCCCAGTGCAGCCGCTACAGCCAATGATGCCCAGACAGAGAAGCATCAGCCAGAGCTTTTGTACGGGGTTCACACGCGCCGATCGACTGCCATCCACGGAGTCCATTGTCTTCTCCTGATTCATTTTGCGGCTCTGCAACTCTGGGCTCTGTCTGAAAACTCGGTCTGGCATCCCCCTGGGTCTGGTCTCGGGGTCGAAGACGAGCGGCCCTTCCACTCCCTGCTCTAATAAGGCAATATCCCCCCCTGTCGATAACAATGTTTTCGACTAGACCCTATTTGCCGGTCCCTAAGATGCGTTCGGGCTCTTCCGGAGATCCGGTTCGGGCCGAAAGATAGGCGGCCTGTATCACCGCCATGCGCTTAAGATTGGAGGGCCCATCGCTTGCAAAGGGGTGTTCCCGAGGTTTACGAAAGCTGAGTTCATAGTCTGCCAGCAGGGACCTCAGCCCCCCAAGAGCATCGTATGCGTAGGCGTCGGCCTGAATCGTCCGGCCACGTTGGTCCTGGATCGTCAAGCCCTCCAAGGAGGCTGTCACGATCTGTTCTCGGCCGTGTACGGTGATCGACACACTGGCGGGCCGGTCGTCCCAGTGACGCATTGCGATTGAGTCTGCAATCATACTTTCGCTGAAGCGCATGGTGATCAGTGCCGTATCCTCGGTCAAATGATGCAGCTGCTGCCGGTCAGAGGCCTGACTGTTGCAGAGCGAGTAGACCTGCTGAGGCACGCCGAAACACTCAATGAGCTGATCGATCAGGGGATAGGCGTTGTGCAGCATGACGCCGCCTCCGGCCAGTTCCTGGTCGGTTATCCAGTCCTTCTGACTGTCAGGCTGCTGTGGATCTTCATCGGCGAGCACGCCGACGTCACACCACAGACGGGCCAGGAAGGGCCGATCGATCGTCCCATTCCGCAACAGTTGTCCGAGTGCCTGGAAACCCTGATGATAGCGCAGAGGATTCGCCACATCGAAACGGACATGATGGCCTTGAGCGAGTCGCCACAATTCACAGGCTTCTTCAAAATCACGTGCCATCGGAACCAGCTTGAGACAGTGAATCCCCTCTTTGATCGCCATTCTCACCGTGTCGCGGCAACGGTGCAGGTTGGCGGCGATGACCAGCGTGTCGAACTCGTTCTGGATGATAAACTGGCGGTAGTCGTCGTAGGCATCGCACCCGTAGCGATCAGAGACACTCTTGAGCAACCGACTGTCCGTGTCCGCCACAGCCTGAACCCGGCATTGGCCGACCCCAGACAAGGCCTCTAGCAGCAGACGGCCACGACTGTCCAAACCCAAGATACCAAAGCTAATGCCGGCTTCACTCATGGTCGTCTGCCCAGTGAACTCCGCTTTTTCAAGGAGGTCCTCCAACGACCCTGGCGCGGAAGCAGGGGTCGCTCTTGCATTCACAAAACCACGTCCTCTCGGCGTAGTCACAGTCGAAGGCTTTGCCCAACGTTGTCGGTCCAAAAACGAAATCCGAATACCGAAACTCGAAACAAGCACGAAGCAGGAATGACTCAAATTCTAAACGGCGGCTTCTCTGTTTTTGTCATCCGCACACTGTGATTTTGGGCTTGCTTCGTATTTCGATATTCGGATTTGACATCACGTCACCATCTTTATGGCTCCAAACTCCATTCAGGGGCCATACAATGCCACTGCCTCTGACGTGGGTGTCTAAGCCTCGGCAAGGGACATAAAGTGA
>JADFMM010000118.1 GCA_022563885.1 Planctomycetota bacterium | reverse complement strand
CCCGGTTGCGTGCCGGCATGTCCAGACCACGTGCCTCGAACAGCCTCCTGATCGGTTCGAGTAGATGCTCCTGGAACTTCAACTCAACACCCAAATACTGGGCCATGCCCTGTCGTGACACGTCATCATCCGTGGGGCCCAAGCCGCCGGTCAATAGAACCACATCGGCATCCTGCGAAGCCAAGGTCAAAGCGCGTTCAATGGCAGTCAATTCGTCGGGTACCGTGTATCGGCTGACAACGTCCAGGCCCAGACGCTGTAACTGGCCCCCTAGGAACGCAGAGTTCGTGTCGATGGTCAGACCACTGAGCAATTCATTCCCGACAGCGATGAGTGATGCTCTCTTCATGCACTAAAACTCAACGATGGCTTTCATCACGCCCTCACGGTATCCGACCACCAGCTCGAAGGCGTCTTGGGTCTTTTCCAGATCAAACTGGTGCGTGCGCATGAAGTCGACCTGCAGACGACCCTCCTGAATCCAGTCAATGGCCGTTTGCGTACATTGATTCTGTCGCCGAACATTGACCAACGTGACTTCGCGTCGCCGGGCCTCGTGGATGTTCAGGGAGATCACGCTCTCCCGGGGGATGCCGATCAACATCAACTTGCCTCCGGGCTTGAGCAACGACACCCCTTGATCGACCGTTTCCTGCTGGCCGGCGCACTCGAACACTACATCCACCCCTTCCGGGTGTTGACGACGGATCTCAGCGACGATGTCCTGCTGTTCCGGACTGCCGGCCCAGCTCGCCCCGTGACGCTGGGCCATCTCCAAACGCTCGGGAATCAGATCGGTCACCAGGCAGTCCGCCGCGCCCAGCGCCATCGCACTGACCTGGCAACTTAGGCCGATGGGCCCCGCACCCAGCATCGCCACCGACATGCCCTCCTTCACGCCCGCCTGCTGGGCCGCGTAGACCCCGATGGCTAAGGGCTCGCAAAGGACCCCCTGGGTAAAGGAGAGCGATCCGAGGAGAAAACAGCTTGCCTCCGGCATCACCAGGTATTCCCCCAAACAGCCTTCGGCTTGGCCCGGACAGCCCAAGAAACGGAGTTTACGACAGGTGTGCTCGCGTCCGTCCAGGCATTGGTCGCAGGCGAAACAGGGCATGGCCGGGTCCACTGCAATGCGGTCGCCCGGCTTGACGCGTGTCACGTCGGATCCGACGGCCTCAACCGTGGCAGCACACTCATGCCCCAAGGCAAAGGGAAACTCGACGATCTGGTCTCCAATGCGCCCTGTCTCATAGTAGTGCACGTCGGAGCCACAGACGCCGACCTGCTCGATCTTCATCAGGACATCGGTCCCCTCTTGGATGGAGGGCATGGGCGTATCACATAATTCCATCTCTCGAATGCCTGTCAGTAAGATGGACTTCATTTTTGCTCCCTTCTCGTTTCTGTCTGTCGGTTCACTCAGGGCTGTGTCACAAAACTCGATCTGGCTTCACCTCGGGTCTGAGCCTCGGGGTCGAAGACGGAGCTTTCTGACAAAGCCTAAACGTTAAACCTGAAGTTGATGATGTCACCATCCCGGACCACATAGCTCTTTCCTTCCAGCCGTATTTTGCCTGCCGCCTTGAGTTCTTTCTCGCCGCCATGTTCCTGAAGGTCGGCGAAGCCAAAGGTCTCCGCCCGGATAAACCCCCGTTGGATGTCGCTGTGGATCTTTCCCGCCGCCAGAAGAGCACTCGTGCCCTTACGAATGGGCCAGGCCCTGACTTCGTCCGGTCCCGTGGTGAGAAAGCTGACCAACCCCAAGGCCGCATAACAACAATTCACAAATTGAGAGGTGGCAGATTCGGTCATGCCGAGATCGGACATGAACTCTGCCCGACTCTCCTGGTCGAGTTCCGCAAGCTCCTGTTCCAGTTTTGCACTGATGGAAACCACCGGGACCGTGTCGGGCAACACCGCCTTGAAGTCAAAGGGCTGAACGGATTGGGCCACTTGGCTCTCGCCCACATTGACGGCGACCGCCATGGGCTTCTGAGTCAGAAAGCCCAAGGATCTGATGATCTCCTCTTGGGCCTCGGTCTCAATCACGCTGCTGATGGGTTGCTCTGCCTCGATGGCCGCTTGCAGCTTGCACTGCAGGGCCAGTTCCGCCTTGTCGCGGGCCTGTGTCTTTGTCGGTTTGTGGATCTGTTTTTCCAGTCGCGCGATGCGGGTCGTGACAAGTTCCAGGTCGGCCAACAGCAACTCGGTGCGCAGCACCGAGAGGTCATGGACGGGATCGACACCTCCCTCGCTGGTCGGCACGGCTGGATCCTCAAAGGCCCGCACGACCAACACCAGCAGGTCCACCCGCCGTATCGGGTCAATCAGACGTCGGGCGGCCGCACGTCCCGAGTCATCGCTGAAGTTGAACCCGGGCAGGTCGAGACAGTCGATGGTCGCCGGCGTGGTCTTCTTGGGTTTGTGCAGGTCCGTCAACCAGTCAAGTCGTCCATCCGGTACCGGGACCACCGCCTCATCTATGGACGTCGACCCTGCCGGGGGCATGGGCTTACCGCTCACACTCGCCAGCAGTGTGCTCTTGCCGGACTGCATCAAACCAATCAATGCGGCCTTCATGCCCTTCTGATTTCCTTTCAGACTGAAGCTGCCCCCTATATCTCTTGCTGCGAATGCCTGGAAAACAACAACAGCAGGCTTGAGGGACGGGGACTCTCATGAACTGCGTGATCATGTTCATCGGACACTCAAAAACTGAAACGGGCAAGTTTACACGATCTCGGCTTGACCTGGTAAGAAAAATCGGCATGGTTCAATTCCGGGCTACACGACTCGACGTAGGAATCGTACTCGTAATCGTGCTCGTAATCGGCTTTTCGGCGCTCTCGATTACGATTACGCGTACCGCTTCGCTGAGCACGAGCACAAAAACAGGCCAGACGGACTGCTACCCATATGCACACTCTTGTGAACCAGGCCGAAAAATCGAGGAAGAAAAACAGGGTCAACCCCTCGCCCGTCATCCTTACTGTGGTCGCGTGGGGGGTGCTCGGCTGCGGTGGCAAGGGTGCCACTCCGATCCGAGTGGAACGATTGTCGGCGGGTTGGTTTTTGATTCTCCGCCGTCAGCGGTCCGCCTATAATTGCGCCCATGGCAAAATACCCCATCTTTCTCGATCTTGAGAAACAGCGGGCCGTCGTGGTGGGCGGCGGACAGGTAGCCTACCAGAAGACCCGAGGCCTGCTAGAGGCGGATGCCCGGGTCGTGGTGGTCACGCGTCAGATCGTTCCGGAACTGGCCGGCCTGTGCCAAGCGCATGGGAGCGAAGTCGTCCTGTCCGACTATGCCCGCGAGCATTTGGGGCGGGCGCGGGTGGTCATTGCCTGTACCGACGATCGTTCCATCAATGAGACGGTCTATCGAGACTGTCAGCAGGCGGGTATCCTCTGCAACGTGGTCGATACCCCCGATCTCTGCGATTTCTACCTGCCGGCGGTGGTCAGACGCCATCCGCTGCAGATTGCCATCGGCACGGAGGGCTCCAGCCCAGCCTTCGCCAAGAAGGTCCGAATGCAGCTGGAGAAGCAGTTCACGGAAGAGCACAGCGCGTTTCTCAGGACCCTGCGTTCGCTACGGCCTGAGGTCCTGTCGGCCATTGGGGACCTCGGCCGACGAGAAGCCCTGTTGACCGAATTTGCCGACGATGAGTCTTTCGAATACTTCGTAGAGCACGGAGCCGCGGCCTGGCAGGCGCGCTGTCGCGAGAGAATCCCCACCGAGTAGGCCTTTAGGTCCGATTGAGTTGTGACCGACAACCTGTCTATGCAGTGGAAAACGACAACACAGATCCTGGAGGAGTTGCAGCTAACCAGTAGCGATCTGGCCTGGGGCCAGTTCTGCGATCATTTTCAGCCGATCGTGGTCGGGTTCGGCCGCAAGCTGGGCCTCTCTGCGGCGGACGCACAGGACGCCGCCCAAGAGACCATGATCAGCTTCCTCAGTACGTTGCGTCAAGGACAGTACGACCGGACCAAAGGGCAACTCAGTTCATGGCTCCTGGGCATCGCGAAAAAGGTCATTCTCAATCTGAGGCGTCGCGCTGCCCGCCATGCCATTCACACCCGCGCCACCGACAAGAGGTACTGGGATTCCCTTCCCGAAGAATCGACGCTGGAGTCGGTCTGGGAATCACAGTGGCAGCGGGTCATTTTGACACGCTGCCTGGATCAGGTACGAAACGAATTCGAACCCGAGGTGTACCGGGCGTTCGAACTATACGCTATGCAGGACCGTCCCGTCGATCAGGTCGCCGAAGAGCTGGGGGCCTCCCGGAACGCTATTTACATCGCGAAGTCGCGTATCCTGGCGAGATTGCGACAATTGCGGCTTGAAGTCGAAGAGAAAGAAGGAGGCTCGCTCAATGAACTGTCCCGACATGGAAACGATTGAGCGGTTTATCGTCAACGATCTCCAGCCCGAAGAACACGCTGAGTTCGAATCACACTTGCAGGACTGCGGCCAGTGTCAAGCGGCTGTCGTTGAGGCGAACAGCAACGAAGACTGCCTCACAGACCTGAAGGCGACTCAGGGGCCTGACCCTGAACCCGAACCGGCCGTCGAGCCGCTTCAAGGCAAGTTCTCCTCTCCCGTGCTCACCGTCGAGGACGCACAGGCCCTGCTGGGCGAGCGCTACCACGTGGTCAAGAAGGTCGGGCAAACGGACCAGAGCGATGTCTTCCAGGCAATCGACTCTGTCCTGGAACGTCAAGTCGCCATCAAGTTTTTGACGCCCCAAAAGAAAACGGGCACGCACAAGAAGTGGGCGGAAGCACGGGCCATGGGCCGCCTAAATCATCCCTACATTGCTCAGGTCTACGAAGTGGGTCAGACCGGCAAGCACAGCTTCATCATCATGGAGTGGATCGATGGCTTGCCCTTGGCCGAGGCCTGGGAAGGATTGGAGACCCCGCAGCGCTTACGCCTCTTTTTGAAGGTACTGCAAGCGGTGGGAGTGGCCCATGCCCGCGGCGTCACCCACCGAGACATCAAGCCCTCCAATATTTTGGTGACGGGCGGCTTCTCGCCCAAGATCCTGGACTTCGGCATTGCGGTTCAAGATCATCATGGCGAAACCCGAGAGGCGGGGCTCTTCAAGGGGACACCCGGATACTGCGCGCCGGAACAGGTCACGCCGCCTGTCAAGGTCTCTCACGCGACCGATGTCTATGCCTTGGGCGCTTTACTCTATCAACTCCTCACCGACCGTTTGCCCTTCGAACAATCAGATCTCAAGACTCTGTTTGAGGCCATACGCACCGAGTATCCCGAGCCACCCGGCTCGCCGGGTCAACACGTTCCCATTGCCTTACAGAACATCTGTCTCAAGGCGCTGGAGAAAGATCCCAAAGCACGCTATGCCAACGCCCAGCAACTGCGCGAGGAGTTGCAGCGCTATCTGAGGGGCGAGAGGATCTGGTCCAGACCCAGCTACATGACGGCCAAACTAGAGGAAGAATTGGGTCAGCATCGTGAAAAACTGCAACTCTGGCGCAAGAACGAATTGGTGACACAAGGGGAGTACGATCGTCTGGAGAACATCTACGAACGCATCATCCGACCGTCGGACCCCTCGATCATGGACGCCCGGAAGCTATCGCTATCACAGGTCTTTCTCTACCTGGGCGGATGGATCATCGTACTTGGCACCTGTGTGCTGTTTTACAAGACCTGGGACGAGATCAACTTTTGGCTGCGACCCGCCCCGGCGCTGGGTGCCACGCTGATCGTCGCCCTGACCGGGGTCTCGATGTGGTGGAAAAAGGAGAACCGGCTCTGTGTGGGATTCTTGGCGATTGCCAGCCTGCTCATGCCCGTGACGGTACTCTTGAGCCTGGGACAATGGAACCTCTTGTCCGCAGACACCTGGCGCTGGGGCACGGAGTCCGTGTATCAAGGCCTCAACAGGAGCGGCGTGCACGTCCTAATTGGAAACACACAGCTCTACGTCTCTTCTTGGTGTTGGTTGGCCTGTTCGTCCATCTTTCTCTGGATGACCCGCTCGTCCATATTCGCGTTCTTCAGCGTTCTGGCTCTGCTGGCCATCCTTTCCAGCATGTTTATCATCAACGGACTTTGGGAGGGGTCTATCGACGTTTTGGCTGCGTGGTATCTGATTCCCTCCCTGTGCCTGTTTGTCCTGGGCGCCGTGCTGGATCGCGGCGGCCAGAAGAAGTATGCCTGGCCCTTATCGACAGTGGGCATTGTGGTCCTGGTCGCTTCGCTTACGACTATCGCCCTCTCCGACAACACACTCTTCGGGCTCATCCACGAGAGACCCGTGGGACTGAGTGGCGTCGAGCACCGTATTCTGAGCCTGATCGGCAATGGCCTGGTCTACTTGATCGCCGCGGGTCTGTGCAGAAGCATCGGCACGCCCTTGCAGCGTTCCCTGGGTACGGCCCTGAACTGGCTGGGCGCCCTGCACGTTCTCACACCCTTGCGGATCCTCGACCTGAACAGTGTTGCCCTGGACGAGGCACACCGCATGATGTATCGCTGCCTCCTACCTGTCGCCTCGCTCTTCTTTGTCCTGGTGAGCGTGACACGCCAGATGAAGTCCTTCTTCTACTCCGGCCTGGCCGGTATCACGGCCTCCGTCCACAAACTGACGGTCGAGCACCTGGACAAGTTCTTCCTCTGGCCGCTCTGGCTCATTGTCACGGGGACGGTCTCGATGTTCATCGCCTGGCTCATTCCCCGCTGGCGGGCGAATGTGAACATGCGCCGCAAGGGAGAGGGATCGGCAATAAATAAGTTGGACAATTTGGGGTCCTAGTGTGCCCCATATTGGGTCGCGCCCGATTGAGCGAAACCACAGGCGTAGCAGTTCTGCATCGCGGATTGCTTGGGATGCTTTTTATGCTGCTATCGCAGCTAGGTTTGACCCAAGGAAGCCGCTGTTTTCGCGATTGAGAAGCGATCCAAGATGGGGTGCAATTGGGCAAAAGTCCAAGTTATTGCTTGCCGGTCCCAGGGGGCTGTGCCTCGAGCTGGTAGCGTGGGTGGATGAAGTGGGGTCCCTGCTACACGCCGCTGGGTTGCAGGTATTCCTCGTTCACACTGTTCCACCAGGCAGGGTCACGATAGTACTCGTTCAAGGCCATGGCGGCAGTCACGCCATCGGCGACGGCCGTTACCAGTTGCATATCCGCCCCGACGCGACAGTCCCCGGCCACGAAGACACCGGGCATGCTGGTCCGCAGACGTGCGGCATCGCACTTGATAAAGCCGGATTCGTTCATTTCCAGCGACCCCTCTAGGAAATGGGTGTTCGGCACCGTGCCGACGAAGATGAAGACGCCACCACAAGCCTGGTCCTCGACCGCTTGCGTCTTGACGTTCTGAAGCTTGGCGGATTGAACACGCCCATCCCCCTCAATCGCAAGGGCCACGGTGTCATATTTGATTTCCAGATTCGAGTTGGGCTCATTGACCTTGTCCATCAGCTCCTCCACCAGAATCTTGGCGGCTCGAAACTCATCTCGACGATGGACCATGATTACCTTGCTGGCGTATTTGGTCAGATGAAGCGTCTCTTCGACGGCGGTGTTCCCCCCCCCTATACTCACCACCACCTTGTCCCTGAAAAATGGCGCGTCGCAGGTGCCGCAGTAGCTCACCCCCGCGCCGGCGTTGCGAAACTCTTCTTCGCCCGGCACGTCCAGATGTCGGTAGCTGCTCCCTGGCGACAGGATGACGGCTCTTGCCACCAGAGTGTCGTCTCCCGTGATGACATCGATATTGCCGTCCTCCCGTTTCTCCACAGCGGTCACGGCAGAGGTCTGCTTGATCCGGGCGCCAAAGGTCTCCACTTGCTTTTGCATTTTCATGACGAGTGACGCCCCGTCAATGTTGTCGAAGCCAGGGTAGTTTTCGATTCGGTCGGTGGTCAGAATCTGTCCCCCCGGAATGTATTTCTCGACGATCAAGGTCTTCAGCTTGTCACGCGCCGTGTAGAGCGCCGCGCCCAGACCCGCCGGACCTCCGCCCACAATGATGACGTCTTGAATGTCCCGAGTCATATGGATCCTAATCTCGAATCAGCGGATGTGAGTCTCGATCTTTTGGCGAAGATCGGCCTCAAAGGTCGGGGTGACCCCACCCACCTGATCTACCATCACACCGTCCTTGAAGATATGGAATGTGGGAATGCTCATGATGCCGTACTTCGTGGCAACCTCACGCTGTTCATCGATGTTGAGCTTGCACACTTTGATTTGCCCTTGATACTCTGCCGCCATTTTTTCAATCACGGGACTCGCCATACGACAGGGCCCACACCAGGGGGCCCAGTAGTCGACGACCACGGGGACGTCAGAGCATAGGACCTCATCTACAAATTCACTGTCTGTCAGTTCAACCGGACTTCCATGTGCCATCGTCGCACTCCTTGCTATTCCGTTACGTTCAAAAGATAGGGCCAAATAGTAAGAGGTCACCCTATTTCTGTCAACAAGGTTGCCGGGCAAGGGAGATATTGGCCTGGTTCAAAATCGCTCTCGCATAGGTGCCCGTCCGTGTACCACTCCTCGCGGTCGAAATCAGCGCAGCGCTTGTCTTTGTCGGAATCGATACCCCTAATTGCTCCAATCCCATGTTTGGATTACGATTACGATTACGACCACGATCAAAAATGTGACCCGGAAATGAACCAGGCCGAAGTCATCACTCGCCCTGGATCGGCCAGAGACGAGCCCCGAGCAGACCCTCTTCATAGATGATCGGGAGGACAATCTGAAGCCTACCCGATGGATGAAAATGAACACTATCAGGTCTGATAACCCCGACTCTGTATACCAGGGATTACAGCAGTTGAGAGTACAGATACCCTAAACTATCAAATGTGGACAACCTGTTAATAAAGTGAGGGCCCGCCTCGCCGGCACACCGTACGGTGTGAAGAGTGCAGGTCAGGCCCAGTCAATCTCCCACAACACACCCGCTTCCCTATAGCACCCCATAGAACATAAACTCATTTAGATAAACATTTTACACTTATTCAGGACAATCAATGAATTAAAACTACAGTGGTCTAGTATCCGACCGTCGGGTGGGCACGCGATAACCGCAAATACTCTCAAGCGTTCTGCCGGTGTTTCCAAAAAGTGGATAACTAGCGGAAAAGGCCGCAACGCTTGCGGTTTGCCGCCCCTCTAGCTAGGAAATGGCAACCTTTAGCGATTCAGGATATAAAGGGGAGACATGGGACCACAGGACGGTTCAATCAGAGGAAATCAGAGGAAATCAGAGAGGTTAGGGGGCAAGAAAAACGTCGTCTTCACTTACCGGAGTCTCGCAACCGTTGACATCGCAACCATGCGTCATGCTGCGAAGCGTGTAAATGTCATCATTTTCGTTAGGGGTCGCGAAGCGGGTGGTGGAAAAGACGACGGACCCATCTGTGAACAACAGGTTCTGACCCCTCTCCCGATGATTCTTGCTGTTGGCGCTGAGGTCCAACCGGACCTTGCAGGTTTTCGAGAAATCGGTCGGCATCATCTCGCAGAGAGGGTTCAAATCAGCCATGAGGACCGAGCGTAAACGCGGGACTCTGCTGGCCCGTCGGTGCGATATCCTAAAGCTGTAGTCGATGTACTCGCGCCCCGGGAAGTCGTTGAGACCCTTGGCTCGGCAGTCACGGAAATCAGGATTCTTCGGTTTTTGACGCCCGGCGCAGGCAAACTTCGAGGGCTCTACATAGCCGTTCTTCACCAGCAGCCAAACAACACGGGTGTTTGAGTGATTCTCTTTCCCCTGATAACCGACCTTCCACCAAGGCTCCCCCGCCGAAGTGAGAATCGTTGGCGGTGCGTCGTGGTCATTGATATACTGCTCCAAGCCCCGATAGACGGACGCTAGCTGACCCTGGCAGAGCATCTTTTGCCTGGCCATTTTCAAGGCGGGCCAGGCGATGCTGAAGGCAAAGAGCAAGATAGCCGCGACGGCGCTGATGTGCACGGCTTGGCGCCACGAACGGCTCCTCATCATCGACTGACGAATGGGCTCTGCCGCCGAGAGGGGTTCAACGGCGACGGGGTCCGCCTGTGCGGCTTCCCGGAGGCGCCCGAGGGTCTTCTCAACCAGGGCGTCCGGACAGGCCTCCGGTTCTACGGTGGCTAGGGGGGCCAGCGCCGCCTCGAAGAGGTGAACGAGCTTGGCTGCCGCTGGGTTCGAGGAGATTAGTTGCCTTGCGTCCTCGCTCTGCTGATGCGTCGCGACGCCAATGCAATGATCAAGCAGCAATTGCCTTTGTTCAGTGTTCAACAACCCCATTGCTATGCCTCTTCAGACGACCTGGTAGACTTCCATTCCTGGGCAAAACGTGCCACGGCGGTGTGTAAACGACTCTTCACCGTTCCAATAGGTATACTAAGTATCTCTGCTATTTGTTTGTAGGAAAACTGATTAAAATAGGCCAGAATAAGTATTTCCCGAAGTGCCTCGGGCAAGGTGGCGATAATCTGTTTCACACTGGCAGCGGTTTCTTGCCGCTGCAGCGTATGAATGGGGGCCTCATCATCTCGGGTCAAGATATTGAGAACCTCCTCGAAAGACATCTCGTCTGACTGAGCCAAGGTGCCTATCGACACCGCCGCACTTCGCTGTGCCTTGCGCAGGGCGTCTTTGGCCTTGTTCGCGGCGATCGTAAACAACCAGGGACGAAGGGGTCGACTGCGATCAAAGCTCTCTCGGCTCGAATAGAGTTGAAGGAAGGTCTCCTGAAACACATCCTCGACCAACTCATGCCGATTGAGAAACTTGCGCAGAAATGCATGCAATCCGTTCTTGTAGCGATCCACGATCTCCTTGAAAGCACCTTCATCGCCCTCGCAATAGCGATCCAGCAGTTCAGAGTCCGTACGATTTGTCAATCCTTCAACCATAATCAAGCGCATTCAAGCCCTTCACTATAATGGATGGTCGCCGAAAGGAAAACGACTGATTGCCGAATATTAGGGAGATCCCCCCCGCCCATCTCTCACGCCATGACCGAAGGCTAGAGAGCAGAGTGTACGATTTGCTCCGCACACAGCAGCAGGTCGACCCCGATGGCACCTGCCAGTAGAACATGACGCCACCAAACGACCTCCGCACGGATCCGAGTCATAGAGATACAGCAACTCTAGCGTCGGCGCTGCAGCGGCATAGTGCCAGCCGGTCCTGGTGAGCAGTGATGAGGCACGCTCCGTCGTTGGCAACAAACTCCGTTCTCTGTACGTGGTCAGGCCAAAGGCCGAAAGGCTCAGGCCCAACCAGGTGATCCCCCCTGCCAACACCTTATCATGGCCACTCGCCAGTTGCTGAGGAGCCTAGATAAGACAAAAGCCTCTGTCGTCTCAACAGAGGCTACCCCTAGATGTTTTTGGGAAACTCTTTTCGCTCTATTCCTTCTTTTCAGCGTGCTTGTGCCAGTGCAAGGAAAGCTCGGCCGAGAAGTCGTCGCCAATCTTAACGTGGTCCACTATACCAGTGCTGCCCTCTCCTGGATGGTACTCAATCCCCCGTCCCCGGATAACCGTGGGAATAGAGACATGCACATCGTGAAAAACCGACTGGGCCGCCTTGATACTTCCCATCACCATATTGACGACCTCCCCAATCGCGTCATTGACATCCTGGTCGGCGACTTCATCGTCAGGGTCCAGACCCAGCATGCTTGCAGCCACCGCTTTGGCGCTTGCATCGCTACAGCAGAAGCCAAAGCACCCTTCAATCCCTCCGTTGAAGGTGATCGTGCCCAGCAAGGAATTCCCATCCAGATGCTTGAATTCAGTGGGATCGACGCGCTCGACACCCATGAAGATCATCATTTCAAATATGTCGCGCGTGGCATGTTCCAGTACATCACGAGAAACTTCTTGATCAATCATGGCTCAAACTCCTCTAGACTTGGCACCAAACTTGAACGCCCATCGCTACACGTCCTACACGAAGGGGGACAGCTTCTCGCGGAATTTGTCGGGGGTAAACGGCTTGGTGATGTAGTCGTTGGCCCCTTCTGCCAAGAGGTTGTCGATAAACTCTTGGGAGCTTTCCGTAGAAACCATCACGATCTTGGTGTCTCTGCAGGAGTCCATTTCACGCACTTTCTTGACAAGCTCAGTCCCATTCATCTCGGGCATATTGACATCACAGAGGATGATGTCCACAGGACTCGCCTTGAGTTTTTCCAATGCCTCTACACCGTTCCCCGCTTCCTCTGTCGAGTCGAATTGCAGACCCGACATTCTGACTGAACGCATGATAATCTTCCTCATGGTGGCGGAGTCATCTACAATCAATAATGATTTCGACATGAGTCTATCTCCTCGTAGTTCAAAACAATGCTGTCAGTCCAATGATGCGTTATACGCTCACACTACCCCGTGGCAACGGGAAGGCCCCGTTTTATCATCCTTTTCATGAGGGTCCCCCTCGTTCATTATTCGGACGCAGAGTGCGCTCTGTAGCAGTTGCCGTGGCGCACACTGCGAAGCCTCAGTATCCAATCGGCGTCAGAGAACAACGTGATCACTTTATTCATTTCTTTTTCAATATTTTCAATACCGACGGTCACGGCGACCGGGTCCTCGGCGCAGACGGCCTGGCCACACTGCCGTGCTGCGTGAGCCAACCCTTGGGCCGCAACAGACTGCGCCAGACCACCGAATTGCTGAGCCCAAGACTTCACCGCCGCACTGTCTTGTCTCCGCGCAGCGTTCCTCAGGCAGGCCATGAGACTCTGGGACTCCGTCAAGAATGTAGCGGCCAAGCCTCGAAGTGTCCGATCACTATACGACCCCAGGGGAGGTGAAGCCAGGTCGATGGGGGACTCTTCCGTCATCTGCATGAGAGGCCTTTCAACTTTCCGAGCGACAGTGGCCTCGTTGCCTTTTCGGACCGTTTCTTGTCGCACCGTTGCCGGCGCCACAGGAACTCGCAGAGTAAAGGTCGGCCCCTGGCCCAGGCCGCTGCTAACCGTCAAGCCCCCGCCCAGTAGGTGGGCCATGCGCCGGGCAACGGTGAGTCCCAATCCGGCGCCATCGTGACGAAGGGTACTTTCACCATCAACCTGGACGAAGGCCTCGAAGATGAGCTTCTGCTTCTCCTGGGAAATGCCAATGCCCGTGTTCTCTACGTCCAAACGGAGGTGCCGCGGGTCCCGGTCCGGCTCGGCGCTCACGACAACCCGGACCAGCCCCTCGTGCGTCAACTTGATCGCAGTGCCGATCAGATTGAGCAAGCACCGACGCAGTCCCTCACTGTCTGTCCCGATCGTCTCTGGAAGAGTGTCCTCACACTTGATCTGTAAGGAGATGCCACGGGCATATGCTTCGGGCCGCAACGACCCCTCAACCGCGAGGAGCACATCTCGCACATTGCAGGGTCGCGGCGTGACGGTGCATGTGTCCGCTTCCATCCGAGCAAGGTCCAAAACGTTGTTCAGCGGGGCCATGTTAGGGTAACATCAAATAGCAGTATCAGTTCGTTCGTCCTAGGCTGTGTCGGAAAACTCGATCTGGCTTCGAGCGGCCCTTTTTCTTAGCTGTTCGACGCTGCTATCGCAGCAAGGGCTGCACGAAGGCAACAGGGTTGTCCGCCTGGCCGCATCTGGCCGCATCTGGCCGCATCGACGATAGAACAAACATCGCCTGCTTCCCCGTCTTTGCCAGGCGAAAACAGCGGCTTCCTTTGTCCAAAATGCGGCTGCGCCAGCAGCCTAAAACAGCCAAAGAAAAAATTGTTCGCTCTCGGTCCGACGACGGAGTTTTCCGACAAAGCCTATCGTCCCTTGGAACCATAAACTGCAGCGAGCCTCCCAGCAGCATATGGTTGAGGGGCTCGTTTTTTTATGCCCCTTGCGATCCTTGATGTCGTTCATCAGGCGTCTATGCCCCAACTGACCGAGACGTGGTCGAATATAAAATGGTCGCAGTTGTTGACCGACACCGCATCGGGGCCGCTGGGCCGAGGTTTGTTCTTGTCGCCCAGGCGCACGCGGAGGTAACGGACGATGATGTCGGAGGCATTGCTGAAGCCGAGTTTGTGATCCTTGAACGTGATGCCGTCGCCAGGGACGGTTTGGCCGGAGATGGTGAGGCCATGCGTTCGGATGCTAAGATCCGATTTCAGCTTGATCGTGCCCGAGACCTCGAAGACGATGGTACGTGGGCCTGGTGGACGGGGCGTCTGGTTGCGCCACGGACGGGATCACCAGGCATGGGGCCGGGGCCAGAATAGTCAAGATGATCGTTAGACGGTTCACTGGCTTTCGTTTTCGTTGTACCAAACCGAGATCATCCAAAGGGAGGCGCCAAAGGATCCACCACTGGCGCTTTGCTCAACCCTGACGATCTCGACTCCTTTGTTCTGGGATAGCCACTGGTTTATCTGGTCTTCAAGAATCTGCTGATTTTGACCTTTCCTGCCCATAGGGTTATTCATACTGAATATCTTGACGCGCATTCGAAAATTCTCCATTTACAGATGAGTTTTGTCTTCGCCGTCTAACGCATGTTCTGTAGTTTTTGATATTACCCCCGGTCGGTTCTGCGGAACAAGGGCATTCATGCGAGTTGGGGTCGTTTTCAAACTGGATAACATCACAGATGTTAAGGTTATCAAGGAAACGAGGGGGCTCTTTGAGGCCCCTTATAAAGGCGAAGAGGGTCACCTTGGAGGCCTTGGGCGATATCGAGCGAGGCCAGGGCATTTTGTAGATCGCGAAGGTCGTCGGCACCAGAGACGTTACCATCACGCTTTCTGTTTATGTTTTTTTTAGTTGCTGGGTTTGGGATAATCCTGATTGGCTTCCATTTGTTCCTGAGTGGGTGTTGCGGAGGGGACGCCGTCTGCGGGCACCTCGACCTTGGCGATCCAGGCGATGGCATTGAGAACGATCTTACGGAAGTCGTCGTCGCTCCAGTTTCTGTGGAAGTGGCCGCCCGTGAAACCGAAGCCGCGATGGCCGTCTGGCCCTTCGTAGGCCCAGGCGCAATGCTGGATTTCGCCGCGGGCGACGGCGGCGCGGACGTGGGGATTACCGCTGTGGGCGCCGTCTCTGCGTTTGAGGGTGTCCGGGCCGGGCAGGTCGGACAGAATGGGGGTGACGCCCTGAAGGTCATCCCGGAAGCGCATGTGGTAATACCATTCGTCCTTGATCGAGAAGGGTTTGACGCCGCGGGTGATGGGATGGTCGGGGAAGTCCGTGAAATTGGCCGTCCAGTGGGGATTGACGGACCAATGGGACTCGAAATAGCCGCCGATCCATGCGAGGAAATGATTCCCGGAAGGCTCCCTGGGAACTTCGACGGCGTAATGGAGGCAAGCCAGGCCGACGCCGCGTTTGATGACTTTGCTGAATTCTTCCAGATGCCCATTGGCATAATGGCCATCGCCGCCGTCGCAGTAGAAGACAACGGCGTCGGCATTGTCAAAGGCGGTGGGGTCCTGGGGCCAGCCGCCGTCCTTATAAACAAGGGCGTGAATCTGGGGTAGGTTTTTATTCAGGGCATCGGCCAGGAGCAGGCATCCGGCGTTGTGTTCGTGTGCGTCATAGCCATGGCTGCGCCTGCCGGCAACGAAGACGACCTTCTTTATATCGGTCATGGGGGTCCGTTTGAGGCGAATGTTCTTGAACTCGACCTTCATGGGGGGGCCGGCGTGCAACTGAAGAGCGAGCAGACCGCTGACGCGATAGTCTTTGGCGCCGTTATCGGTGACGTCCGACATGGTGACACCGTTTATTTTTTGGATGAAGCGATTGCCCCTGGCAATGATGTGGTAATCGTTCCAGTCTTCTTTGTGGATTTTGCTCTGGAGCTGAGCGGGATCGCCGAAGGTGCCGATGACTTGGACATTATTTCTGCCGTCTCCGACAATCGTCTTTTGACCGCGTTTGGCGAGGACGGCCCGTCCCTTTTCGTGGTAGTTGGTGCCGGACCAAGTGTCCGAGGAATCGATATCCGCCTGGTAACCCTTGATGACGTAGTGACCGAGATGTTCTGAGCGATATTGGATGCCGCTGTTTCCTCCGACGATGCGATACTGGAGCTTGAGTTCAAAGTTGTCGAGATCACCGCCCTTCCAGATGAGAAAGGTATTGCCCTTGAGGGGATGTTCCACTGTGGTTTGGCCGGTGATGGCACCGTCCCGAACCATCCAGTGATCTTTCATGCCATCCCAGCCATTGAGGCTTTTACCGTCAAAGATGGGTTTGAAGCCCTCGTCCTCGAGGTGGTGAGCGCCATGGGTGAGGGATTGAAAGAACACTGCAGTGGCGAAGGCGAACGCCAATGGAAGGAAGTGTCTGCTATTCATGACTTGTTCTCCCGTATGATTTTTTTTGGTATGGTTCAATTTCAGGTAACAGTTCATCAGGATTCACGATGCTTCTGAAGTCGTAGTCCACCTACCGAATTAGAGTTTTTGGTTCAGGGTTCGAAGCCCTGAATCAGTTTTTCCGGCCTGGTTCAATTCTGGGTTACACGACTCGACTTAGAAATCGCATACGTACTCGTAATCGTAATCGCACTCGTAATTGGCTTCTCGGCGTTCTCGATTACGAGTACCGCTTCGCCGAGCACGAGCAGGAAAACAGATCAGACGGACTGTTACCCATATGCACACTCTTGTGAACCAAGCCGTTTTTCCTTCAACTGTGAACCTTGAACCTGGGACCTTAAACCACGCCTATTTCTTCATGCCGTTTCAAAGCAATTCGTTCTTCTTCAAAGCAACTCGCTCTTCACGCGGCACGATAGGAGATCGGCATATCGCTTTTCACCCCATCATGGATTTTAAGAACTTGAAGCCGTCGATATACACATCTTTTGGATCGGCGAAGAAATCGCGCCAGACTTTGGTGGCCGCTGCGAGGTCGGGCAGCGCCCGGCCGAAGGCCTCGATGGTCAGCCATCGGTCATAGTCTGTCTCATTAATGGCCTCGAAGATGGCGTTCCAGTCGATGTTTCCCGTACCGGGGATGCCGCGGTCGTTTTCGCTGATGTGGATGTGTTTGATGACATCGATATTGTCCGTGATGGCAGCGGCGGGGTCCTTCTCTTCGATGTTGGCGTGGAAGGTATCGAACATAGTGGAGAAGTTGGGATGGTTGACGCGGCGGACGTAATCGGCGGCGTCGGCCATGGTGGTCAGGAAGTAACACTCGAAGCGATTGAGGTACTCGATGGCTAAGAGGACGTTGTTCTTTTGCGCGTACTCGGCAGCCTGGCGATGGACCTCGGCGGCGTGGTTTTTTTCATCCTCGGTCGGCCCGTTGCCGGTGAAGACGCCCAGGGGCTGATGGTAGGGTCCGCAGAGGATCTCGGCACCGGCGGCGGCGGCGCAGTCGATCGCCCATTTAAGATGCTCGACAGCTCCGGCGCGGGCTGCAGCATCTGCGCTGACGGGGCTGTGCTCGGTGTCGGGGATGACGGTAACAGCGGTACAGGCCAGGCCCGCATCGACGATGGTTTTGCCGATTTTGGTAAAATGGGGCACGTCACCTTCGAAGAGGGGAATTTCGACCCCGTCGTAGCCGACTTTCTTGAGGATGTCGAGATAATGGAGGTGTTCGTCGGTGACGTGGGTGGTCCAGAGCAGTAGGTTAAAGCCGATTTTCATAGATTGTCCTCGCAGGATTGAATTTACGAGCCCTGACTCTAAGCTGTGGGCAGGGGTGTTGTCAATTCCCTTTTTATCGTTTCGTCAGGGGTCTGCGGGGGTCGTTCCACGACATCGAGGTGCCTGTCGGAGGCCTGCGTGACCCCCAAGCATTGGCAGATCGGCAGCTGCCCCGCGGTTCATCGCCCACGGTACAATAGCCGGAAGTCCCAGTGGTGAGACGTCGGAGGCCTATCAAAGAGGGGCGACCCTTTAGCTGGCCCCTGAGTTCGGGAGCTACGGTAAATGCTGGGGTTGTATAGTGAAAGTTCGAGACTGTAGCAACTTTACCGGGGATTTTTGAGCTGCGAAACGGACTTAATCAGGCGAAATGGCCGGTGGACTGGCCAATTCCCTTGCCACATTAAAGCGTTGTGGGGTTGCTTTGGTCTTTGT
>JADFMM010000117.1 GCA_022563885.1 Planctomycetota bacterium | reverse complement strand
CCCCGGCTTTCCACAAGAGGGTCCAGAAGGAACTACCGGATGACCTGCGTACGGCCTTGATACCATTGCTTGAGCAAATCGGCTCGCTGACTGGACAGATCCGAGCCTACGATAAGCAGCTTGAAGAGGTGGCCGAAACCGCTTACCCGGAAACCGTCTGCCTGCGTCAGATCCAGGGTGTTGGCTTGATTACGGCCTTGGCCTTTATTCTGACGCTAGAGTCTCCCGATCGATTCGACAAGAGTCGTGCCGTCGGTCCCCATTTGGGGTTGACGCCTCGTAAGGACCAGTCGGGCAGTAGTGATAAGCAGCTACGCATCAGCAAGGAGGGAGATGTTTATTTACGGCGTCTACTGGTCAGTTGTGCCCAGTATATCCTGGGCCCCTTTGCTCAGGACAGTGACTTGCGTCGCTACGGCGAACGTTTGATAGCCCGTGGCGGCCGTGCGGCTAAACGCAAGGCGGTGGTCGCGGTGGCTCGCAAACTGGGCATCTTACTGCATCACCTCTGGTCGACAGGTGAAGTCTATCAGCCTTTGCACAACGCGAAACCGGCCGCCTAGTCTCAGTGCCCTGCCATCAGAAAGGAAATTATCATGAAGTCCAAGGTTTTAGAACTGAATATGGAAACGCCTACGGCGAGACTATTTGATCATTTCAAACACCCCCCAACCGAAGCCAGATGGGGGGGTGGAATTGAAGACTCACGACATCCCTGGTTCCTATCGCCGGGATTGTCATAACATACAGCGTACTTAGGGATTGACCCTTGCGGACACCATTTACAAAGCTTTTGACGTCTTGGTCTGGAAGACTGCGGTTCAGGTTAAGATCCTGCCTCCTGGCGGAGGCGACTGAAGAGATCGTCATGAAGTTTGCAGCTTCCCAAGACGTACCTTAACAGGCACCGGGCCCCAGCCAGGCCCACACACAGAGTGCGAATGGAAGCAAGACAGACAAGGCTTTGAAAAAATAGTCAGCAACGGTAAATATTATGCTTGAGTAGCCTTCTCATGGAAGAACATGAAGAAACATGAAGGCATCCCCATACCCGAAGGCATGGACGAAGCACAAGAGGCGGCACTGACACAATGGCTCTCCCAGAAGGCGGCGGAAGCCACACATGAGCGTCTGCCCTGTGAAAACGATCCCGAATGGCAAGCTGAAACTGCCGCGAGAATCAAACGCGGCATGGCTGAGATCGAAGCCGGACAGGGTATCCCCGCCCGCCAAGCGATGGAAGAAACCGCCAAGAAATACGGGCTTAATCTGCCGAAATGACCTACCGCGTCATCTACGCCCCGTCTTTCCGCGAAGACATCGATCAGCACATCGATTACTTGCTTGACCAGCATATCGTTCTCCTGAATCAGAGGGTCGAGTTTCGATGGCGAGTCGATGAGCCGTTCCACAAGACCCAACTCACTATCCTTCGACATTCTGCTGGTCTTGTTCGATTTGCCGCGTGACTTCGAGAAACGCTACTGGCGATTGACACCGGGACAGTATTTCTCGGTCGGGTTTTTCATGCTCGCGGTCTATCTGGCCGGTCGCGCTTTGATGATCCACCGCACGGAGCCTTCTGCGAATGATCCATGACATGACTCGGGCAGCAACCCTAGAGGACAGTGAAGCTATCCAGGCCTTCAACATCGCCATGGCGCTGGAAACCGAGGGCAAGTCACTTTGTCCGGAGACCATCTCCGGAGGTGTGAGGGCCTTGATCGAGGATCCAAGCAAGGGATTCTATTTGGTTGCCGAAAGAAAGGGCGCGATCGTGGGTTCTCTGTTGGTCACCAAGGAATGGAGCGATTGGCGCAATGGCTCATTCTGGTGGATACAGAGTGTCTATGTGAAGTCCGCCTACCGACGCCAAGGCATTTATCGTGACATGTATCGCAGGGTGAAGCAGATGGCGAGGGCTGATAAACAGGTGTGCGGCTTTCGGCTATACGTCGAAAAGGAAAATCGGGCCGCCCAGCAGACCTATGAACGTCTCGGCATGCAAGAGACGCACTACAAGATGTATGAGGAACTGACAGACCGTGCCTAGAACGAATAGCACTGAGAAGCCTCCACCCTCACGGACGGACCTACAGCGCCGGCTCCATGAGATCATCTTCGAAGCCGAGACGCCCGCGGGAAAACTCTTCGATCTGGTGCTGATGCTGGCCATCGTCGTCAGTGTCGTCGTCGTCATGCTGGACAGCGTAAGTCGCATTCGCAACGAGTACGGCATGCTGTTGCGTCTGCTGGAGTGGTCGATCACGATTCTCTTCACCGTCGAATACACGCTGCGTCTCTACTGCATCGGCAGACCCGTCCGCTATATGACCAGCTTTTTTGGTGTGGTGGATCTCCTGTCCATCCTCCCCACCTACCTGAGCCTCATGGTGCCGGGCAGCCGTTATCTGGGCGTCATCCGCGTGTTACGGGTCTTGCGCGTCTTTCGAGTGCTCAAGCTGGCCAAGTACCTGGGAGAGGGCAACCGTCTCATGGAGGCGCTCTATGCCAGTCGTCGCAAGATTGAGGTCTTTATCTTTGGCGTGCTCACCCTGGTCATCATCGTCGGCTCTATGATGTATGTCATTGAAGGAGAGGAAAACGGATTCACCAGCATTCCGCGGGCCGTCTACTGGGCCATTGTGACCATGACCACGGTGGGCTATGGTGACATCTCTCCGCAAACGAGTCTCGGACAGGCCTTGGCCGCCGTGGTCATGCTCCTCGGCTACAGCATCATCGCGGTACCCACCGGCCTGATCACGGCCGAGCTGACCGCCCTGCACCAACAGAAGGTCACTTCGGAGTCCTGTCCCCAGTGCAGCGCCGAAGGCCATGAATTGGATGCCCTCTACTGCAAGTTCTGCGGAGCAAAACTCTAGGCTCTTTCTGAAAAATATGCAAGACAGACGTTTCATCTCCCTCGATCAACTCAGGGTCGAACCCTTCCGGATCTTCTTTTTCCTCGGAGCCCTCTGCTGCCTGATCGGAACCGCCTTCTGGCCTCTCAAGACCTACGGCATCGCCTTCGCCGATGTTTCGACCAAGTTCCATGTCTGGATACAGATCTACGGTTTCATGACCTGCTTCGTAGTCGGATTCTTGGGCACGGCCATTCCGCATGTCACCCAGTCACGACCCTTTTCCTGGAGCGAACTCCTGACGCTCCTGGGGCTGCAGTGCGCGGTCATACTGATGCTGGCGCTGGGTCATTACTTCTACGCCCATCTCTGCCACCTCTCGATGATCGTTGTCTTGGTGGGAATGCTCTCCCTGCGAGTCGCCCGACGAAAAGGAAGCCTGCCCGACTCCTTCATCCTGATCCCCTTTGCGTTTGTGTCACTGCTTCTGGGCAACTGCTTGCACCTGCTGCTCTACCTTGGGGTGCGCTGGCGACCGGTTGAATTGACCGAGTTGAGTCAGAATCTGATCTTCCAGGGCTTCCTTAGTTTTCTAATCGTGGGCGTGGGCGGGTTCTTGATTCGCGGGGTTTTTGGCGGGCCCCCGTTTCCGGGCCAGAGCTTGTCTCTCACGAACACGCATATGCCCAAAGCACTGCCGCTGCCCCTCCACTTCGTCTGCGGCGTCGCCCTGCTCTGCAGCTTTCCTGTCGAGTCATTCCTGCATGACCGCCTAGGCCTCCTCCTGCGGGCGGTGGCCGTTTCGATCGAGGTCTTCGGTCAGCTTCGCTCTCAGCGCAAGCCCACCGGCGGCAGATTGGCCGCAGGGTGGATCAGGTGGGCCATGATCCTGCTGGTCCTGGGCTTCTGGGGGGCCTTGATCGCCCCGGGTGTGTATCGCCTGCCCTTCCTGCATCTCTGCTTTGCCGGCGGATTCGGCATCACCACCTTTTGCGTCGCCACCTGGATCATCTTCAACCACGGGGGGTACGAACACCTGTTGACTCAGAGGCATCGGCCCCTCACCGCAGCCCTGGTGTTCTTCATGATCGCGTTGGCCTGCCGGGTGTCGGCGGAGTTTCTACCCAACAGCTACGAGAGCCATTTGGCCTATGCGGGGCTGTTTTGGGCCGGTGGCGTCATAATCTGGGCCTCTTCGGTATTGTTCAAGGTGCTCTTCTTCCGTCCGGTAGAAACGCCTGATGTAGCGAAGTGACGAAGGCTTCGCACAGCGCCCACACGAACACATGAGGGACTTTCCAGGAGTCGAAAAAAAATGAATACACTCTTCTTTTGGACCTCGAAGCTCGTCTGGATGCTCCTGCGACCGGATAGCCTCCTGCTGATCCTCTTGCTTACGGCCCTGGTCCTGAGAAAACGGAAGAGGCCACGGGCTGCTCGATGGCTCCTGATGTCACTCTCTGTCGCTCTTTTCATGGCGGCGCTGTTCCCCGTAGATGAATGGCTCTTCTATCCCTTGGAATCGCGTTTCCAGACCAACCCACCCTTGCCGGAATCGGTGGACGGCATCCTCTGCCTCGGGGGCGGCGAAGACGCCAAGCGCTCCAGCCTCTGGGAACAGGTAGAAGTCGGCGAGAGTGCCGAGCGTCTGATCTACCTGCTGATATTGGCCAGACGCTATCCCCAGGCGAAGCTGGTCTTCACCGGTGGCAGTGGGAACATCTTCGATCAATCCAGCAGCGGCGCCACGGTCGCCAAGAGGCTCTTCCACGACCTCGGTCTGGACCCGTCACGGCTGATTCTCGAAAGCGAGTCCCGCAACACCTACGAAAACGCTCTTTACAGCAAGGCATTGGTCGAGCCTAAAGCGGGTGAAACCTGGATCCTTATCACAACGGCCTGGCACATGCCCAGATCGGTGGGCGTCTTTCGCAAGCAGGACTGGTCCGTGTTGCCCTATCCGGTGGACCACTGGACCCAGCCGGGCGAGCTTATGAGGGTGCAATTCGATCTCTTCGGACACCTGCGGAATCTTCAGCACGGCGCCAAGGAGTGGGTGGGCTTGCTGGCCTACTACGTGACGGGTAAGACCAGTGCCCTCTTTCCCCAGCAAGACCCATCGGATGACCAGGGGATGTAGGGCAAGCCTGGCCGGCCTTCAGCATTCCTTTGCGGCGTCGCCCATCTCGGACGTCGGGGCCTTCCTGGAAGGGCGTGGTCTCGAAACCTGCAGGCAGTGCCGGGCGATTCTCCCCATCCGCGACCGCGGAGAGCCCCTGGTTGGGATTTCTCCCGACGTATCATTCACCTCACCCCACCCCTATGTTGCCGCAGGCGCCCCCTATGACGAACGAGCCCTTGGTGTCGGCGCCTTTCCGCCGCGCAACGCCTACAGGCAGCCCAGGCCCGGCTGAGCAAACAACACTCCGGATTTCGGCTCCACCTATTCGATGCCTACCGACCTCTCTCTGTACAGCGGTTCATGATCGACCATGAATGCGAGAGAATCGCCCGCGAGCAATCCGGGCAACCTTTTGGCTCGTTGGATCGGCACGTGCAAAAGGGGACTCGTTCCGGGGTCGAGACATTCTGGGCCCCCGCCTCCCCGGATGCCGCCTCTCCCCCACCTCACTCCACCGGCGCCGCGCTCGACCTGACCCTCGTCGACGCTCACAAACGTCTCCTCGATATGGGCACGGAGATCGATGAGTTGAGCGAGCGTTCCGCTCCCAACTTCTTTGCGGCAGGCACGAGCGAGAGGGAGAGACACTATCACGCCAACCGAACACTCCTCTACGACATCATGACGCATGCCGGATTTCATCGACTCCCCAATGAATGGTGGCACTTCTCCTACGGCGACCAGATGTGGGCGCTGCTGGAACGTCTCTCGAATCCCGACCATGCCACGTCCGCACTCTATGGCCGGGTGTAGAGTGGAGACCTCCCAGAAGAAGTAATCAGTGGTCAGGAGTCGGTAGTCGGTAGTCAGCCGATCAGTTTGTAGCCTCCGCCGGGCACCGATCACTGATTACCTACTAATGGACCCATTGGAGGAAAGCAGGTATCATGGATGCCCTGTTTTCGTAAAGCACCGATTGGCGATCTCCATGGGACCAGTACAAGACAAGAAGACCTATCCATATGACAACCGATGAAGTGCAGGCGTACCTCTACGAAAACATCCCTCTGTCAAGGGCAATGGGCATCGAAGTGACAACGGCAAAAAGACAGAAGGTCGTACTGTCCATCCCCCTGGAGCCCAACATCAACCACCGAGAGACCGCCTTCGGCGGCAGTATGAGTGCCGCGGCCACACTGGCCTGCTGGATCCTGCTCCACCTGCGCCTCCTCGAAGTACCGGGGGACATCCGCTTGGTCATTCACAAGAACAAAGTCGTCTACCGCAGCCCCATCAAGGGTCGTTTTACGGCAGTCTGTCACCTAAGGGACGAAGCGGCATGGTCTCATTTCCTCAGCATGCTGGACCGGTGGGACAAGGCGAAGATCATTTTGAAGTCGCACTTGGAGTACGAAGGTATCCAGGCGGGTGAGTTCAGCGGATCCTTCGTCGCACTGAGGGCTTGAATAAAACTAGACCCCTCGTACTTGCACAATAACCCGCCGCGTCCGGGGCCCGTCAAACTCGCAGAAATAGAGGCTCTGCCAGGTGCCCAGGACCAACTGTCCCTCCTTGATCAGCACCTGCTCGGTCGCCCCTACCAGAGAACTCTTGCAGTGGGAATCGGAGTTGCCCTCCATGTGTCGATAGCCCGGACGGTCCTTGGGAAAGATTTCTTCGAAGGTCATCAGGATGTCGTGAACCGAATCCGGATCGCCGTTCTCGTTGATCGTGATGGCCGCCGTGGTATGAGGGCAGAACACCACAAGATCTCCGTCCAGTATGGGCGACCGCTCAACGATGTCTCGTACGGAACGATCGATGTTGATCATCTCGTTTCGTTTGGATGTCCGTAGCGAAAACTCCTCTTGGAACACCTTCATATCGCCACCTTTCTAGGCTAGGCTTTATCGGAAAACTCCGTCGTCGGCCCGAGAGCGAGCGTTTTTTCGCCTGGCAAAGACGGCGAAGCAGGCGATGTTGGTTCTATCGTCAATACAGCCGGATGCAGGCAGGCGGACAACTCTGTTGCCTTCGTGCAGCCCTTGCTGCGGTAGCAGCGTCGAACGGCTAAGAAAACAAGCCGCTCGAAGCCAGATCGAGTTTTCTGACACAGCCTGATCCCTTCGACCCACCCTCATCCCTCAACGGTGACCCGCGACCCGTTCACCGTCACATCTGCTCCACCACCTCGATACCCAGCAGATGAGTCAAACCGTGCTTGATCGTCCGCGCCGTCAGATCGCAGAGGAGCAGACGCGAGGGTCGCTGGTCGATATCCGCGGCCAGAACCGGGCAGCTCGCATAGAAACGACTGAACTTCTGCGCTAGCTCGTGGAGATAGGTGGTCAGGTAGTTGGGGTGGTAGTCGACCAGCGCCGCCTTGATGGTGTCACCGTAGCGCACCAGGTGTTTGGCCAAGTCAAGTTCCTCGGGCTCGGCCAAATGGACCCGACTCAGACCGGCCAGATCGCCGTCCACGTCGATGCCCTCATCTGCCGCCTTGCGGCCAATGGACTGCACGCGGGCGTAGGCATACTGCATGTAGGGCGCGGTGTTCCCCTCCATAGCCAGCATCTTGTCGAAGTCGAACACGTAGTCGCTGGTGCGGTTGTTTGAATAGTCGGCATACTTGACCGCCCCAATCCCCACGGCCCGCGCAATCGCTGCCTTCTGCTCCGCGGGGAGGTCCGGATTCTTCCGCTCAACGACCTCCCCGGCGCGCACCACAGCCTCATCCAGCAGATCCTTCAGCTTGATGCTGTCACCCGACCGGGTCTTGAGCGGCGTGCCATCGGCCCCCAAGACGGTCCCGAAGGTCACGTGGGCCAGATCCACCTCCCGGTCCGTCCATCGCGCCGCCCTGACGGTATGAAACAGCATCTCGAAGTGCAGCTTCTGCCGCGCATCCGTGACATAGACGATGGCATCGGCCCTTAAGGTCTCCCTGCGGTAGCGATTGGCGGCCAGGTCCGTCGTCGCGTAAAGGAATCCACCATCTGACTTCTGGATGATGAAGGGCAGAGGGTCCCCTTCCTTGTTGACGAAACCCTCCGGAAAGACACAGATCGCCCCGTCGGATGGACGGGCCAGCCCCTGGTCCAGCAGGTCGGCCACCACCGGTGCCAGCAGCTCATTGTAAAAGCTCTCTCCGCGCTCATCCGCCGGGGTCAACTGGACCGAGAGCGCATCGTAAATGGGTTGATAGTGGCGCCGTGACTCGTCCACGATCTTTTTCCATATCGCCAGCGAAAGGGAATCGCCGCCCTGCAGACTCACGACGGCTTGGCGGGCTGTCTCCGCAAAGGTCGGGTCTTCATCGAAGCGGGTCTTGGCGCTACGGTAAAACTGCTCCAGATCTTGAATCTCGACCCGGCCTGCCTCATCCAGACCCGGATTCTCCTCGCGGAGATAGGCGATCAACATGCCGAACTGCGTGCCCCAGTCGCCGATGTGGTTCTGTCTGATGACCCGATGCCCCTCAAACTCGAGCATGCGGCAGATACAGTCCCCAATAATCGTGCTCCGCAGATGCCCCACATGCATCTGCTTGGCCACATTGGGGCTGGAAAAATCGACCACGATGGTCTGAGGCGTGCTGACTGCCTCAATGCCTAGGCGAATCGGGTCTGCCCTCGTCTCCAAGAGTCGGTCACTCAGAAAGCCGGGGCTCAGGCGGAGGTTTATGAAGCCGGGACCTGCAATATCGGGAGACTCACAGATGTCTCGCAGATCGAGCTTCGCGACTACCTGCTCCGCCACGCGACGGGGGTTGATCTTGAGACGCTTGGCCAATCCCATGGCGCCATTGGCCTGATAGTCCCCGAATTTGGGATCCGCCGTCGGCTTGACGATGGCGGGACAGTGTTCCTCCCCGGTGACCGCGCTCATGGCCGCAGCGATCTGCTGTTCGAGTATTTCGACAATCGTCCTCATCCCTGTGCGGCTTCAAGCGGCCCCTTGATCGTCCTTCTCCTCCAAGGCGGTCACCTCAACGTCGGCCCAAAGAGTCTCCAAATCGTAGAATTCACGGGACTCATCATCAAAAATGTGAACAATCACAGACACGAAGTCCAACAGGATCCAGCGTGCCTGCTCGTAGCCCGCGCGGCCGAAGCGATTAAAGTCCATCTCTCTGCCCTTCGCCGAGATCTCATCACACACGCTACGCATCTGCCGGTCACTCGTGCCGGTCGCGACGACGAAGAAGTCGGTCAAGGGGGAGTGCCCCTTCAGATCGATGATAATGACATCACTGCAATGACGTTCCACGGCCAAGTGGGCCGCGGCCAGCGAGAATGCCCTCGCCTCCTCTAACGCTTTCTTATCCAAACTTGAATCCTCACTCACACGCTTCCATTTAGAGTTCACGATTCGCTGAATGCTTGAAAACCCCGTGACTGCCCTGCCAGATCAACTCTGAACCGCGAGCCCTACCACTCCAAAGAAAAACGGGGCAGTCCCCGGACTGCCCCGATAGAGTACCTCGATAGCCGTTAGGCGTCAACACGTCAGAGAGCGTGGCTCTAGTTACTACCCATACCCAGCATCTCAGTGATCGCCGGCGAATACTTAACAATGACGCCGGAGAAGACCACACTGACCATGGTCATGAGCTTGATCAGGATGTTGAGACTGGGTCCGGAGGTGTCCTTAAAGGGATCTCCCACCGTGTCCCCGATCACACTGGCCGTATGGGCCTCGGAGCCCTTGCCGCCATGGGCGCCTCTCTCGATATACTTCTTGGCGTTGTCCCAGGCACCTCCGGCATTGTTGAGCGTGATGGCCAAGACGAATCCGGCGGCCAGACCACCGGTCAGAAGGCCCATCACACCGGCCACACCTAGCACCAGACCCGTCAGCACGGGCACGATGATCGCCATGAGCGAGGGCACGACCATCTCTTTCTGTGCCCCGGCGGTTGAGATCGCTACGCAACGGGCATAGTCCGGGGTCCCGGTCCCATCGAGGATGCCGGGGATCTCCCTGAATTGGCGGCGAACCTCATTCACCATCGCTCCGGCGGCTCGTCCCACCGCCTTCATGGTCATCCCACAGAAGACGAAGGCCATCATAGCCCCCAGGAAGAGGCCGCAGATGAGCTTGGGATTCATGATGGTCATGTTGTAGGCGATGACAAAGTCCATCACCGAGGCCGTGGCCACATTGATCTGATCACCTACGGCGTCCTTGACCGCGAAGACGGTGTCGCCGACATGATAGAGACCATCTTCACTGGCCGTCGCCAACTTCTTGACCCAAATCCGCACCTCTTCGATGTAAGCGGCCAATAGCGCCATCGCGGTCAGGGCCGCGGAGCCAATCGCAAAACCCTTGCCGGTCGCGGCGGTGGTGTTCCCCAAGGAATCGAGGGCGTCGGTCCGGGCGCGAACCTCCTCGCCCAGTCCGGCCATCTGCGCGTTGCCGCCGGCATTGTCGGCGATGGGCCCATAGGCGTCGGTCGCCAGCGTAATGCCCAGCGTGGACAACATACCCACCGCGGCAAAACCAATGCCGTAGAGTCCCATCGAGAGATTATCGAATCCCCCTGCGAATCCAAACGCACAGAGGATACCCACCACAATCGTCAGCACCGACCAACCGGTGGAATACATGCCTACGGCCATTCCATCGATGATGGTCGTCGCGGGTCCCATCTCCGCCTGCTTGGCGATGCCCCTGGTGGGCCCGTACTCGTCGGAGGTGAACCACTCGGTGATTTGTCCGATCACGACACCGGCAATCAGACCCGAGACGACCGACCCGAAGATACCCCAGGTAATCAATTGGATCTGAGCCATGATGGCCATGGCCACCAGAATCATGGCGGAACTCCCCAAGGTGCCGGTCAACAAGGCCTTGAGAAGATCCTTTTGGGTGGCCCCCTCCCTGCACTTGACCATGTATATACCGCCGATCGACAGGACAATGCCCACGGCGGCCACAATCATGGGAGACAAGACCGCATTGGCCCGGCTGATTTCCATCTTCGTCAAGGCGGCGGCGGGTAGCGCCGCACCCAGGGCCGCGGTCGCCAGGATGGAACCGCAGTAGCTCTCATAGAGGTCGGCGCCCATGCCGGCCACGTCACCCACGTTGTCACCCACATTGTCGGCGATGGTCGCCGGATTGCGGGGGTCGTCCTCGGGGATGCCCGCTTCCACCTTGCCCACCAGGTCCGCACCTACATCTGCCGCCTTGGTGTAAATACCGCCACCCACACGGGCGAAGAGCGCCTGGGTCGAGGCCCCCATGCCGAAGGTGATCATGGTGGTGGTGATCTCGACCCATTTTTCCTGGGGCGTCATACCGGCATGCACGAGGACCAGCCCAAACTTCTCCAGACCCTCCTGCATGTGCACGGTCGTGTAGACAAGTTTATCGAGAATCCAATACCAGAGGGAGATGTCGAGCAGGCCGAACCCGACGACCACCATGCCCATGACCGCTCCCGAACGGAATGCCACCTGAAGACCCCTGTTGAGCCCCTCCATTGCGCCCTGGGCCGTTCGTGAAGACGCGTTGGTGGCGGTCCGCATGCCCAAGAAGCCACACAGACCACTAAAGAAACCGCCCGTCAGGAAGGCCACGGAAACAAAGGGATTCTGAATGCCCACCTAGGCCAGAAAAACAAAGACGATGAAGAGCACGACAAAGACCCCTGAGACAACCCCGTACTGGCGATACAGGTAGGCGTAGGCGCCCTCGCGCACATGGCGTGCGATTTCGATCATCTTCTCATTGCCCTCGGGTGCCGCCATCATCTTGCGATAGAAGACCACGGCAAAGATCAGGGCCGTAACAGAAGCCAGCGGCGCAATGCCCCACCATTTCGCGGCATCCAAGCCGGTCGGGGCTTCTTCAACTCCCGGGCTCTGGGCCAGCGCCACCGCACCGAACAGCAGATTCGTCACCAAGAATCCAAGCACACTCTGTAGAACCTTCACGTTCGTTACCCCTGTCAAGTTTTGTTAATAAACCATGGACACTTGGTGCCATGCAAATTCCGAGTAGTGTAACCAACTGAAACGCATTTTCAACCGGTTTTATCCAAAGTTAGCCCAAATTAAGGACCCCAGCCAGATTCCGACTTCGACCCGACACGTTTCCTTACCACTCTATCCTCCACAAGTGGCCTAAGGGATCGGCAAGAAATAAGTTGGACAACTTGTTTCTTGCCGATACCTAAGAAGAAATGGACATCTACAACCTGATCAGCTTTGGCGGCATCTTCGTGCTCGTCGGTGTGGCATGGCTCTTTTCGTCCCACCGGCGGGAATTGAACTGGAGGTTGGTTTGCTCCGGCATCGTGCTGCAGTTGGCGCTCGCCCTGTTCATCTTCAAGGTGCCCGCGGGGGCAAAGATCTTCCTCTGGGTGAACGAGGCCGTTATCCGGATGCTGGATTCGGCGACGGCGGGTTCTCGATTCCTCTTCGGCCCGCTCGCCACGCCCCCGGGAGGCGATGATTCGCTGGGCTTTATCCTGGCCTTTCAGGCCTTTCCGACCATCATCTTCTTCTCGGCGCTGATCGCCGTGCTGTACTACCTGGGCATCATGCAGCGGGTCATCTCGGGCTTTGCTTTCTGCTTTTCCAAGCTCCTGCGAATATCAGGCGCCGAGTCACTCGTGGCGGCCAGCAACATCTTTGTGGGCGTCGAGACCGCCCTGACCATCAAGCCCTATCTGAGCCGAATGACCCATTCGGAACTCTGTACGGTCTTGGCGGTCGGCATGGGGACGGTGGCCTCCAACGTCCTCGCCCTCTACGTCTTCACGCTGCAGGAGCAGTTTCCCCTGATCGCAGGCCACTTGGTTTCGGCTTCCCTGTTGTCCGCGCCCGCCGCCCTGGTCATGTCCAAGATCCTCTTGCCGGAGACCGAACGTAGTGAGACATTGGGCGTTCATGTCCAACCCTATTACGAAAAGGACAGCAACCTCTTTGCGGCCATTATCCAGGGGTCTCAAGGGGGCGTCAAAATGATCGTCGGCATTTCCGCGTTGCTGATCGCCGTGCTGGGGCTCGTGGCCTTGCTGGACCTTGCCCTATCATCGATTGGCTCCCTGATCAGCCCCAAGTTAGAGGGAGCGCTGACCCTAAAGGCCCTCTGTGGTTACCTCTTCTATCCGCTGACACTCGCCCTGGGTGTCCCCCTGGAGGATGCCCGGTTGGTGTCTCAGATCATCGGCGGCCGGCTCATCGTCACGGAAGTCGTCGCCTACCAAGACCTGGCCGCTGCCTTGGCAGAGGGCCGCATCGTGCATCCCCGCAGCGCCGTCATCACCACCTACGCCCTCTGCGGCTTCGCCCATCTGGCCTCGATGGCCATCTTCGTCGGGGGCGTCTGTGCCCTGGCGCCCGAACGCACTCGCGACATGGGCCGGGTCGCCGTCCGAGCCCTGGCCGCGGCCACCCTGGCCTGCCTCATGACCGCCTGTGTCGCCGGGACATTTTTTGGGTCCGGATCCATACTCTTGGGAGAATAGTCGTGCCTACTGTCCGTCTTGAGAGTTGCCCGGAGTTCACTGCCGGTGACGGCTGCCGTCTGCGCGAAATACTGCACCCCGACAGGGCAGACTTGGCGCTGCGCTATAGCCTGGCCCACGCCACCGTCGCCCCCGGCCAAACGACCGCCTTACACCAGCTCACGACCAGCGAGGTCTACTACATCCTGGAGGGGCAGGGCCGCATGTCGGTCGACGGAGTTCGTTCCGACGTGGGGCCAGGTGACACCGTCTACATCCCCCCCAACGCCAGGCAGTCCATCACCAACACCGGCACAGACTCGCGCACCTTTCTCTGTATCGTGGACCCCGCCTGGCGCGTCGAGGATGAGACGATTCTTGCGCAGGACAGACAGCAAGGCGAGGGGGCCGCCTGATGGAAACAGCGACGCTGGTGACATTCATCGCTTACCTCCTCTTCCTGACCGCCATCCTCGAGCAATTCGAGCAGACGAGGGCCCAAACATAGCATGGAACACCTGGCCATTGACATCGTCTTACTGCCCGAGCCCGAGATCGCTCACGAATGCATTGCCATCAACGGGAAACTCGTGCAAGAATGTGCTTCTGAGATTGTGCTCGCCGAGAACGCCTGTCTGCCTCACGTCTCATTGGCCATGGGAGGTATGACACAGGAGGCATTGCCCGAGATCGCCACCCGCCTCCAGTTGATCCTCAAGGAGACTTCTATCGAAGCGTTCCGTTGCGAGGGCATCGGCACGTGGGAAAACAGTCAAGGCCAGTTCATCTCCAGCCTCCAACTAAAAGCCACCCCCACACTGCAAACACTCCACGAACGCGTCATGAAAGATCTGGAACCGCTGCTATCTCAAGAGGTGACGGAGTCCATGCTTCACGGGGATGATGCCATTGCCCCCAGCACCCTGGACTGGATCAGGGCCTACCGGGAGAGTTCCAGTTTTGACGCCTTCTCACCCCATATCACCTTGGGCTATGGCCGCCTAGAGCGCACTGAGTTCCGTTCTCAGTTTCTTGCCCGAAATCTCGCAGTCTGCCACCTGGGCAACCACTGCACCTGTCGACGGATCCTGTGGGAAACGGAAATCAGTAATCAGTAATCAGTAATCAGTAAACCCGCCCTCCGTAGCACGCTACTGCGGAGGACGGGCAGTAGTCAGTGTTCGGTATGGGCCGGTAACTGATTACTTTATCACTGATTACTGATTACTATCCCGGTGAGATCCCAGTGAGGGGCTAAGAATAAGAGGCATTGACATCTGCCCAAGTTTACATGCGACTGCCCTACCTGCCGGCCTTTCTCGCTTGCCCCTCAAAACTGAACGGAGTAAGATCGAACACAATGGAAAGACTGGGAGGGCATGGCGATGCTCCCCTTGCGCACTAAGGAGCCGCGTATGAATAAATGAGTCATTTATTCATACGCGGTTCCTTAGCCCTTTCAGAAAACTCCGGCGTCGGCCATGGAGAATGTCAGCGGCCGACGGGGACAGCGTCCAGCGATATCGACCCCAAGGGCCACCGACCGATGCGGGATTGAAGGGAGTTGCTGAGGTTCGGCCGCAGAACGGCCGCGTCCGGTCGGCGGAACTCCATTGGTAAGGGGCCCACGGCAGCGGCAGGGGAAAGATGAAGATCAAGACATTCGTGGATTAACAGCAATGGCTAAAGCGCGTATAAGAAAAGAGTTCGTTTTGTGCATCAAGAATAGAGATTGCGATGATGTCGAAAAGGGCAAGGTCTATCCGGTTCTACCGAATGCCAAAGCAAAACGAGAGGGGTACCTTCGCATCATTGATGAATCCGGTGAGGACTACCTGTATCCCGCGTCCTATTTTGTAACCGTTGACCTCCCCGCTGAAGCCCGCGCCGCCCTGAGCGCCGCGTCGTGAGAGAAAGGGGAGCGACACGAAAGAGTTTGTAGTTTCTAACGTCTGGACGGTCATTGGCGGATCCATTGGCGGCCTGCTCGGCTCGGGCGTTTTTGAGGGCATCACAGGGTCGGGCATGCCGTCCCCGCCAAGATGATGGGCTTCGACCCCATGGATATCGAGTGCATTCGCATCGCCCATGAGCAGGGTCTGGGCGTGGGTCGGCCCGCCGAGATCGAGGTCGTCGGAGAGGATATTTCCGAGGTCAACTTCCACTTCCGACAGACGGACAATGCCGTCTCCCGCGTGGGCAAGCAGTTCTGGTTCGGGCCGTTGAAGGCCCTGCAGTTTCTGATGTTCCATACGCCGATTGTGTACTTCTTTATCTTTGGGTCCTTCCTCTACCATGATTATCTTTGGTGGCCTATTGAAGGGAAGCGTCGGATGCGGGCGATTGCGGATACGGAGTGGTATCGGTTGTTTCAGTCGTATCGGCTGTAGGCCGTCAGCGGATGATGCCCGGATTCTCTTCTCCATCACACGCACACGCTGGCGATCGTCCGCTCCTTGAAATCCTTAGACATAAGCGTTAACCTATCATGAGTTTAAACACGGGGCTATTACCCTCCCCGCAGAGTCGCAGCAACGTCCTTGCCAGGCGCAGACTTATCGCCACGACCGACCCGGAGCAAGACGGGGGTAACTTCAGTCAATTTTGCCATCAAAGAGCAAAATGAAGAAATGCTATATTGTCGCTGGACCAAATGGCGCGGGTAAAACAACCTTCGCGCGAACATATCTACCGAAAGAGGCGGATTGCCTGAATTTCGTTAACGCCGACCTGATAGCAGAGGGGATTTCTCCACTTCAACCAGAGGCAGCCGCCATTGAAGCAGGAAAGATGCTGCTGAGACGAATCGAAAAGTTTGTGGCCAATGGCGAATCGTTTGCTTTCGAAACAACACTGAGCGGACTCAGCTATACGAGAAGGATTCCCAGTTGGAGAGAAGAAGGATATCGCATCGTACTCTTCTATCTAAGACTGCCATCTGTCGATCTAGCAATCGAGCGGGTGCGAATGAGAGTCAGAGCAGGCGGGCACAATGTACCAGAGGAAACCGTACGGAGAAGGTTCACCAGAAGCTGGGAGAATTTTCAACACCATTACAGTCCCCTTGCGGACAAATGGGTTGTGTTTGACAACAGTGGTGAGCACCCCATTGTCATGGAGCACTCAGGATGAAGGAAGACCAGGAAACGGCTTTAGCATTGAGAGCAATGGAACGAGCGGCCAGGATTGCTCGGCGCCAAGCGGCAGAGAAGAACTTGAAGATGCCGGTCTGGAAGAACGGAGCTATCGTCTTCATTGACCCGAAGGAAGAACCCACATCAGGGGCGACCGAGGCTTCCCCTTAGTCCCGGAAAATGTACCGGACACCATTAATTCGCGCGTTAGGCGAATAGGTTAATGGGAATCCCTAGAATGGCAATAAGAGACAAATACGAGGATAGGGTCCTGAATGCACTCAAGAGACTAAAGGAATGCAGTGCAATTAATGATGATGGCAGCGTTTCTTATTCTGGGAAAGATTATCCATTGTCCATGGTGATCATTGAGTCAATGGTGCCGATTGCCGAGATGTGCGAGTCCCTCGAAAGGAGGTGCCTGAAAAACGCCGTCAACCGGATGATGCAAGAGGACGCTATAAGTGTACAGAAATTCAGCAAGATGGTTGGGGATGAGGTCAGGCGCATCAATTCAGATAAAACTAAATACTACGAAGTGGTGTCATCATTTTTTGTGAGTGGCATTCTTCGTCTACGCCCAAGAAGGTGGAATGGCGTACTGCTAAGAACAGGAACAATAGTCAATGTAAATGGAACGTACAAAAGTTTCACATTGGGCAGGCGGCTAATAGGTGCCATCAGAGGAAGGCATTGCATACGTGATGCAATAAAAGACAAGGATTGGCTGCCGCTCTACAGGGAGGGAAGCCTCTACTTGGCCAGTAGAGTGTCGGCCGTGGGCCCCTACCAGGCAAGAGAACAGGCGGAAATGATGACCAAGAGATATATATCTCTGCTTAACCTGGTGATCGGCTACGGAAAGGGGCGGACTTGGGATGTTAACCCACTTCAGCCGCAGGGATCGATTCTTCCGAGCCCATACACGACGGTGCATGACTGCAATGGAAACCTCATAGAAGGGTCAATCTACTATGATGGCAATGCGTCTTCAATAAGGCCGTCTGGCAAGAGCATAAGCCGCAGCGTGGCAAATGAATTGGACGATCTGACCGATGTTGTCTTGCGTAGAATTAAGGCGCACTTTGATCCGGAAATGATTTGGCACGCCATCGAGCTATACGGAGAATCAATGATGGAAATAGACAGCAGTGCAGAGTATTTGAAGGCATGGATGGCGCTTGAAAGATTGATGTGCTTTGGCCCAGGTGAAACCCATGAAGCGATGATGAAGAGGCTCCGGTTCATAGTACCTCGTGGATCAGAGACAATGTACATGGACTTGTTTGAGAGTATGAGGATCACAAGGAACAGAATCGCTCATCAGGGAAAGGCAATCAGTGCTCTGCCGGCGCTCCGAGGTGGTGCGATTACCGTTCTATCAGACCTGATCAAGAGCCTGGTGTATTGGCACTTGCGTTTACCGAAGTCCATAAAAACGCGAGACGATTTAGTAAAGTTCACGAAATTGCCATATGACAGGGCGGCTCTCCTGAAAACCAGAGCATTGGCAGTGGAAAGACT
>JADFMM010000368.1 GCA_022563885.1 Planctomycetota bacterium | reverse complement strand
CATCCCACGGGGACCTGGAATGAGAGGTGGTCTGGGTTGGATCCACCTCTGATGGGGGCCCAGATCATCAGGGACCTTACCCTCGGGCCAGCCTCCGCCCGGTCTTCCGTCCGGATCAGGCTCACCGTAGTGAAGGGACTCTGTACGATTGCCAGGACAGTAGAAAATCCTGGGATCCGTGATCGTACCTTCGAAACAAGTCGGCCGTGACCAATAAAGCCGACAGCCGCGACATAAACAGCGTAACTGCCGTATGTGCTCGTGGACGAGGCAGGTTGTCCTGTCATATGGGCATCGGGAAACAGGCCGTTGTTGTCATCTGCGAACATTACCCCAGCCTGAGCGCATGCCTTTAAATTTGCTGCACATGCCGTGCGTTGGGCCTGCTCCCGGGCTTTGCGAAGAGAGGGCATGAGAATGCCCATAAGTACGGCAATAATCGCAATCACAACGAGTAGTTCAATCAGAGTGAATCCCTTTTCGCGATTCATCATTCTTGTCATGAATTCTCCTTGGATCTTTTATGAACAAAACCGGTAAAGAGCCTGTGTCCGATCGGCACAGGCCCTCATTCTACCAGAGCTTGTGATGCGATTGGGACATTATTCACTACCGTACGCTCGCTGTGCAAGCAATAATCTCGCGTAAGTCCTTCTGTAGAATTGACATAAAGCAATCACGGATGAAAGTGATTGCCTGTCAGGTGATGATTTTGTTGCGCATCGCGACTACAGAAGAGTGACTATGGCTCCCACTCGGCACTTGTCTAGCCTATTGCGCATTTTGCAGCGGCAGGGACGTAACCATCAAGCCCGCGAGTGCCTCAGTGCGTAGGACATTGAAGAGTGGTCTGCCAAATTGCAAAGGCAACACCAAACACAACTTGAGAGGCTCTCACGGGATGAGACGGGCAGTGTCGATTACGCTCTCTCAGAAAACTCCGTCGGTCGACCCGCCTGCCCCGAGCTTGTCGAAGGGAGAGCGAGCGTTTTTTCGTCTGGCACCGTCGTCACACACGCTCAGAGTCGGCTGTGCGAACCATCGCAGAAGGGCTTGTTCTTACTCTGCTTACAACCACACCAGGCCACGGTTTTTTTCTCTTCGATTTCAGTGAGGATCGGTGTGATACCGCTTCCTCGATGCGATCCATCGCAGAAGGGCTGTCCTTGCGATTTCCCGCAAGCACACCAAGCATATTTGCCTGGTGCCATCTCCTGCACATAGGGACTCATTTGGGTCTTTTCGGGTTCTGCCATCGTTGACTCCTTAAATTATCAACTCATGTTGGCAAAGTACAACATGATAAGGCGTATTCCAGCAAGAAGACACCTCTTTTTTTTCGGCGCATGACAGAATCATGCGCTCTGTCGTTGCCGGTTCCTAAGGGTCACTCAATCGGTTCTGCAAGGGTTCTCGGCAAGGTGAAATAGAAGGTACTGCCTCGTCCTTCCTGTGACACCGCGCAGATCTTGCCCGAGTGATCTTTGACGATGCGACGGCAGATGGTAAGCCCGAGGCCTTGATTGTCTTCGTACCGCCATCGAACACTACGCCGTAGAACACTTGGGCTCCTATCCAACGAACGAAGCGCACCTGTTGCAGTACTCGGACGCCGACGGAAACGCCAGCACGAAACTGGACACTCTCCACATCTTTGGACCTTACATACATTACATCCCATCACTCCCGGTGGGCCAGCGCAAGGGCAGATCCGGCGTTGGGGTCGCGGACATCGGCTGGATCGCTGACTGGCCGAAGGGATAAGTCAGGGCCAACACCCTCCCGGACGAATCCGTTACACTTCCCCCATGATCGACATCATCGGCGCCCATAACAGGATCACCGCCAAGCTCGGCCAGGGCGGCATGGGCGAGGTCTATCGTGCCACTGACACCGGGCTCGATTGCGACGTGGCGATCAAGGTCTTGCCCGATGAGTTTGCTCGTTTCACGAAGTGAGAGAGAAGTTGCCGACGGCAGGCTGCAAGCAACTGTAGTTATGAACGAATTGCGTAAAATAGATATGGTTTTTCCCGTCGCGCAGCCGATGGGTGAAACCGTGTTGGACTGAGCGTGCGTCAAGATCAAGGCCTCGTTATGCGGCGAAGCCGCTTAGTCCAAGGAAAAAGAATCGGCACAACGCCTGATAAGATTATGCAGATCGGTATGGGCTTTTGGGCCTCGAAGGTCCTTTTAAGCGCCGTAGAAATGGAAGTCTTTACCGAGCTGGCCAAGCACCCGGAGGATCTCACGGCGATCGAGGCTCGTCTCGGTTTGCACGCACGCTCCGCCCGGGACTTCCTGGATGCACTCGTCGCCCTGGGCCTTCTGCAGAGAGAGGATGGCATCTACCGTAATGCGCCGGACACCGATCTCTTCCTCGACAAGAATGAGCCTTTTTATGTCAGGGGTATCCTGGAAATGGCGAACCGCAGAGTGAAGTCAAGTTAGGCGGTGAATCCTCCTTTGGAACGCTCTATGCCGACCCCGCCCGATTGAAGGAATTCCTCTCAGCCATGACCGGCGTCAACCACGGTGCGAATCGTAAGACCCCCAAGAAATTCCCCTGGCAGGACTACCAGCGCTTCGTGGACGCGGGCACCGCCCAGGGCGACCTCGCCGTGCAGGTCGCCCTCGCGCATCCCCATCTCGCCGGTGCCGGCTTCGACCTGCCGGAGGTCGAGCCGATTTTCGAGGAATATGCCGCCCAGAACGGTGTTTCGGATCGGCTCCGATTCATCGGCGGCGACTTCTTCAAAGAGCCGCTGCCCCAAACCGATGTGGTGATGTATGGGCACATCCTGCACGACTGGAATCTGCAAGAGAAGATGCTCCTACTCGAGCGGGCTTACGACGCTCTCCCGAAAGGCGGCGCCGTCATCGTGTACGAGGCCTTCATCGACGACGATCGCTCCAGCAATGCCTTCGGCCTCATGCTGAGTCTGAACATGCTCATCGAAACCCCGGGCGGCTTCGACTACACCGGCGCCGACTGCACGGCCTGGATGAAAGAAGTGGGATTCTCCGAGACGCGCGTCGAACACCTGCTGGGGCCCGACTCCATGGTGACTGGGGTCAAGTAGACGCATCGAGCCGGGCTTGTCTATAGATATCCGAATGCCCTAATCCCCAAGTTTGAGATCGGGGAGCCCGTAAAACTTGAGCGCGTTGCGATAGAGCAGTTTTTCGAGTGCGGTGGTTCCCTTGGGGGTGAAGTACTCGATGACGATGCGCTTGTACGCGGCGTAACTTCCACCGTGCATCGTCACGGGCCAATTGCTGCCATAGACCAGTCGGTCTTCTCCAAAAACCTTCCACAATTCATTGAGCACCGGGCGGTAGAAATCAGTGTTCGTAGGAGAGGGACGCCGATGCGATTGCTGGAAGAGTCCCGACACCTTGCAATAGACGTTCGGATGCGTCGCGGCCTGTCTCAACGCCTGCGCCCATTGCGGATTAACCGCCTTCCCATCGATGTCGGCACCGGCCACGTGGTTGATGAGGATCTTTAGCTGGGGGACTGTCTTGGCCATCAGATCGATGTCGGTCAGGCTGAAATTGAACATGAGGACATCGAGCGTCTGATCCCTGTCGGCCATGAGTTTGAGGTCACGCCACACCTCCTCGTTGAAGAAGCGTTCGCCACGGGGGCGTTCACGTAGGCGGATACCGACGAACCGCGGGTCGCGCGACAGTGTCTTGAGGTGGGAGCTGAATTCCGGCGTCCCGACCTCCAGACTGCCCACCAGGCCGATGTATCGTTTGGGCTGGTGTTTGACCAGATCCAGCACCCATCGATTGTCATTCAACCATTCGCTGGCCTCGACCACCACGGTGGCGGTGATTTGGTTGTCCCGGCAGATCTTGTCGAAATCGGCCGGCAACACCGGACGGTAAAGGACCTTGTCCGTCGGCGGTGGCCAGGGCAGTCCTTCCGGACGCGTGGTATCGTAGAGGTGAATGTGCGTGTCAATAATGGGAATCGAAGCACCCTCCTTCTGGGCGGCGACTGTTACACGCTGCCAGGAAATGACTGAAAGGAAGATTAACAACGCTGGACAACAGGGAAATGGCTGGGCTCTCTTCATAGTCTCCCTTTTCCCTTAGCCCTTCAGTTCTGTCATCATTTCAGTGCTCTCCCCAAATTTTTCCACCGGTGTTCCCAAGTGGTGCAGCGCGAATAAGTGAAGGTTGGACATGGATGTGTTGTCTTCATATTGGAGGGCACGGCCGGGCTTGATGGCCCCGGCGCCCCCTCCGGCGATGATGAGCGGGAGATCTTCCTCTCCGTGCTCATGCCCGTCGGAGAGGCTTGATCCGTAGACGATCATGGCGTTGTCCAGGAGGGAGGCGCCGTCGTCCTCGACCTGTTTCATGCGATTCAGGAGATAGGCCACCTGCTCGTGATGCCATTTGTTCACGGCGCTGTACATGTCGCGTTTGGAGGTTCTCGACGCCCAGGAGGTCTTGCCATCGTCGTCTTCGGTCTTGCCGGAGATGTCCTTGTAGTGCGAGAGTGCATGCCATGTTCCCTGCACCCCATTGACGAACTTGAAGTAGCGATTGCTCTGTCCGTGGTCCAGCATGAAGGTGCAGATGCGCGTGGCACCGGACCAGAACGCCATGACCATCAGGTCCATCATGGTCCGCATGTATTCGCCATGGTCCGTCGGGATGCCCAGTTCCGGCCGTCTGATCGCATAGGGAAATGCTTCGGCATCGGCCTTTCGTGCCTGGCGTTCCGCGAACTCGATCCGTTTTTCCACGGCGCGAACGGATTCGAGGTATTCATCCACCTTGCGTCGATCGTGTGCGTTGACCCGGCGTTTCAGGCGCCGCGCCTCCTGCGACACCAGGTCGAGGACGCTCCTGTCGGCCATGCCCTCATCGGCGCGACGAAACATGCGGTCATAGACCATGCGGGGTGAGGTCTATGAC
>JADFMM010000367.1 GCA_022563885.1 Planctomycetota bacterium | reverse complement strand
ATATCTGCGTATTTTTTGGCGACTGTCACAGTACCGTCTGCCTCACCATTGGCCCCGCCCGGCAGAGAGTAGCTGCGAAAGGCAATGGCGCTCGCGGCTTTAAGTCGAAAGTCCGCCGGGCAACGGTAGACATCCACGGTTTCTCCGACATATTTGTAGAGCAGACCATTTCTGATGGTGTCCAGCTTGTCTTTTAAGGGAGCATCTCCGCTGGGAGGTCGCAGGACCCAATTGCCCGGATTGGTGTGACCGGGCACGATTCTGCCATCGTGGTCGTCTTTATACATCAAATAGCCAAGCGTAAGCGTCTTCACGTTGTTGAGACAGTGCAGCCTTTTGGCGTGATCCCGGGCAGACCTCAGGGCGGGCATCAGAACAGACATCAAGATTGCAATGATGGCGATGACTACCAAGAGTTCAATCAGCGTAAAACCCTGCTTTCTCATTGTCTTCTCCTGTTATGTGGATTCAGATGCAGAAGGTTCTGGCATGACCCTTGATTCTATGCCTAAGTCTAGAAAAAATCAATCCAGAATGGTGGATCAAACCCTTACTGCACCACTTGTCCTTCGACCACTTGCCAGTCATCTCTCTCCGGGTCACCGATCTCAACCCGGTAGCTCCCTTTCTCGAAGACCCAGGGTTTGAAACGATTGCCTTGAATCCGCAACGCATAGACCAGTTCGCCGCTCGCTTCATGCGTCACTTTCACGACGGGATTGGCGCTATGCGCCCAGACCACCTGATCCAAGAAGCCATAGACCTTACGCTGATAGTTGTCTGTCAGCTTGAGGGTCACGGGCCATCCGGGGAACTGGTCTGCGGGTTTGATATTTGCCACATCGACCTGGAGACGGTAGCATTCCAGGGTAAGAGTCTGGCCGGGCTTGTTGAAACGTACGATCCCGAAACCCGAGGCCTTGTCGTGCAGCGTGTTCAGACGGCCCTTGCGGTTTTTCTTGGCCGGGTTGCCGACCGCCCACACCGTCACATGGTTTCCGAATCCGTCCAGATACTCACCCGTATTGGGACCCTTTACGCGGTTCCGGACCGCTCTGCCCTCTTCATCGGGACGCCATGAACGCGGGTATCCTGCTGCAATCGAGGGGACACAGAAGGCATAGCCTGCGTCATTCCAGGTATCCACGCCGTAGTGCGTGATCGAGGGCAAGTGCTGGTCGCCGGCATAGTGAAAGGCGAAACCCTTACGCATGATCCGCAGCGCCCGGTTCCTGGCCGTCTGCGGCCAGCCGTTGGAATCGAGGTCGGCATAGATGAACTGTTGTTTGGCGCCGTGGTAGTTGGCCAGGTTGACGAAGATGGTCTGGCTCAGCACGCACTTCATGTCCGTCCCAGCCCAGTCCCCTACCCACGCCTCCAAGTACCGTTCCTGCCGGGTGCCCAGCAGTTCGAGCCCGGGTTTGTCCAGGACCGAGGTATCGAAGCCGGCGTCGAGCACCCAATCGGGACGGCTGGTCCCCGTGTCCACCTTTCCCTGGGGCCCGGATTTGAACTGGCGGTCGGCGAGGATGGCGAAGCTAATTCTGCCGTAGAGCAGGGTGCCGTAGAACACGCTAATATCCTGTTCAATGGGTTCAGGATCGAATACATCCGGATGGTGGGCACACTGAGTACGGTGCACGGCATTGACGAAGGCCGGCTGCTGGGCATAGCCCCCGGCGGCATGGCCGCGGATCCCCCCGCTATCGCGCCCGCCCTGCCCCCAGATGTTCCCCTGGTAGACGTCGTGGTCGTCAGGCAGGCAGATCGTGACACGATCCCGCATCAGGTCACCGAAGGCCCACCCCAGCAGATACCACTTGCGGAGATAGTTGAGGACGGCCCGGTCTACTGGTTGGCGAATGATGCCATAGCCTCCCACACCCTCGTAGATTTGATCGCCGGAGAAGAACAGCACGTCCGGATTCAACAGTTCCACGTTGCGAACGACCTGGCTATTGGGAAAGCCGCTGTCCTGGTTGCCGGTGAATCCGGCGACCACAACCTGAGACTGATCCTGGGGATCTTTGCGCACCCTCCCCTCGTAGGAACTCTCCCCGTAGACCAGGCGATAGGGGACATCGCGATGGGCAGGCCACCGCTCTATCCGGAAGGTAGCGGTACGGGAGAGGGCATCGATTTCGCTCCGACCCCTGGTCAGCCAGCCTCCATCTGCTGGGATCTGCAGCATCACCTCCTGGGGGTCCCCGGAGCCCATGGGAGGCATCTGCGCCGTCATCTTCATGACGTGCCCCTGCCCGGTATTGTGGAGCGTGTGCATAGACCAGAGGATCGGGCCCCAGGCACGTTCGTCATCACGCAGGACGCTATCACCGCTGAGCTTCCACTCTTTAAACCAGTAACGGGCCTTGCCCTGAGTATGGTTGTTGACCAGCGCGATATTGCCCGCCAGCAGACCCACCTGCGTGCCAATGCTCGCGAGGACGTCGCCTGTCTCGGGGTCTCTGGCTTCTAATGTCAGAGTCCCATGGCTTCGCCCTGCTACCCGGAGCACGACATCCTGCAACTGTTGAGCTGCCAGGACCCGCGTTGAGAAAGTGGAGCCAATGAATAGCCTTCCCCGGTGATCCACACCCACGTCCAAACCCTGGCCCCGCAGACAACGGGCTCGATAGTCATCGATCTCATCCCTGATGCCGATCCGAAATCCCACGGACCCCGCCGTCGATGCCGCATCCAGACGCCCACAGCTGACCGACATCGCAAACGCCCCCGCTGTCCCGGCGAGTTCACAGACCAGGAGATGGACGTTGCGATTCGCCCCACCGGTCCTACACTCCAGTCGTCCGTCCCGAATGCGCCAGTCCTCCATGGGATTCGCCCAATACTCGGGACCGAGCCAAATCCGGTCGGGCAACTCGTCCCAGTCGCTCTCAAAGACCGCTCCGCCACTCACATGGCTCGCCAGCCCAACTATTGCCAGCATGGCCGTCATGACCGTCAGGTATCGCTCTACCAGTCGCATTGCCACGTCTCCTTCTCGGCTATCTGGTCTGAGCCTCGTCACTACGGGGATGTCTCCGGATTGTCCCCGGTGCACCCCGGTCGACATCCTAATCATTGCTTGCGAGTCGCCAGGCCAGACTACCAAAAAAGAGGCTGGACATCGAGGTAAGATAGCCTATGGTAGCGTACAGAGCATACCATGACGACATGTGGGAAATACCATTTCGAGCCCATTTCGAGATTGTCTGATGACCGCACGCCGGACATTGACCCACCCATCCAGTCATTAACACAATTTAGGAGATCTTGACATGTCTAGAACCACGAGACGCAAATTCCTACAGAATTCGCTAGCCGCCGGAACTGCCTTTGTGGTCACCGGCTGCGGTGCGCAGTACCACACCGGGACCCCGGTATCCCGGGCCAACGACCGGCTGCGTATTGCCGTGGCAGGCGTCAATGGCCGAGGCAAGAGTCACATTAATGGCTGGCTGGGACAGGACAATGTGGAGATCGCCTACCTAATCGATCCCGATAGGCAGGTGCTGGCGAAGCGGCTCAAGGACCTCGAAGAAAAAAGTGCCGGCAAGTTCTCGTGCCGAGGGGTAACGGATGTTCGCGAGGCGCTGGACGACCCCCATCTGGATGCCATCTCCATCGCCACACCGAATCACTGGCATTCGCTCATGACCATCTGGGCGGCCCAGGCCGGTAAGCACGTCTACGTGGAAAAACCCCTGAGCCATGATGTCCAGGAGGGGCGCGTCGCCGTGGCGGCACAAGAGAAATACGGCGTGGTCATTCAACATGGCACGCAGAGCCGCAGCAGCGCCAGGAATGCCGGCCTGCACGACCTGATACGGTCCGGCAAATTCGGCAAGATGAAGATCTCCTACGGCTACTGCTGCAAACCGCGGAGGACCATCGGTTTCGAGAGCCCTTCCGCCCCCCCGTCCCATCTGGATTGGAATCTTTGGCGCGGCCCCGCGATCATCGATCAATACCACGCCAATTATGTCCATTACGACTGGCACTGGTTCTGGGAAACGGGCAATGGCGACTTGAACAATCAGGGCACCCACCAGCTCGACATGGCCCACTGGGCATTGGACCAAGACCAAACCCATCCCATCCGGACCATGGCGATCGGCGGCCGCTTTCAGTGGAATGACCAGGGTGAGACACCCAACACCATGTTCGGTATCGGAGAATACCCCAACGGACAATACGTCTTCTTCAACGTCCGCAACGTCAACTACGAGGGCTATCAACGGCAAGTGGAAAACGAATACTATTTCGAGGATGGCGGCAAGATCATCGGCAATAAATACTACTCCAAGGGCAGTAAGACCGGGGAAAAAATTGACATTCCAGACGGTCATGTCACGCCGGGTGGCAACTGGGGCAGTTTCATCGCCGCCTGCCGCGCCGGTGATCCGGGCATGGCCAACGGCAATGTCCACGACGCCCACCACGGCTGCGTTCTGGGCCACCTCATGAACAACTCCTATCGGCTGGGTCAAAGCGTGCCCTTCAATGCCAAGGCGGGTCGATTCGGCGACAACCAGGATGCCTACGAGCACTTCATGAGGCTCCACGACATCATGGGCAATGGCGTCGGCTTGCCGAAAGATGGGGCCCATTACACCGTGGGACCCTGGCTGACCTTCGATCCTCAAACCGAACGCCACACGGGAGAATTTGCCACCGAAGCCAACGAGCTGTTGAAGCACGCCAATCGCCCCGGGTTTGAGGTACCCGATGCCAAGAAGGTTTAGGCTCTGCCTAAAAACGAAATCCGAATTCCGAAACTCGAAACAAGGGATCGGCAAGAAATAAATTGGCCGATTTGGGGGCCAAGTGTGCCCCATATTGGGTCGCGCCCGATTGAGCGACACCACAGGCGTAGCTGTTCTACGTCGCGGATGTCGCGATTGAGAAGCGGTCGAAGATGGGGTGCAATTGGGCATTCAAAAGTCCAAG
>JADFMM010000116.1 GCA_022563885.1 Planctomycetota bacterium | reverse complement strand
AATCGCCCGGTGCGGACCCGCATGCCGGGTGGTGTGGGGGCTGGGGGCTAAAGACCCCCGGCTACCCGCTTAGACGCGTTCCCGACGATTCGCTTTCATTGTCAAATACGTCGCGAAACATTTCAAGGTTGTTAAAGCGGCGCGTAACTTCGAGCTTTCCTACGAATAGAATCTCCCAAGTGGTGTCTTCTGCGTATTGCTCGCCGTTCCAGTAGCCACTCGCATTCTTAAGGAAGTTGCCGTGCGGCAGAATATCGGCATCCTGTACAAAACGTTGATCCGCTTTGTGCAAGCTGCCGGTTGCCTGGAATTCATAGATGCCCGCTTTTCCGTCGGGTGAGATCGCGGAATACCATTTGTCGACATCTCTGAATTCGCAGAGATAGATACACGTTTGTCGCGAAGGCAAATCAGGGAATTGGGATGCCCGCACTGACTCGAAGATGAGTTCGGAGTACCGTCGCGTAGTCTTTAACAGGACATTAAGCATGACTTCAGGCCAGTCCGTGAGCCGACTCGCGAGAGTTTACTTGTCGTGGTACAAGGCGTTGATCAATCCCTGCGAGCCCTTACCGGTCCCAAGATCGACCATGAGCTTGTAGTCCAGAACGGCCCGGATTGATTGGTTTAATGCTTTCCCGTCTACAACAATCGACCGGCTCTTTTGAAGGGCGGCATCAAATTCCGGAATCCTGGGGATGTGATAGAGTTTTTCGCCTTCTGCTTTCATGTTGCTGAGCGTCTAACATAATATTCTGTAGTTCTTGATATTACCCCCGGCAGGTTCTACTTGACAAGGGGAATCACGTGATTTAGAGTCAGTTTCTAACTAGATAGCACCACACGAGGAAGGGTGAATTGTGAATTGTGAATTGTGAATTGTGAAGAGTGAAACAATTACGCATTGGCTTTTGTTTTTTTGATTATGGTGGTCAGAATAGCGATCAGTTGACTGGCCTGTCCGTCCTCGATGTTCGCAGCGATGGAGGTAGCCTGATCGCAACAACTGTCTGGCCAGCGTCCGCGATACTCCAGGTGATCTAGGGACCCGCAAGAAATAACTTGAACTTTTGAATGCCCAATTGCACCCCATCTTGGATCGCTTCTCAATCGCGATATCCGCGACGTAGAACAGCTACGCCTGTGGTGCCGCTCAATCGGGCGCGACCCAATATGGGGCACACTTGGACCCCAAATTGTCCAACTTATTTCTGGCCGATCCCTAAACCCAAGGCGTTTACATTGATTGAGCTGCTGGTCGTGATCGCGACGATCGCGATCCTGATGGCCATCCTCTCGCCCGCCCTGCGGCGGGCCCGAGAGTCCGCCCGGACCGTCGTCTGCCAGAACCACCTAAGGCAGTGGTCTCTCTGCCTCGATATGTACACCTCCGATCATGACACCAAATTCATGCCGGGAATAGATGAGGACTGGCCCACGGGACGTTATTCATGGATCTATACCCTCATGCCCTACTATAACGACAAGACGATTCGCCTCTGTCCCAAGGCCAAGAGAACCGAAGCGGAAGGAGGGCGTTTGCCCTGGGCGGCGTGGAATGTCAGTGAGACCAACCCCAGTGACTTCTCCCTACTGAGGGATCCCGATTTCAAGATCGGCAGCTACGGGATCAACTGGTGGGTCAACGATAGTGACATCTCGATTGGCGGACGGGATGCAAAGCAAAAGTGGCACTCCACCGGGCAAAAACAGCCCAGTCGTATCCCGGTCTTCATGGACTGTGGTTTCATGTTGGCCCGTCCCGATGCGGCAGATCCGGCCCCGGCCCAAGACGGCGAATTCCTCTGGAGTTTCGGCGGCGGCATGCGGCGGGTCTGTACCAGCCGACACACCGGGCGGGTGAACATGCTCTTTATGGACTGGTCCCTGCGCAAGGTCCGCCTCAAGGAACTCTGGCAGCTTAAGTGGCACCGGAATTTCGTGCCCGGAGAACCGGTATGGCCCGATTGGATCGAGGAATTATAGATGATTTTCAGGCAAACATGCTTCAGGCGACTATCGTTTCTGATACTACCCACTTTGGTTTCCTGCGGCGTAGAGACTGCGGACGAGAACGATTTTGGCAGTGACGTTTCCTTCCTGAAGAAGCACAGTGACGTCGTGGTCCTGGCCGATGAGACCGGCCGGACGAAGATCGCCGTCAGCCCGGCCATGCAGGGGCGGGTCATGACCAGCACGGCGGGCGGGGACGGCGGCATGAGTTACGGTTGGATCAATTACGAGCTAATTCAATCGGGCGAGAACAATCCGCATATCAATGCCTTTGGCGGAGAGGAACGCCTGTGGTTCGGACCGGAGGGTGGGCAGTACTCGGTCTTCTTTGCCAAGGGTGATCCCTTTGATCTGGAACACTGGTATACACCGAAGGCCGTGAACGAGGAGCCCTTTGAGGTGGTCGAGCAGACGAAGGATTCGCTGCGCTTTGTCAAGGAGATCACTCTGCGCAACACCTCCGAGACGGATTTTCAACTCCGCGTGGACCGGCAGGTCAGGCTGCTGGACCGGCAGCAGGTGCAGTCCCTCTTTGGGGTGACCATTGAGGAAGGCGTATCGATGGTGGCCTATCAAACCCGCAACCGGGTGACCAACACCGGATCCCACGCCTGGCAGCGTCAGACGGGTCTGCTCTCCATCTGGATTCTCTGTATGCTCAAGCCCTCGGCCGAGAACACCATCGTGATTCCCTTCCGGGCCGGCGATGCGGCGGCCTTGGGCCCCATCGTCAACGACGCATACTTCGGCAAGGTCCCGGCGGACCGGCTGATCGTGGAGGAGAGCGTGCTGTTCTTCCGCGGGGACGGGGCGTACCGCAGCAAGATCGGTCTTACCTACCGGCGCTGCAGGTCCGTCTGTGGCAGCTATGATGCCCGGAACGGCGTTCTGACCCTCATGCATTTCAATAAACCCTCACAGCCCATGGACTATGTGAACTCGATGTGGGAGATCCAGGCTGACCCTTACGCCGGTGACGTCGTCAACAGCTACAACGACGGACCACCGGAGCCGGGTGTCCCACCCATGGGCCCCTTTTATGAGCTGGAAAGCTCCTCACCGGCCCTGGCCCTCGCGCCCCATGCGTCCTACCGGCACGACCACTGCATCGTCCATGTTCAGGGTAGCGAAGCGGCGTTAGATCCCATCGCCCGCCAGACCCTGGGCGTCGGCATTGCGGAGATCAAGGGCAAGTTCGGTCAGTAGACAGCAGATCTGAGCATCGGAGAAACAGCATGACTAGAAGTCATCCCAAATCCTGTTTTGTAACGAGATTGAGCGAAAAGTCTGTGGTCAAGGCGGAGGTGGAAAAGGCTCGGAGGCGTACTGAAGTACGTCGAGAACCTTTTTCGCCGACAACGCGGATCCACGGGCTTTGCAGCCAATCGCAGTCGAAAGAGGTTTTGGGATGACTTCTAAGACAGAGGGATTGATCGCCGCTCCCCTCACGGCGTTTCATCCCGATGGCACCGTCAATCTGGAGATCATCCCATCCTATGTTGCGTTCTTGCAGTCCAATGGGATTACGGGCGTATTTGTCAATGGCACCACGGGTGAAGGCTTCTCTCTCTCCATCGAAGATCGCATGGCCATTGCCGAGCAGTGGGTGAAGGCCGCCTCCAGCCCATTTATCGTGATCGTGCATGTGTCACATACCTGTCAAGGCTCAGCCGCAGAGATGGCACGTCATGCCGCCCGGATCGGTGCCCGTGGTGTCGGCGAAATGGGACCCATCGTTTATAGGCCGAACTCGGTTGAAGGTTTGGCCGACCACGCGGCACAGACAGCCGCAGAGGTGCCTGAGCTAGACTACTACTACTATCACATCCCCTCCATCAGTGGGATCTGCTTTCCTATGACTGATTTTCTATCGGCGGCAACCTCACGCATCCCGAATCTCGCCGGTATCAAGTATTCTCACGATGACTTAGTCGACTATGCACTCTGCCGCGAGTTCGAGGCGGGGCGCTACGACATGCTGTATGGTCGTGATGAACTACTCCTCTGTGCGCTCGTGCTGGGCTGCCGTGGTGCCGTAGGCAGCACCTACAACATCATGGCCCCACTCTATGCCCGGCTAAGGCATGCCCTCGATGGCGGCCGGCTCGATGAGGCGGGACAATGGCAGCGCCTCTCTATGAAGGTGGTCCGATTGTTGGCTGAGACAAAAAGCTTCAACGCCGCCCTAAAAGCGGTCATGAAAAAACTGGGACTCGATCTGGGGGGCGTTCATTCACCCTCGATGAATATTGAAGGGGAGACAGTGATACGGCTATTGGATGGTCTCAAGGCGCTTGGTTTCTTTGACGTCGCCTCAAGACAGCTTTCGAGTGATGACACGGCAAGCGACGACCCTAAGGGAGGTTGCAAATGAATGTTGTCCGGACCAATAGAGTTCTAATGTACGCTTTGGTGTGGGTGACACTGGCGCAGCACTGCATCGCATGCGGCTACCCAATCGAGGGCGCCGGAAAGGTCTTCCATCACCACCTCGGCGGTGCCCCTCATGACCCCGCTTCCCTTGACGATTTTCTCATAATGCCCGACCCGCCCGATGACGTCACCATGCCTACAACATGGCATGCCGGTCTGGTTGATCTTCCCTCCGGCGCCGATGCGCTGCTCAAGAGCAGGAAAGGGTTCTTTAGGGGGCTGCCGGGCAGAGAAGCCCTTGCGGCCGCAGACTTGACCCAAAAGAAGACTGCCTCTGCGCTGCCCCGAAAAGAGGAATTCGAAGTGTTCATAGCGGAGACAGGAGGGTATCACACCTATCGTATTCCCTCTGTGATCGCGACGCAAGCGGGGACGCTGCTGGCATTTTGCGAGGGCCGCAAGAACAGCCGCTCCGATGCCGGTGATATTGATCTGCTGTTGCGGCGTTCCCGTGACCATGGCAAGACCTGGTCGCAAGTCGAGTGTGTGTGGGACGATGGACCCAACACCTGCGGCAATCCCTGTCCCGTGGTGGATCAAGAGTCGGGCGTGATCTGGCTGCTGCTGACCTGGAACAGGGGCGATATCCGCGAATCGAGAATTCAAGCGGGGTTCGGTGAAGACTCGCGCCGTGTTTTCGTGACACACTCTCGGGACGACGGCCAGACCTGGGCCTCACCGGTCGATATCACCGCACATGTCAAAGACCCCACATGGAGTTGGTATGCCACCGGCCCGGGCGCCGGCATACAGATCGAGCACGGCCCCCATCGTGGACGCATGGTCATTCCCTGCGATCACAAGATCCCGACCGACTCTGGTAGTCGCTTTCGCTCCCATGTGATTTATTCCGACGATCAGGGCATGTCCTGGAACATCGGCGGCAGCGCACCCAGAGACCAGGTCAACGAGTGCGAAGTGGTCGAACTCGATGACGGTCGTTTGATGCTCAACATGCGCAACTATGACAAACGCACACGATCTCGGCAAATCTGCTTCAGCGACGACGGCGGGATCACCTGGACCGATCAGCGACATGACCCGGTCTTGATCGAACCGACTTGCCAGGCCAGCCTGCGCCGCTATAGTTGGTCCCAGGGCAACAAACCCGGTGTGCTGCTCTTCTCCAATCCCGCCAGCACGCAGGCCCGTGAGAAGCTGACCATCCGGGCCAGCACCGACAACGGCCAGACCTGGCCTCACGCACGCCTGTTGCACGAGGGGGGCAGCGCCTATTCCTGCCTCTGCGTGCTTGATGATGGATCGATAGGTTGTCTCTACGAGAAGGATGGATATCGGCGCATTGCATTTGCCCGATTTGGTTTGAGCTGGGTCAAAGCACCGGAGTGAATCTCGGCGCTACGCGTCTCACCTACTCGTGGGCATCTGGCGTCAAGAGGATATCGTCGATGAGGACGACACCCGTGCCCCCACTGTCGATGCCGATGGTAAGCGAGCTCACGGCGCCGCGTGTCGCGGCTGGCAATGCAGCCAAGTCGATGGTCCACTCATGCCAGCCGATTCGCTGCAGGTCCGCCGGATCGCCGTCATAGGCGACCTGGGTGTCGTTGATCTTGACGTAGAGAGAACCAGCGGTGTTGGTCACGTTACCATGAAAGTAGAGCACCAGGCCTTGCACGCCATGCCTGCTCCAATCCTGGGCGGCCGCGAAGGTACGCGTCGCTTCAGAGTTGGAGGCTGCGCCGTCGCCATAGTCGATGGGAAGGGACTGTCGTCCGCCATGGACGATCTCGGTCTCCGGGATGCCTGCTGCGCCACCCACCAGGGCACCATTGGCGGGGTCATCAAATCCGTCCACCCAAGTGGCCCAAATCTCGAGGAATTCGGCGTCGGCATAGCTTTCCATATCATCGATGACGATGCTATCGGCCGTCGTGAAGTTCCAGACCTCTCCGACCCAGGTACTGGGAGTCTCGGCCTCATTGACTTCATCGACACGCCAGTAATAGGTTTGACTAAGGCCCAGATTCTCTGCCAGCGTAGAGATGCTGCTGTCGCCGACACTGCCGAGCTGGGGTAAGTTGCCGGGATCGGTCCCCAGGTAGATGTTATGGTGATCGGCTTCCCGGCCATTTCGGCGCCAAGAGAGGGTTAGATCCGGTGCCACCTGGGTCGCACCCGATTCGGGTTCCGGCTCCCGCGCGATCACCGGAATGGAATAGAACCTTACCTCGCTCAGACTGACTTGCGGGGCAATGCCGTGTGCACTGCTGATAGCTATCCGAACATACTGGGCGTTGATGCCGCCGAAATCGATCTGATTGTTGTGTGCATAACCATTGGTACCGGGGGCCTGGGCCAGTTGTGAGACACCCTGCAAAACAGTCCAGTTCTCGCCATCTAAAGAGTGTTCGACGACCACGTCCTTAGCACCGAATCCCACGAAGGCTTCGATGAGCTGATTCGAGTTCCAGACCCAAAGCTCATGCAGCTTGTACGTCCGGTCGAATGCGTACTCAATCGTGGCCGGGATACCCGCGCTGATCCACATGTCGGGTGCGGAACTCCCATGGAGATCATCCACCAGGCCAGAGCCATCGATGCTCTTCTCAGGCAGGGAAGCGCCGAATGAGCTGGAGGCCGTGGCTGTGATGTTGGTGATTGGAATCGAGTAAGGCTCGGTCGTGAAGCTCCAGAGTGACCCCTTTAAGATTGAGAAATCCGGAGCACCGTTGACTTCATCTACACGCCAGTAATAGATCTGTTCGAAATCGAGCCGTCCGTCCCGATAGAATGCGTCCTCGTTTTGCCCCCGGCTGACCAGGACGTCCAGCGGATTGTTGCGGTCGGCATTGGCAACGTCTTCGCCATTGGTGCCAAAGTAGATATCATGCGTGTCTGCCAAGCGGCCTGGTGTCCAAGTCAGTACGACATCGCGCGGCACATCCGTGACCTCGCTCTCCGGGCCGGGATCATGGGCCAAAATGAGGCTCGATAGATAATCCTGAATTTTTATGTCGTCGTAGTAAACCGAAGAGGCGCCGTTGCCATATAGGTCGATGCTCTGAATCTCTGGTTCCCCGCTGAACACCCACGCACGCGAGGAAAACAACTTGCCGTCGTAGTACTGCTCAACGGAATCGTTGTCCAGGTCGATCACCAATTTAAGCTCAACCCACTCGTCATAGATAATGCTCGCCGATGCACCGGCATCGTAATCGTCGCCTACGACGCCATCACCCAAGGAGAAAGACCATTGTACGGATCTACCGATAGCGCCGTTTCTATATCTATTCTGAATATGGAACCGGGTTACACCGTTGGTCCCCGAGGGAAGGTACTGCATTGCGGTGAGCACCCATTTCCCGGCGGTTATGTCCAATACCTGGACAATATCCGTGCTGCTCCGAACCTCAATCGATTTCGTACCACTAAAGGCATACTGCTCGGATACGGATGTTGCAGCGCCAGCATTGCCATACCAACCTTCCCAGCCGGCTTTGCCATCAAGAGAAACCCCCACATCAAAAGACTCGAAATCTTCAAAATAGAGAACACCCGTGGATGCACTCGAGCAGACACACACGAGGACTGATGCCACCACAGAATACTTGAGAATACTCATTTGACACCCCTTTCCAATATCGCAGAAAATACGTGAGACCCAAGGCACAACTCCTCCTCAAGCTTAATCCCGTTTATTAACAATAACCTATATTACGACACAATTCAATGAGTACCAACTGAAGATCTCCACACCTAGGAACCCCCTTCGGTCAGCGTCACCCTTTGGTCTACCGCTATATCATGAAACACATCCACGCCCCCACCTATCCATCGCACTTCGATACGGTCGATTCTATCCCGCTTGCCCAATCCGAAGTGAAGCCGCGTTCCATAATGGCTCTGATACCCCCGCCCACTGTGAACCTCGTCGACAAGCGTCAAGTCCTGCGCAACCACCTTAACGCTGGCGCCGATGCCGGAGCGGTTCGTTTTGACGCCGATCAGCCGAACCTGCACCCAGTGGCCCTTGTTCTCGGAGTCGTTTCGCAAGATCGTAGGCGTTTCCCGCGAGTTCAGAATGACCACATCGATATCCCCATCATTATCCAGATCGTCAAAAGCCGCTCCTCGACTACTCAGCTTCACTCTCAACCCGCTACCGCTGTCCTTGGAGACGTCTATGAATTTCCCTTGGCCGGTATTCATCAGAACGATATTTTCTGCGAGATACGTGCCGGTATCATCGTAAAGTCCGACATTATCCTGTAGATGTCCGCACACGACGAAAATGTCACGGTGACCATCGTTGTCCAGATCCACTATGCCATTTCCCCAGGTCACATGCGCATAGGTCGCCGCTCCGGCAGCCGTCGCCAGCGAAACATCTTCGAACTGGCCGTCGCCTAGATTCCGGTACAAGGTCGCCAGTTGACGCTGATACGAGGTCACATAAAAATCCAGCCACCCGTCGTTGTCGTAATCTCCGCAATCCACGCCCATACTGCCCTGTCCCTCTCCGTGGAAATCGTATGCCAAGCCCGTCATCAGCCCCACTTCTACGAACTTGCCCGTCCCGTCGTTTTGCCAGAGAAAGTTCTCCGCCACGTCATTTGCAACGATAATGTCCGTATCACCGTCGTTGTCGTAATCAGCACAAACAACACCCATGCCCCACCCGATCGACGCCCCAATTCCCGATTCCCGAGTCACATCGGTGAAGGTCCCGTCCCCATTATTGCGGTAGAGGTTGTCGGGTACGGGTTTGTAGAAGCGAGGATTGGCATAAACAGGGACACCGGCCATCGTCAGCGGGACATGCTTTTCGTAAGAAAATTCGAGGTAATTGGACACGTAAAGATCCAGATCTCCGTCCTTATCCATATCCAGAAAGCAAACCCCTGAGCCGACCCGAAATCCGTTGGCGACTCCGGCTTCCTGCGTCACATCGGTAAACGACCCGTTGCCGTTATTGCGGTATAGGACATTGGCGCCGTAGTTATTGAGATAAATATCAACGTCCCCGTCGTTGTCGTAATCTCCCGCTGCGATACCCAGTCCGAATCCCTCATCCCCCACCCCGGCTTCACGCGTCACATCGGAGAACGTCATACCCCCGTCGTTGCGATATAGCCTGTTTCTCGGCTTAGGGTCGACCTTCGTGCCCTTCAGTGGAGCACCATTGAGAAAATAGATATCCACATCGCCGTCGTTGTCGTAATCCAGTAGCGCCAAACCCGCACTCACCGTCTCGACAAGATGTCGCTCTCCGCTGCCGCCGTCGGTATGCTTGAATGTGATGCCCGTCTCTTGGGTGACATCGGTCAGCACGATGGAGCCCTGAGCCCGGGCGCAGATAAACGCAGATAGCAGTACCCCCACTGCAAAACGTGCGCCTATGACTCTAACGCAGAATCTAGTTCTTTTCCTTGAAACGTTCATAGGTCCGCTGGTAGTGCTGATTGAAGGGTTCCAGTTCGGCCGCTCTCTGTGTCGCCGTCAGTGCGCCTTTTTTATCGCCCTGGCTGTCACACGCCCAGCCCAAGACAATGTAATTGGGACCCGTCGGATCGAGCATCACCGCCTTTTCCGCCAGGGCCCGAGCTCTGGGAAGATTCATACGCTCTTCTAGATAAAACCGTGCAAGTGTACGATAGGCCGACGAACTGATCGGCATAGACGCGGCGGCCTTGCGAAAGGCCGCCTCCGCTTCGGCAATTTGTTTTACCTTAACCGAAAGAGTGCGAATGTTCGAGTTGCACTCGGCATGGGCCGGCTCGATCGCGGCGAGTTCCTTGTACCTGGCCAGCGCCTCTGCAGGCCGATCCGTGGTCTTGTACAACGACGCCAGCTTCAGCAGGGTACCAGTGTTCCCGGGAGAACATTTCATGGCCCTGATCAGAAGCCTCTCGGCTTTTTCGATTTTTCCCGCAGCCAGATAGATTTCTCCCGCACGCACAAAAACCGCAGCCAGCCGCCGCCGCGTCGCAGCCGCATCGTCATAGGTCTTGTCAACTGCCTTCTCCGCCTCAAACGCCTCGGCTTTGAGTTTCTTAAAAACCGCTGCATGCTCCGCAGCCTCCGTCTGCTGCCCCAATCGCCTGCAAGCCGTGATGAGACCATAATAGGCCCCCGCATCGTTAGGCTGCAGTTTGATCGCGGATTCGAAATGCCCCTTTGCCTTGTCATATTCTTTTTGCTGCAAACGGGCCTTTCCCAGCAGAAAGTGCCCCAAACCGGACTGGGCGTTTATCTCAAGTTCCCGCTCCAATTCGCCAATCGCCTCCTCCTGCCGGCCCAGTACCATCAAGGCCAACGCGATATCACTGCGTAGCTTGGGTGCAGACGGCGCAATCTCGATCGCTTTTCTCCAGAACGTAATCGCCTCTTCGTAGCGCCCCCTGCCCATCTCAGTCGTTGCAATGCTATTACAGACATCCGCTCGCCTGGGATTCATCACCAACGCTTTATGCCAGAACTCGATGGCCTTGTCGCTATTGCCGTGGCCTTCATATACATGTCCCATGAGCACGATGGGGACTTCGCTGTTGGGGAAATCATGCATGAGCCTTCGGCCCAGCTCCGCCTGCTCTGCTTTCAGTGCGGCAATGGGAATGTCCGGCTCCTCGCCACGAGCCTCCGCCGCACGCGACAGCCATGGCTCTTCGCTTTGATTCGAGAATTGATCTTTTTTTGCTATGTCCGCATCTGTGGGAAAGAAAAGTCGCAGCAACAGAAAACCCACAAGGCCCCCACAAACGACCATCGAAGCGACCCACCCCCACACGGCTTTTTTGCGAGCAGAGTACGACCTGCCAGCGCCGGCCGAAGCCAACGGCCGCTGTCTGGGGCGGCGCTGACCGCCTCGTACGGTTTTTCTCCGCTTCTTACTCATACACCTTGGCGGATAGGGAATTCGATTTCCACATACCGCTCCCTTATAACGCCAGGCGCATAGCGATACAAGCCCCGAACACGGCCCCGGGAGTCACAGCATTTGCATGATCCCAAACGCGTGACGCCGGGCCCATTTATGCGGAAGATTGGGGATCCCGGTTAGTCAAAAAAAAGGGCTTGGTAGTACCTATGGTACTACCAAGCCCTGGAACATCAGTTTTCAGATCCTCACATCGACCTTCGACGGTGTTCTCGTCTGGATCGATAATGAATCTTAATTCTACTCAGTGACTTCCACGTTATCAATGGCCCACCACCAGTCGTTTCCGGCATCGAACAAGCCGAAGGTCAAGACAAGGCTCTGGGCTCCTGCGGGATTCTGCAGATCGACAACAACGGTTTCGTTGGTGGCGGGCGGCTTGTAGCTCGCACTTGCTTCGTCGGATTCCCACAAGAGCACCTCAACGGGCGTTCCGCCGTCATACGAGACGGTGACATTCGCCGTCTGGTGATAGTTGGAGTCAAATTCCGGACGCCAACTCGAATCGAATATGAGCCAGAGCGAGCCTGGCGCGCGAGCGGCGATGTTGATTTCAGGCGTCCTGAGGAAGGTCTTATACCAGCCCCCTGCCGCCGAGTCGTCATGAGGAGCGTCGTCCCACTCGTCCGGGTCGGCCACGGCAACCGTGCCGCTGGCCAGCTCAAACTCGGAACGTCGTTGATCCCCGGCTGTTTCGCTCCACCAGGCCTTATCAGCGAATGCCCATCCGGCCCATTCCGTCACACCATCCGTGGCGGGGTCACCGATCCCCGGAACACCACTCTCGTCAACCGCCCACCCTTCCGGCGGTGTATCCGTCCAGACTTGATCGCCGGCCAGGGCCTCATCCACGTTCGGGCCCAAAGCCAGGCCTTCAAAATCTTCGTAAAGGAGAACCGGGTCTATGGGGCGACCCAGCAGTTCCACTTCGGCGATCTGCATACTATTGGCGCCGCCGGCATCCCGAACGGTCGGGAACATGAGCTGATAGTAGGTGTATTCAGCCGTATTCTCGAAGCTAATCGGCGTGGCGTTCATGGTACGACGCGGCCACGCGGCATCCTGAGCGAAATCGAGGATTTCGCCGCTGGCAATCAACTCATACGGTCCGTCTAGGCTCCCGTTGGAGCCGGAGAGTTCATAGGTGACCGGATCACGCTCTGTCGCGTCGTTCGCCGTGGTGAAGGTCAAGCCCATGACCACGGTGGCACCCATGTCCGGCGCCACCCGGAATCCGGTGGGTTCAACCTCGCCCTTGAAGTGCAGGTATTTGGTCAGGACATCATCATCGATAGCCAAGGCAGGATGCTCACCACCAGGCCAATCGCCATCGTTCGGAACGCCCTGGACCACATCATTCGGTCCGGTGACATCGGCAATCCTTAGGGCGAGTTGGGCGATTTCCACTTCCGTCAGCACCCTGTTATAAACCCGACAGTCATCCACATCGCCGGGGAAGGAACTGCTCTGGGTGACACGCGAACCAATGTGAACACGGTCGCCGCGGGTCGAGAGGTCACGGACATTGGACTTGACGTCCTCAGGTTCGGTATCCGTCAGCACACCGTCGCCGTAGTAGGCGATGGTGGTGCCGTCATAGGTCATGGCATAGTGGTGCCACTCCAATGCCTCTTCGTCGGAGAAGATCGTCTCTTCCCAACCCCAGACGTGGGCACCGACACCGCCGGGACCGCCCAGGCTGCCGATGTTGAAGTGACTACCACTTCCACCGCCGCCGTCAACCGTTCCCGTGAAACCGAAGATCAGGGTCCAGTCGGGGATGCTGGTGTTGTCGGCCTTGGCAAAGCACGCGATGGTGGTCGGGTCATTGCCGCTCAGGCCTACTGCACCGCAGTCGATAAACTGATTGTCGCCGCCGGGCAGGCTCAGGACCTTACCCATGACAGGATCTTGCACGGGCATGATATTGGCCAAATCACCCACGGCTACACCGGTATTGCCATGGCCGGACCAGTCGATGACGATGCTATCGTCATCGTCTTCATTCAATTTGTCAAAAGTATACCAAGCCAGCAGATTCGGATCTGATATGGCTATTCCCCCGATCGTTGAGAAGCTCCAGAGGGGACCCGGATTGGTCGCGAAAGTCGGATCTTTTTCGTCCACGACCCAGTAGTAGGTGGTGTCGTTCTCCAAAAGACCGGGATCAACGGTGGGCTCAGACAAGAAGCGACCGATTTGTACACTGGGATCCCTGGCCTCTACTAGGGCCATGTCCGTGCCGAAGAATACATCATGCACCAGCGCATCCAGACCCGCGACCCAGCTCAACTGAGCATTGATGGCCTGCAAGGTCGCTCCATCTGCCGGGACCGGGAAATGGGCCTCTATGGCAATGACGGTGAAGGTCCATACAGGGCCTTCATGAACCGCGTCCGCGTCGACTGCATCGACCCGCCAGTAATAGGTCGTGTCGAGGTCCAGGGCCACGGCAACGCTCGCATCCGCGGTCTCGGCAATCAAGTCTGCCGCGTCGATGGTGGCATCCATGCTCAGATAGACATTATTCGTAATAGCCGTGGGGCCTGGAGTCCACTCCAAGGTGATATCCGGCATCACATCAATGGCGCCATCAGCCGGACCTACATTCCGGGCCTTAAGCAAGCTGGCCTGCCGGGGGGCGGGTGATAGAAATGCACCGTCGATAACAACCAGGTCGTTCATGTCCGGACTCAGGGCCCAGGCGACTGCCAGGTTGTCACCGCCGCCGCCCTCTTTGTACAGGGCCTCGATGTAGTACGCCTGGCCAGCGGTCAGGGTGACCGGAGCGGAAGTCTGGCTGTCGTACTTGTCCCATTGGCGAGAACTCGTCCAACCATCGACGTTGGCGATCAGCATGGCATCGTCCACACTGTCGGTGGTGCTCAGGTACAGTTTGGCGAAGTCGTCCGCTGAAATCCAGAAGGTATAATCACCAGAGGTGTCCGGATGGAGCCAGCCGTAGATGCGACCGCCAAAGTTATCGCCTATGTCGATGGGCGCCTCGAACAGCGTCAGCTCATCGTCGAACGACGGATTGTCCGGGAAATTCGCATTGTCAGTCAGATCTTCAACGCGCGTTCCACCAATACCCTCCCAGACCTCATACCGGATGGTGCCGGTGCCCTGGCCCAGACAGCTTAGGGCGATACACAACACCAATAGGCTCCCCAAGGAAACCAGTTTTCTACCAGACATAATTGTGCCTCCTTCGAACAAATTGACTCTATTGAAACGCTAGGGCTAACCCTTACATAGGTTGCGCCTGTGATCTTTGTGTAGGTATAGAATATCCTATTCCAGAATGGTGACGACAATTCATGTAAGAATTAGAAATGTGCAGCAGAAGAAATGTAAAGCCCTCTTCCTTCTTCATCGAAACTCCTCATAGCCGACGTCACGTTCGCGAAAACACGTACAACAGCCCAAAACTACTGGCGGATAACATGCTAAATATATAGCAATCCTGGGGCCACACAAGAAAAAAGCCATTTATTCTATGGCCACATGGCCACACTGACCACGTCAAAAACCTTCACCGGTGACATCATGAATCCTGAAAATGCCGGTACTGATCGCGATTTTCGGGCTGACATCTGATCAACTGTGGACATGATGTAACTAACTGTTTAACAGGAGGTTACATTAAAAACGCGACAGGCCAAAAAAATGGGGCCTGTGCTGAAAGCACAGGCCCCATGGTTGCAACATTAGGAGAGGGAGGCCACTACTAGAGCTTGGCCGCCTTGTCAATGTCAATGAACATGATCTTGGCATTGGACGCGCCGTCGGCCATCTGGATTGTCAAACGACCATCAGTCACGTCAACTGTCAGGGTGTACTCGTCGAAGTTATCTTCACCATCCGGATCGAGCTGAATGTTACCTTCTATATCCATATTGTTGATCTGGTCGGTGTTGCTTACATCGCCACAAGCCACAAACAGGTCATAGGTGCCGTTGGGCAGTTCGATTTCCCAGATGCGGTGCTCTCCTTTCTCGAGATGTTGTGTCGTGTCATATCGCTCATCAGGAGCGTCGGCATTGTTGCGGTTACGAGCCCCGGCGGTGCTGTCAATGTTCCAGCCGTAGCTGTAACCATTGCCGCGGTCACCGAAGACCTCGCCGCCGTCGGGTAGATACCCTGCCGGAACATCGCCACCCGTTTGCTGGAAATTGATACTCACGGGAAGAACGACACCGGGTCGCCCCAACAGTTCCACTTCGGCGATCTGCATGCTATTGGCACTACCGGCATCCCGAACGGTCGGGAACATGACCTGATAGTAGGTGTATTGAGCCGCATTTTCGAACACGATCGCCGTGGCGTTCATAGTGAAACGCGGCGACGCAGCAGTCTGAGCGAAATCGACGATCTCACCGCTGGCAATCAACTCATACGGTCCGTCCAGGCTCTCGTTGGAACCGGAGAGTTCATAGGTGATCGGATCACGCTCCGTCGCATCGTTCGCCGTGGTGAAGGTCAAGCCCGTGACCACAGTCGGGCCCATGGCCGGCGCCACCCGGAATCCGGTGGGTTCAACCTCGCCCTTGAAGTGCAGGTACTTGGTCCCGGTATTGTCATCGATCGCCAGGTCAGGCGTTTCACCGCCGGGCCAATCGCCATCGTTCGGGACGCCCTGGACCACATCACCAGGTGCGGTGACATCGGCAAGCGTCGGTAGCGCAAGTGTCACGACCTCTACATGCGTTAGCGCCTTGTTGTAAATCCGCACATCGTCAACAAGACCGGTCAGGTAGCGTCCCGTCGCCTGGTTGTTTTCACCGATATTGACGTTGAAGTCGCTGCTGTTAATGCTGCCGGTAGAGTCCGACGAAGCATCGACCGCGCCGTCAATGTACAGAATTTTTTGCGCACCGTCATACACGCCGGCGATGTGATGCCATTCGTCGTCATCGACGTTCGTGGTTCCTGTGAGGTCCAAAGGGGTAAGACCGCTGGTTCCCCAGGCAATGTTGCTTGTGCCACCGGATCTGTGTATTCTCCAGGAGCTGTCACCATGGGTGACGATGGCCTGCCAAGTCGTGTCGAACAGGGGGATCTTTACCCAGCACGCCACAGTGATATCGCCGGTGATGTCAAGTATTGGGTTGTTCCCGCAATCGAGGAAGTCCCCGTCGCCGTCAAGCTCCAGGGCCCCACCGATCTGACCGGCAACCCATTGCGGATCACCGTTGAAGATCCCGTCATTGCCATTGCCAGTGTTATCAAAAGCAGTGGTTCCGGAGCCTTCGTCGAAGGGCCAGTGTCCGACCAAGCCTTCAGGCTGGGCCGAAGCCATCCCGCCAGCGACCAGCAGAAGCGCCAGACACACTTCTAGACGACACGTCATTTTGAGTTTCATACAGTCCTCCTTTTTGTTCCTACGATGGACAGAGCACACAAGTGACCGGCCTAAGCCGCTGCCAAGGCACCTCGGCCAACTTATGACAATTCACGTCTACGATTTGCACCCACCACGCCGACAGGACCGTCCTCCATGAATCCCAGAATCCAGCCCTTCTGGCACAAATAAATCCAGTGGTCAGTTTATCATCCAGAACGTACGGAGTCAAGCGTGCGGGAGCAGGGCATAGGCGTGTGAGGTCAATTCCTGGCGAATCATGGGGCGGCGCTGTCGATATTCGAGTATTTGGCCCACAGATGACGGGAATAGACCTCACACACCTGGCTAAATCGCCAGGAGCCTGTCGGAGAATTCGATCTGGCTTCGAGCGGCCCTTTTTCCGCCTGGCTGCATCCGGCTCCATCGACGATAAAACAGACATCGCCTGCTTCGCCGTCTTTGCCAGGCGAAAAAATTGCTCGCTCTCGGGCCGACGACGGAATTCTCCGACAGGCTCCTAGGTGAAATATGATATCAAGACACAAAAGGTCCTCGCTTAGACTTGACTTCTGCCCTGGGATGGTCGATACTAAAATCTAGATGGGCTAGATTTTAATGAGGTGCGCATATGCAATGGCAATTGGCAGAGGCCAAGAATAAATTCAGTGAGGTCGTCCGACGGGCCCTGACCGAGGGTCCTCAGCACATCAATCGACGTGGGGACAGCGTAGTGGTCATGTCGGGAGAAGACTATGACCGACTGGCCGGGCAACGGCCAGGATTCAAAGAACTGCTGATGAACGGGCCGAGGCTGGATGAGCTTGACCTCAAGCGCGATCAAACACCCCTGCGAGATGTCCAGCTATGAAGGTTCTGCTGGACACCTGTGTGATCTCGGAGATTCGGCGGCCCAAAGGCAGCCCCCAGGTCCGAGCACGCGTGGATCAACTGGCCGATGCGGATTTATTTCTCAGCGTTATCACAATTGGAGAAGTCGCAAAAGGCACTGCCTTACTCAAGGCTGGCAAGAAGAAGCAAAGTCTCGAACAGTGGCTATCAGAGGTTGAACAGCATTACAGCACACGCATTCTGCCAGTCGATTCTGAAACGGCCGAGATTTGGGGTCAGATTACAGCCAAGGCACAGAAAAGAGGTCACGTTATCCCGGTCTCGGAGGGACTCATTGCCGCCACCGCAATTCGACATGGCATCCATGTGATGACTCGCAACACTGACCATTTCGCGAAGGCTGGTGCCCTACTGGTCGATCCCTGGGAAAACGGATAGTCATAGGTATGCACAAGCACTCCCGAGAAGCGCTTCAGCCGACTACCGACATCGTGTCCACGAAGAACAACAATGAAGGCAAAACGCCGGACCTGTCTGACGACCAGGCCCGTGCTTTGCTACACGCACCGCACGGCCACAGCCTCAAGGCTCACCGGGGCCGGGCCATC
>JADFMM010000115.1 GCA_022563885.1 Planctomycetota bacterium | reverse complement strand
GTTCTCTCGTCGATGCAGCCGGATGCCGCCAGGCGGAAAAAGGGCCGCTCGAAGCCAGATCGAGTTTTCCGACACAGCCTAGTCCTGGTGACACTGCTGGGAGCAGCGCTCCTGGCCTCCGACGCCGTGCGAGGAGACACGCCGCAGGGAACCATCGCGTTCTCTTCTCTTGCGCCGCGCGATTGGGACCTCTATTTGCACACCATGGGCGGCGACGCGTCCGCTCTCACACGACATCGCGCACTCGACTTCAACGCGGCATTCTCGCCGAACGACCGCAAGATCGCATTTGTCTCCGAACGTCACGGCAACATGGAGTTGTACGTGATGAACGCCGACGGATCGGATTTGGCGCGGCTCACCGACAACTTTGCGTCGGACGATCATCCTACCTGGTCTCCTGATGGACGTCGAATCGCATTTGTGAGCACCAGGGAACCCGCCAAGGCCGGACAGGCCTGGAACGGCATCTACGTGATTGACGCCGATGGCACGCATGTCCTGCGGCTGTCGCCATCGGAGGCGGCCGATTATTCTCCGGCCTGGTCCCCGCAGGGAGATCTGATCGCCTTTGCCTCCGGGAGCGGGCGGGCCGGACATAGTGACATTTATCTGATGAACGCCGACGGGCGCGAGCGACGGTTGTTGGTCGAGAATGGGGGTTGGCCGACGTTTATCGAAGGCGGCAGAGCCATCGCCTTTCACAGCCGCCGCGCGGGTGATCGCTGGGATGTATGGCGCATCAATCTCGATGGCTCTGAATTGAGACGATTGGCAAATCAGGCCTCTATGCCCCGAGCGGCGGCTGAGGGTCGCAAGCTGGCGGTGGTAACGCATCGCGGCCGCACCCAACAGATCGCGGTTTTGGATGTCATCACCGGCGAACTCGACGTGGTCACTGAGGGTGACACGGATCATTGGAACCCCACTATCACTGCGGACGGTCAGCGTGTGGTATACCACAAAAAGACGAAGGGCCCGGGTGCGCCCAACGTTGAACTCTGGGGTCGACCACCCAACACCCGACTGGACCTGCTTCGGATAGCCGGCGCGTTTCCGGCGTTCTCACCGGACGGCGCTCGACTTGCCTTGACCGCTTTGAGTTTTGGGCGAATCGACGTGATGAAAACGGACGGCTCCGGCCGCAGGACCATTTTCCAGGGACAGCGTCGATCCCTATTCGGCATGAGTTGGTCTGAGTCGACCGAGCGCGTCGCCTTCAGCCACGGCGTCGTCTTCGGGGCGGCGGACGTGCGTGTCAATATCATTGCCGCCTCACCGGACTCGAATGAATCCGAAACGTTGACCGAAGACTCGGGCAACAACGGCTTTCCCTGCTACTCGCCGGACGGCCAGGAACTGGTCTTTCGTTCCGGCCGTGACGGCGCCAAGAATCTTTACATTATGAGCAGATCCGGGACCAACGTTCGCCGGCTGACAAAAGGCAATTGGACCGACACCATGAGTGACTGGTCTCCGACGGGGGAGTGGATTGCCTTTTCCAGCAACCGTGAGAACGACTTTGAAATCTGGCTGATTCGACCCGACGGCAGTGGATTGCATAAGCTGATCGGCGGCGGGGGACGCAACAACCATCCCCACTTTTCACCGGACAGCAAGTGGATCGTGTTTACGAGCCAGCGCGCCGGATACTCGGCCGAGGAGATCTCGTTGCCTTCTCAGCCGCAACCTTACGGCGATCTCTTTATCGTGAGAACGGATGGAACCGGCCTGCGTCGCCTGACGCACAACGGATTCGAAGAGGGTACGCCCGCCTGGTCGGCTCGGACAGATATCAAGCCAAGCAGGGCAGGGGGTACGACCCAGAGCGACTACTGACATTGCTGGTCAGTGTAATTCCTGATGAATGAGGTTTTGTCATGCGAACGGTCACGCTGACGAGACGAGCTACCTTGAACGTGTACCTCGTGGTCTTCACAATCTGCCTGGGCGTTTCCAGTTTGGGATATGGAGAACCTCAGGATCGAATTGTCGAGAAGATCGGTCTCTCACGTGGTATCTGTGTGATTCTGGGCGATGTGACGGGTGAGGTCACCTCTCGTCTGGCTGGAGACACCGAACTGCAGCTCTACGTCCAGTTGGAGCACGCGGAGCAGGTGGCGCAGTTGCGCCGGCGCATGGACGCCGCCGGTCTCTTGGGGAGACGCGTCTGGGTCGAACAAGGCGACCTGTCGCGCGTGCATCTGGCGGATGATCTGGCGGATGCCCTGATTGCCGTCAATGGCGCCACCGAGATCGCCCGCGCCGAAGCGCTGCGGGTCGTGCGGCCCCAAGGCAAGGCCCTGGTCGGCGATCAAGTATGGACGAAACCCTTTCCTCCGGGAATAGACGACTGGAGCCATCCCTACCACGGTCCGGACAACAACCCTCAGTCCCTCGATCGAGTCGGCAAGGCACCCTATCTGACACAGTTCTTGGCCGAACCTTACTATGCGCCCCTGACCCAGATCGCCGTGGCCTCCGCGGGACGCGTGTTCAAGGCCTTCGGCCACGTGGCCTTTCATGAGCGAGAAGAACCCTTTCTGAGCAAGTTGGTGGCCTTCAACGGCTACAACGGGACCATCCTCTGGAAGCGAGACATAACCCCGGGGATCATGGTGCATCGAAACACGATGATCGCCACACCGGAGGTCTTGTACTACGGAGACGATCGGTCCTGCAAGATGATCGATACCCGAACGGGCAGAGTGCTGGATGAGATCATGCCACCGGAGGACATCGCCGGTGGGACCTATTGGAAATGGATGGGGCTGGAAGAGGGTATTCTCTACGCCGTGGTTGGAGAGAAGGAATTCCAGGACCAGCAGTCTCGTTGGCGCAGGACCGTCCACGGATGGCCCTGGAACCAGATCTCCAAGGGATTTAACCTGCAAGACCACGCCTGGGGCTTTGGTCGCAACGTCATGGCCATCGATCCCAAATCCAAGCGGATCCTATGGCACTATCACGAGCAAGAGCCCATCGATACCCGCGCCGTCTGCATGAAGAATGGCCGCATCTATCTGTTTCGATTCGGGGCCTATTTGACGGCCTTGAATGCCAAAAACGGCAAGGTCCTCTGGCGCAAGACACCGGAGAACGCGCCTCGGTTGTTCGCCACGCTGGGGAAGGACCAAAACCGTCAAGGCGCCAATTCCCAGTGGCGCGTTGCCTGCTATACCAAGTGCAGTGACGAAGCGATCTACTTTGCCGGTCCCCAGCTCGATAAACTGGTAGCGGTCTCCACGCGCGACGGCCGTGTCCTCTGGCAGCACGAACATGGCAACTTCCAATTGGTGTTGCGTGAGGAGGGACTGTACTGCCTGAGCGGAAATCGGGATCAACAGGTGAGCCTGAGGTTGAATCCCTTGACAGGCGAGACCTTGGCCGAAATACAAACGGCGAAACGCGGATGCACGCGTCCCAATGGCTCGGTTGACAGCATCCTCTACCGGGCGCTGGGCGGCAGTACACGTCTGGCGGTGGATCAAGAGAAGCCGATGTACATCTCTCCCATGCGTCCCGAATGTCAGGACGGCGTCACGATCGCCAATGGGCTCTTGTACTGGTGGCCCATGTCCTGCGACTGTCAGCTCAACATCTACGGTGTCGCCAGTCTGGGACCGGCCAAGGACTTCGACTTTTATGCCACGGCGACTGAGAAGGAACGACTGCAGGAAGGGCCTGCCTACAGCAAGAAATTCCCGTCGACGGCAGCCTCCCCGGCCGACTGGCCCACCTTCCGCGCCAATAATCTGGCGATGGCGACCAACCAAGCCATCGTGCCTGAAAAATCCCAAAAACAGTGGCACCGCATGTCGCAAGTCGCCGTCCGTCCGACCGCCGCGACCGTCGTCGATGGGCGTGTCTACCTGGGGGGATCGGACGGGACCGTTCATTGCCTGGACGCGTCGACCGGAGAGGAGCGTTGGCGAGCCTACACCGGCGGTTCCATTCGCATCTCACCGACCATTTGGCAGGGACGCGTCTTCGTCGGCTCCGGTGATGGGTGGGCCTACGCCTTTGATGCAGCATCCGGCGAATTGATCTGGCGCTTTCGGGCGGCCCCCATAGAGCGGAAGATCCCCGTGTATGGCGCGTTGATGTCCACCTGGCCGGCGGCCAGCGGTGTTATCATCGACAGGGGCGTCGCCTATGTGGCCGCGGGGATCAGCAATTATGACGGCACCTATGTCTATGCGCTCGATGCCAAGACGGGGCACATCCGCTGGCAGAACAACTCATCGGGGCACTTGGATCCGGAGGCTAAGACGGGGGCCAGCGTGCAGGGACACTTCCTGATCTACGAGGACACACTCTATCTGGCGGGGGGCAACGGCCTGTCTCCGGCGCGGTATGCTCTGACCGACGGCAGGTGCCTGAACGACCCTCAGCTTCTGCGCTCGGTGGTCCGCAACAACATCCTGAGTTCGCAGAGCCCGCGGGGCTGGGAACTCTATCTCATGGGCGAGGAGGTGGTGGCCTGCGGCCCGTCGTTCTACGGTGACCCCAAATGGGAGGAATACGACAACACCGTCGCGGTACGTACGCTGATGACCCGATCCGGGGACCGTCATGTGGCATGGGTGGACAAGAAGAAGGTGATTTGCTATCCGCCCATAGATAAGAACAGCCTCACGGAGCTTGTCACCAAGCGGACTCGCAAGAACGACCGGCATATACTACCCCAATGGGGATCCTTCAAGCTGTCGGAGGACCCGCTCTGGCAGATTGCCTGTCCGGACAGCGTGGCCGTGGCCGTGACCAGCAATGCCGTTCTGGTGGCCGGGCGCAGTGCCCTCACCTGCCTGGATCTAGACGATGGCAAACAACTCTGGTCGCAACCCTTACCGATGGCGCCGGTGCCATGGGGCGTTGCCGTTGACCGGAGCGGCCGAGTGATCGTGACCCTAAAGGACGGGCAGGTCCTGTGCTTCAGTAGATCCTGAGGGTTGTGTTTCAGTCATTTTGATTGACGGAATACCAGAATGAAGCATGTTTTGGGTGCGATCCTAGTAGGGCTTATGTCCGTCGCCTGTTGGGGAGGGGCAACGCAGAGGCCCAATATCCTGCTGATCATGGCGGACGACATCGGGATCGAAGGTCTTGGATGTTACGGGGGACAGGACTATCAGACGCCTCACCTGGATAAGCTTGCCGCGGAGGGCATGCGCTTTACCCATGCCTATTCCCAGCCGCTGTGCACGCCTACCCGCGTGCAGATCATGACAGGCAAGTACAATCACCGCAATTGGCAGTGCTTCGGCGTATTGCCCCAGGGGGAGAAGACCTTCGGTCACATGATGAGCGATATGGGCTATAAGACCTTGATTGCCGGCAAGTGGCAGTTGACGTCCTATGACCCTCCCGATTTTCCCAACGCCGAGCGACGCAGGGGAACGGGCACGCATCCCAAGGACGCGGGATTCGATGAATACTCACTCTTTCATGCCGAGGAAACGGAAGACAAGGGGTCGCGTTACGCCAACCCGACCTATCTCAGGAATGGAGCGCTGACGAAAGAGGTGAAGGGAAAGTACGGAGAGGATATCACCGTCGACTATATCCTGGCGTTCATGGAGAGATTTCAAGGGCAGGAGATGTTCGTCTACTATCCCATGGCGCTGCCGCACTGGCCCATGGTGGCCACCCCCGATTCCGACGACTGGGCCGATCCCGACAGGCGTCTTGTCCCAGACGAGAGATACTTCAAAGACATGGTGGCCTATATGGACAAGCTGGTGGGAAGACTCGTCTCCGGCATAGAACATCTCGGGCTCAGGGACAACACCATCATCCTGTTTTACTCCGACAATGGCACGGACTCGCGCATCACCTCGCGACTGAATGGCGCCATCGTACGGGGGGGAAAGGCCCAGCCCACCCAGACGGGCATTCGTGTTCCCCTGATCGCCAACTGTCCCGGAAAGATTAGGCCGACGGTCAACTCCGACCTCATCGATGCCTCCGATTTTCTGCCCACGCTAGCGGAGCTGGCCGGCGGCAGCGTTCCGGCCGGCTGGCAAACCGATGGTCGCAGCTTTGCGCCTACCCTGTTCGGGAAAGCGTCCCCAAAAAGGGACTGGGCATTCTTCTGGTACGATCCCAGGCCCGGCTGGGACAAGGAGAGGTTCTCCCGTCATATCTTCGCCCTGGATCACAAGTACAAATTATTCTCCGATGGACGTCTCTATGATATAGAGGGACTGGGCGTCAAAGAAGAACGCGTGCCGGCTTCGGACCATCCGGACGGGGCCAATGAAGCCAGGGAGAAGCTGCAAAAGGTCATCGACAAGGTGATGGCCGGTCCGAGGTCGCCTGCCTCCCTGACCGAAGTTGATGCGCATGGGGACCCGGTCCAGGGCAATCGCATATAAACTCCGGCAAATGTTAATACCGCTTTTTCGCCCTTCGCCGGATTCTCACGGGTGTAGTAATCAGTAATCAGTGGCAAAGTAATCAGTTTTTGGCGAAATACTGGTCACTGATTACTGTTTACTTGAACGCTGGGAATGCTATCCAAATCGAATTCCTGCTGCATGTTCTACAGAATTGGTATCTACATGCGATTGGCCTGGGACCCGGTCGAGTTACGGGGAAGGGGAAACAAAAGATGAGGACTTCGTTTTCTCTGAAACGTCAACCGTCATGAGAGAATCCCCTGCACAACCCGACCGTGCACATCAGTCAGGCGGTACTGGCGCCCTTGGAACTTGTAGGTGAGTTCCTTGTGATGGATACCCATGAGATGCAGGAGGGTTGCCTGGAGATCGTGCACGTGGACGGGATCCTCGGCGACGTGGAAACCAAATTCATCGGTGGCTCCATGCACATGCCCGGGCTTCACGCCGCCCCCCGCCATCCAAAGGGAGAACCCGTAGGGATGGTGATCGCGTCCCCAGAATTCCCGTTCTTCAAATTTTCCCTGTAGAAATGGCGTTCTCCCGAACTCGCCACCCCAGATCACGAGCGTATCGTCAAGGAGGCCCCGCATCTCCAAGTCCCGGACCAGCGCTGCGGAAGGCTGGTCGGTATCCAGGCACTGTTGGTTAAATTCCGTGGTGATGGATTTGTGCTGGTCCCAGCCGCCGTGCATGACTTGAATGAAACGCGTCCCCCGCTCGGCCAGACGCCGGGCCATCAGGCAATTATAGGCAAACGTGCCTTTTTCCCGCACGCCGGGGCCATACATTGCGAGGATGGCCTCCGATTCCTGGGACAGATCCGTGAGTTCGGGCACGGAGGTCTGCATCCGATAGGCCATTTCATACTGAGCGATCCTGGTCTGGATCTCGGGGTCGCCCAATTGCTCGTAATGCCACTGGTTCATCTGCTTGAGATCATCGAGTAGCCCACGGCGGACGGACGAAGACATGCCTTTCGGATTCTCCAGATAGAGAACCGGACTTCCGTTGCCGCGGAATTTGACCCCCTGATGCACGGTGGGCAGGAAGCCGGAGCCCCAATAGTGGTCATAGAATGTCTGTCCACACGTGGTGCCCTTTGACACGGAGGTCATGCAGACGTAGGCGGGAAGGTTCTCGGATTCCGAGCCAAGGCCATAGCTCAGCCAGGCGCCAATCGTCGGTCTGCCGGGCCGCTCGCCACCGGTCAGCAGAAAGGTGATCGCGGGGGCGTGATTCACCTGCTCCGTGTGCATGGAGCGGATCAGGCAGATCTTGTCCGCGATTTGGCTGGTGTAGGGGAGGTGACTGGAGGACAGCTCCATCCCCGACCGGCCCGCCCGGGCGAACTCGGTGACGGCCCCCAGGACGAATTTGTCCTCGTTAGCGGTCATCGTGGAGAAACGGACTCCGCCAATGACGCTCTCGGGAAATGGCTCTCCACTCATTTGCGTCAAGCGCGGCTTTGGATCGAACAACTCGAGGTGCGAGGGGCCTCCGTTTTGAAACAGGTAAATGATGCGTTTAGCCTTGGGGACATGGGTGGGCAATACGGCCCCCGAGGAAGATTTGGTTCCCAAGAGTTGAGACAGGGCCATGGCTCCCAGGCCGGCGATGGAGCGACCGAGAAGTTGCCTCCTCGTCTGGAGGGCATGGTGTTCAGCGATGGGATTCAGGGTCGACAAATGGTTTCGTCCAGATTGAAGATGAGGTTGATGACGGCCGTGCGGGCAGCGAGTTGATGGGTGGCGAGCGGTGAATCCACTTCGGACGCGCCCACGCCAACGAGATCCCGCGCGTCCTGGGGACGCTGCGCGTAGTGTTCTTCCAGCTTTGTCAGTCGAGCTTGCAGCAGGGCCAATTCCTGCTTCCGCGCCGGTCGCAACGTGATCCGCCGGAAGGCTTCCTCCAGGGATTCGGTGTTTGAAGCCAGCGCTCTGGCCGCTTCCACATAACCGATGTCGTTCATCAGGGTCAGCGCTTGCAGCGGTGTGTTGGTGCGCGAAGGCTTCACTTCGCAGGTGAGGCGTCTGGCTTCGTCGAAGAACACGGTTGGCGCGGCCGTCCGCCGCCAAAAGGTGTAGAGAGAACGGCGGTAAAGATCGTCTCCCGTTCCCGGCACGTAGACCTTCTTGCCGAATGAGGCTTCTTTCCAGATGCCCTCCGGCTGATAAGGCCTGACGGAGGGGCCGCCCAATGTGGGGACCAAGAGTCCGGATGCCGCGAGCGCCTGATCCCGCAGCATCCACGAAGGCAGGCGGTACCTGGGACTGCGAGACAGCAGTCGATTGTCCGGATCCTTCTCCAACTTGCGCGCAGATATCGTGGGAGACTGCCGGTAGACCTGGCTGGTCAGGATTTGTCGCAGAAGATGTTGCACATCCCAGCCGCTTTCGATGAAGTCCCAGGCGAGCGTGTCCAGCAGTTTCGGATGAGAGGGGCGTTCGCCCTGCGTGCCGAAATCTTCACTCGTCTTGACCAGACCTACGCCGAAGATCATTTGCCACAGACGATTCACCGTCACTCGGGCCATCAAGGGGTTTTCGGGACTGACGAGCCAACGGGCGAGGGCGAGTCGATCGGCCTTCACGTCTTCGGGCAGTTGGCCCAGGGCGGCCGGGAGAGCGGCGCTTACCTCGGCCCCCGGGCGGGTGTAGAGGCCGCGCTCAAGAACGAAGGTGGGTCGCAGCTCCTTTTGATCCGCCATCACCATGACGCGGACGCCATCGGCTTTCAATCTCCTTAAGGATTTTCCGACAGCTTCAAACGCCTTCTTCAGTTTCTCGTCGTCGGGAGATTCCTCGGATCTCTGCCTGGCCTCCTCCAGTCGAGTGGTGAGATCTTTCTCTCTCCGAACGTCCTTCTCGCTGGGCAGTTCGAGGAAGGGCGGGGTCTTGGGGTCGCCTCCTCTGCCGTCCACCGGTGTCTGATTGAAAAATGCGAAGAGGGCGTAGTAGTCTTGCTGAAGGAGGGGATCGAATTTGTGATCGTGGCAGCGGCAGCACTCCATGGTGAGGCCGAGCCAGGTCGTCGCCATCGTCTCGGTCATGTCGAAGACATACTCCACACGATTTTCTTCCGGAATACGCCCGCCCTCACCGTTGATCGGATGGTTTCGGTTGAAGGCCGTCGCCAATACCTGCTCCTGCGTCGGATCGGGGAGAAGATCTCCCGCCACCTGCCAGATGGTAAACCGGTCCCAAGTCAGGTTCTCATTGAATGCCTTCACCACCCAGTCCCGCCAGGGCCACATGGTGCGGGTGTTATCTCCCTGATAACCGTTGGTGTCCGAGTAACGGCTTGTCCCCAGCCAGTCCCAGGCCATCCGCTCTCCGTAGTGCGGGGAGGCAAAGAGTCGATCGAGCAAGGCATCAATCGCCGCCGCCTCGTCCTGATCGTATGCCGTGAGAAACGCGTCCATCTCTCCATTCGACAGCGGAAGTCCGGTAAGATCCAACGCATAACGCCGCGCAAGTGTCCGTGGACCCGCCGGGGGGTTAAGGGAGAGCCCAAGCGCCTTGAGCTTTAGTTTGATCCAGTGATCCACCGGATTCAACCCCGGTTCCAGGTCAGGCTTTCGAAGCGCTTGAAAGGCCCAATGGCCCTCATAGGTTGCACCCTGCTCAATCCAATCCTGCAGCAAGCCCTTCTCCGGCTCAGTCAGCTTGAGGTGAGATTCTGGTGGGGGCATCAGGTCGTCCGGATCATCCGTCACGATTCGGCGGATGAGTTCACTGGCCTCCGGATCACCGGGTACGATGGCTGCGTAGCCGCCCAGATCCCTCGTCGCCCCCTCCCGTATGTCCAGCCTCAAATCCACCTTACGCGCGCCATCGTCGAAGCCATGGCATTGAAAGCAATTGTCGGAGAGAACGGAACGAATATCCCGATCAAAGGAGAGCCTGTCGCTTCCGGCGAAAGACGTCGGGAGGGAGAAAGAAAGGACAACGATGCAGCCGGAGATCGCATTCATAATTGCTTCATGGGGACAATTCCCCGTCAGGTACAGATGGCAAGACAAAGATTATCTCTTGCTCATCAACTCCATGAGAACAACGACAGTTGCCTCCACTCCCGCTTTGATAGATGGCTCTGGGGATATTTTGAACTGTGGGCTGTGGTGACTGGGAATGGCCGGTCCACCTGCCTTGGCCCGCTCAATGTCTTCCTTCGGTGTACCGCCAACAGAAAAATACACGCTGGGGATATAGGGATCGGTTGTGAAGAAACCGAAATCTTCGGCGCCCATTCCGGTTTCCGACGGCTCGATCACGGCATCCGCACCCATCTTCTCAACCAGCACGCCTTTGAGGCGGCGGGCGAGGCCGCTGTCATTGTAGGTGGGCGGATAAGAGAACTCGTCCACCACTACCTCGGGTAGCTTATCTTCCGGCAGACCCGCGGTGCGAGCGGTACCGATGGCGACCCTCTCAATAGCCGACAGCAATTGTGCCCGGACCTCGGGGTTGAGACTTCTAACCGTCAACTGTAGGTGAGCACGGTCCGAAATAATATTGTGTTTGGTGCCGGCATGGAAAGACCCCACGGTGATGACGCCGGAATGTCTCGGTGCCAACTCACGGCTGATGATGGTCTGAAGATTGAGGATGATCTGAGCCCCAATCACAATGGGATCCTTACCCTGATGAGGATAGGCTCCGTGGGCACCTATACCATGAACGATAATATCAACTGTGTCTGCCCCCGCGTAGGGTGAGCCTTCATCCACGGTTATTTTTCCAGCTTCAGAGTCCGCGTCCACGTGAAAGGCGAAAGCATAATCAGGTGTTCCAAAACGCTTCCAGATATCATCATCCCTCATGGCCCGGGCGCCTGGCCCTTTTTCTTCCGCGGGTTGACCGATTAGCATGAGTGTACCCGACCATTGGTCGCGGGTGTTCGCCATGTACCTCGCGGTACCCACCAGACTCGTGATGTGTACATCATGACCGCAAGCGTGCATCACACCCACCCTGTTCCCGTCCCAGTCTTCCATCATGACGGTGGAAGCATTTGCCAGACCCGACTGTTCCACGACTGGCAAGCCATCCATGTCCGCACGCATCATCAGCATGGGTCCAGGACCGTTTTTCATGATGGCCACCACGCCCGTTCCACCGACCCCTTCAGTGACCTCGAATCCAACCGCTCGCAATTCCTCCGCAAGGCGTTTCGCCGTCTTGAACTCCATCAGGGACAATTCGGGATTGCGGTGAAAATGGTCCCACAGTGGCGCCAGGTAAGCTCGATAGTCTTCGGCAATTGCCTCGGAAAGTTCGGATGCTTGCATGGACGTGCCCACAAGTACTATTGAAATGGTAAACAACATGGCGGAGGTTTTTTTCATAATGGGCCGGTCCTGGTATCTTTGGTTTTCGCCTTTTGATGGCATCTGGATCTACGATTGCTTTGCCTTGGCTCACTCGGACAATTCATCGTAGATTGCCTGAATCCGTACTGGAACCACAGATTATACGCCCACGGGGAAGTCCGATCAATGGAAAACACCCCCGGACCGCCATGCCGGCACTGGGGCAGTTGCAGGTGGGGTGCTTCCGGTACAGATGTGTTCGTCACGGAAAGACAGGACCAGCACTAAACGGCAATTTGATCTTGTCTGAGACCAGCAAATATCCCTGGTTGAACTAGGCTCTGTCGGAAAACTCGATCTGGCTTCCCTTCGGGTCTGAGCCTCAGGGTCGAAGACGGAGCAGGCAGGCCGACGACGGAGTTTTCAAACAGAGCCTGGGTGAACCGCGAGACAATCTTCAGATTCATGTGCAGGGACAGCTATCAGATATGGCTTTCCTTTCTACCTCCAGTCCTGCTCACGCAAGTCACCTTCCGGGTTTAGGGATCGAGCGAGCAAAAGAAGTTGGTCACGAAAGAGTTGCGCAAGGTCCTCTGCGGGGGTATGTCGAGAGATATCGATTCTCTGCAGGCTCGCATCAAGACAACCGACAAAGGCGGATGACAGGAGTTTTCGCAATTCCGAGGCCAACAGTAGCGGTTCCAGTTGCATGCGCGACAGGCTATGCAGACCCCGCCATATCGTTTCTACGGCATACAACGTGGAGGGCCAGTGTATCCATGGAACGCCTTTGCCGTTCGGTTTCAAGAGTGAGCACACCCTACAGAGCATGACGTTCCTGTTCATGACGATGCCTCCGATTGAGATGCCTTGATCATCAGAGACTTTGGTTAGGGACCGGCAAGAAAACAGCGGCTTCCGTGGTACAATCTGGGCTGCGATAGCAGCACTATTAAAGAACCACGAAATAACTTATTACTGCGGCAGGGAGGTCATCCAGCCGGGCCAGGGGTCTCCGTAACCGGAGATGTCAAACTCTCTGTGCCACTTCAGCGTCCAGAATGACTTAAGGCTGGTCTTGCGAACCGAAAAGTCCAAGAACAAGATATTCGAAAATCCATGGTGACGATTCAACAAGAAACGATTCATGCCGTTTCGTCCCTGATAATCCGACTCGAGTATCGGGATGGAGGGGGCGGCCCGGTCGCTATCGTCGGGATGACCTCCCCAACGGTAAGCATCCAGAAAGAGCGGGATCCGGCTATTGCCCTTCACGTCGGAGCGACGCCAATGGAGTGTTGTGTCGTGTCCCCAGAGCGTCGCGCCGGTTGGATTGTAACACCAGTTGTTGATTCCATAGCTGCCCCGAAAACTCTCTTCTGGAGCATCCTGATGTACAATGTCCCAGGCCGTGAACCAGGAAAGTCCTCCCTCTTCCCAAGACTTGGTGGCGGTCGGGCAGGTACGGATTTCCTCTCCAGCAACACCGTAATAGAGGCGTAGAGGTTCCACCCATACGCCGGGGAGTCCGGGAGGCAGAACATTGGCAAAATCATTCTGGTACATGGACCAGATGGACCCCCACTGCTTGAGGTGCGATTGACAGATGACTGCGCGGGCCTGGGCGCGTACTCTACGCAGGGCAGGCATGAGAATCGCCATCAATACCGCAATAATCGAAATCACCACGAGCAATTCTATTAACGTGAATGCCTTTGGTTTGGCACTATGTGGCTTCATGGTCCTACCTCCGATGACTTTTCGGCAACCGTGTCACTTTCACGAATCCGGCATCTCCCACCACTGAGCGGCTTTCGAAATAAAGCAGGCTGTTCAGGCAACATGGTCTAAGTATAACAGGAAGTCGCAATAGCGGTAACTTCTAAAAGACTGTCCCCCGATCCCTAGGGACCGGCAAGAAATAACTTGGACTTTTGAATGCCCCATTGCACCCCATCTGGGATCGCTTCTCAATCGCGAAATCCGCGACGTAGAACTGCTACGCCTGTGGTTTCGCTCAATCGGGCGCGACCCAATATGGGGCACACTTGGACTCCAAATTGTCCAACTTATTTATTGCCGATCCCCTATCAGGGTAGGGATGCGTCATAGCCTGGACACGCAAGGATCTGTCGATCGATCTCTCTCAGGAGTCGCAGGTACGCCTTGCCGTTCACGCCACCGTACTCGGCTTCTAGGCGTTGCTGGGGAATGTTCTCGGGAAAGTCACTCAATGGGGGAAAGTAATCATCCACATTGAAGGCCATGCGCAGACGTCGCTGGAGTCTCCGCGCCGATTCGGCGTCATGGGTGGCTGTCTTGCCGAACAGGGTGCCCGACCGGTCGGCGGCGAGGTCGGCGAAGGAAAACCCGCTGCCTTGCGGTGTCCCGGCGTCCAACTCCTCCTTTAGCACACCCACATCGAGACTCAGTGCTTCCGAGGAGAGGACCTCCAGTGCCGCGCTGACGAAGAAATGGCGGCTCCAATCCCTTCGTCCCCTTAACCTTACCTGCCGCATGAGTCGACGCGAACCCCCGGGGATTTTCTTGTCGGGCATCGTTCCTACGAATTCACTGATAATGTCGTGCCCAAGTGAGATGCCCAGGGCGATGATCGCCGCGCGGTTTTCCACGACGGGATCATTCGCCCTGGATCTCTGCTCTGCGATACGGAATGCCGCCTGGAGGAAGGCGCCGAAACGTTCTTGAGGCGGTGGCAATGCCTCGCTCATTGCGGCAATCTGCTCAAACTGTTCGGACAGTGCTTCGTAAACCTGCTCGCTGGGGCCGATCGATCCGAAAATGTCCTGGCGGAATCCCTCCGGCATGTCGATTCGCCCGTAGGTGGCCGATACCCGATCTCGTGTGATCTCTGTCCGGTGAATCTGGGCCAGCATGGGAACGGCCAGCGGCTCCCGTTGAATCTTGGCCGCGAGTGCCGGTGACAGCAGCCTCAGCAAGGGGCCCGGTAGACCAAGGCGCCCCACGCGCAGTCCGGCGATGTGCACGCGCACAATACCCTCCTCGACGGCCGCCACACCCGTGATGACCAGGTTTAGATATTTCAGGGTGTCGCCGCCGGTGGGGAGCCGGATGGAAGCTTGCAGTGTCACGCGGCCATCTGCCAGATCGACTCTTGCCTTGCCGTCGGAAGTGGCGAGCGACAGACCCCAGGCCAGCAGGATATTGATGTCTCGTTCGGCCAGGGACAGAGTGACGGTCTGGCCCTCGGGAATGCCGCGCGGGCTCTTGCTGCGGATCAGCTTGGTGAGACGCACACGGTCGTCGGAGACCGGCGTTGCCGGCTCGAAGCCGAGCGGCTTGGCCTCAATCATGGCCAGGCCGAGCGCCGTTATTGCGAAGAGGCCGGCGAGGCCCAACAGCACGAGTTTCGCCGGGAGCCACCTGCGCGCCCGCCCGCCCGCGGCCCAGTTGACGCCGATCCAGCTGCCCAGGAGGCATCCCAGGATGGGCAGGATCATGTCCAGCGGGTTGGGCCCGTGCAGGCCGGGGCCGGTTCCGGCGCTTGAGACGGCCGCCGACAAGCCGATCCCCAGAGCCAGGGCCATGGGCACCCGCATGTTTTTGCGGCGGACGAAGATCAGGATGGTGAGAACTCCCACCACACTGTAGGCAAGAAACACGGCCATGCCCTCTAGACTCAGCGTCAGGATCAGCGCTTTAAGGTGGCTGGACTGCTGGAGATCCCAGAGTGGGACATCTATCGAGGGACGGCCTCGGTCCCGGAGACCGCGCGAGAATAGAAGTAGGGCGAGTAGGGCAAGCAGTGCCGATGCAATACGCGCCTGTCGCAAGCGGGCATTGGACTGTCGGAGTGAATTATCGGGGTTTGTCACGATCACAAATCATCCTTCTGTCGACAGCACAATATGACGAATACGACCCCGGCCCAGCACGCCCTCTATCGTAATTCTTCAGGCCAGTCAATATTGATCACCTCTGTCTGTGCCGCCAAGGACAGCTTCGACGCGATACTCGAGGGGAGTGGGAGGAGATGGTTTTAGGAACCATGTCAGTGCTATCGCAACTAAAGCAACCAACACCATTGCCCCAATAGCCAGTAACGGTCTGATGCCACTGTGCTTCGCGGTTTCCTGCAGTGCCCAATCGGAGAGCCTGATGATTGAGCTGGTCGGGTCGCCGAGGGCTTGTTCCAGGTCGATGCGGGCATCGGCGATGTCGTGCAGGCGTCGTTCGCGATCCTTGTTCAGGCACTTTCGCAGCAGCAGGTGGATCGTCGGTGGGGTGTTCTCCGGCAGGGCTGCCCAGTCGGGTTCACCCTTGAGGATGGTGGCTAAGGTGTCGGTGACATCTTCGCCCTGAAACAGCCGTTTGCCGGTCAGGCATTCAAAGAGCACGCAGCCGAAGGACCAGATGTCGCTGCGTTTATCGACCGGCTTGGCACGGGCCTGTCCCGGGCTCATGTAGGGGGCCGTGCCCAACAGTTCGCCGGGGACGGTCGTCATGTGCGTGATCGTGGGGGATTCGGCCCGGTCGTCCAAAGACGCTGGATCGCCCAGTTTCGTCTCTAGCTCCTTGGCCAGACCGAAGTCCAGGACTTTGACATGGCCGTCTGGGGTGATCTTGACGTTCTCAGGTTTTAGATCTCGATGAATGATGCCTTTTTCATGGGCGGCCTCCAACGCTTCGGCAATCTGCTTGCAGCATTCCAGGGCCTCTTCGACGGTCATGGGTTCCCGTTTGAGGCGTTGGCCGAGTGTCTCACCCTCGATCAATTCCATGACCAGGGCATGGATCTCATCGGTTTTCTCGATTCCGTAGATGGCGGCGATGTTGGGGTGATTCAGAGTGGCCAAGACCTTGGCCTCGCGGTTAAAACGCGCGACGCGATTCCTATCCCCGGCAAAGGACTCCGGCAGGATCTTGATGGCCACCTCACGGTCGAGTTTGGTATCGGTGGCGCGATAGACCTCACCCATGCCGCCTTGGCCGAGCTTCGCCGTAATCTCATAGTGGGCGATGGTCTTGTTGATCATGGCGCAAGTGTAACGGATTATCCGGCTGCTGTCAGCCACTGGTGAGCTTCGAACCAATTCTGTAACGCGACCATCTGGCTCAATTCCGGCTTGGGCGTACTTCTTCCTGGAGCGAAGTGAAACCGCACCGTGGAAAAACGTGTGTCAGGAAGACGCAGGAGGTGTGTCTTGTTGCGATCTATCAGCCACGCTTCGTAGCTTATCTCAACAGCCTACTTGAATTAAACTCCACTCAGGCGATATAATCACTCCTGTCGGTGAAAATCAAATCTCCCAACAGTTAACAGTTAACTCCGAGAGGCTAATAACATGGCAAAAAGAAGAGAATTCATAAAAAGAAGAGAGTTTATTAAGAAAAGCGTCATTGGGACTGCCGGAACTGCCATTGGGGGCATTGGGTTCAGCGCTAAATCCTATGCTTCAATCATGGGTGCGAATGAACGCATCCATTTGGCGGTTATTGGTATCCGCAACCAGGGTACTGTACACATCAATCGCTTTTGTGGACTGAAAGATAGCCATAATGTCGTTGTGAAGACCCTCTGCGACACGGATGAACTGCTATTTGAACCGGCTTCGAAAATCGTCGCACAAAAGACCGGGGTGAAGCCATCGACAGAATGGGATATGCGTAGAGTATTGGATGACAAGGATATCCATGCCGTGTCAATCGTTACACCGAATCATTGGCACGCACTCGCAACCATCTGGGCTTGCCAGGCAGGTAAACATGTTTATGTTGAAAAACCGGCTTCCCATAATATTTGGGAGGGACGGAAAATGGTTGAGGCGGCCCGCAAGTATAAGTTAAGGGTTCAGGTAGGACTTAATAACCGTTCGTCTCACAACGTGATAGAGGCGATTAAGTTTCTGCATGATGGTGGTATCGGCGACGTTTTCATGGCCCGTGCCCTTTGCTTCAAAGCGCGCGATTCATACGGCATTGCCGAAGATAGTCTGCCACCTGCCACATTCCATTATGATCGATGGTTAGGACCCGCTCCTTATCGCCCCTATAACGAAAAACGGAGTCATTACAGGTGGCACTGGTATTGGGACACCGGAAATGGGGATACTGGAAACACGGGACCTCACCAACTCGATCTTGCCCGTTGGGGCATGAACAAAAACGAACACCCGGTTTCAGTATACTCTGCCGGCGGTATTTACGGATTACATCAGGAGGAGGGTCCATTGGAAACTCGGACTCCCGGGGTCATGGTGTATGGCGGAGTAGAAACCTATGGCCGTGATAAGACGTCACAGGAAACTCCCAATACGCAAACAGCCGTATTCAAATACCGTGATGGGACAATGCTCGAGTTTGAAACCCGGGGCCGATATACCAATCATGAAGGAAGCCTAGGTCAGAAAGTCGGCAATATTTTCTACGGCACCGAAGGATGGCTCGAAATCAGTGGATCGACATGGAAGGCATTCCGTGGACGGGAAAGAGACTCTTTTGCCGGTTCAAAAGAAGGGGGAAGA
>JADFMM010000366.1 GCA_022563885.1 Planctomycetota bacterium | reverse complement strand
TCAGGCTAGCGCATATGAACCCAAAATATTGTTAGCGACAGCCCGAAGGTTCTGCTTTTCACCCCCTTCTAGGGGGTTTCCTAAAGCCACGTCCTCCGGGCGTGGACCCTTACTCAGGCGACCTCGTACCTCGTCGCCTGATCAGCCTGTTAGCATGAAAGGAGTCTACTATGTTGAACCAGGAAAACCTCCGAAATAAATAGGCACCAGGAGTGCACAGGATCCGGCAAGTTTACATATGCCAAGGTCGGTTTTTCACGAATCACACGAAAGGAGATGCTCGTGCGTAACATGACATTAATTCTGTCAATGGTGGCTTTTCTGGGCCAGGGTTGCACCGGAATGAAATCCGATGGACCGGCCACCGGCTTCATTCGCAAAACGATGGATTTGGACGGCGAGACACGTGGCTACGTTGTGTACGTGCCGGACGGTTACACTCCCGGCCGGGAGTGGCCGCTCATCGTGTTCCTGCATGGCGCGGGCGAGCGCGGCGACGAAGGCTGGAGCCAAACCGCCGTGGGTATCGGCAAGCCCATGCGCTGGCATCCCGAGAGGTTCCCCTGTGTGGTGCTCATGCCCCAGTGTCCCAAGAATAGTGGCTGGGCCCGACGCCCGGCACGAGAGGGACGCGAAGCCCGTCAGGGCTCGGGCACGCACATCGATCTGGCGCTCAAGAAGACCCTGGCCCAATACAACATCGACGAGGACCGCATTACCTTGACAGGGCTCTCCATGGGCGGCTACGGCACCTGGAGCTACGGCGCCCAACATGCCGACACCTTCGCGGCACTCATGCCAATCTGTGGTGGCGGCAGCGTGGAAGACGCCGACAAGCTGAGCAAGATACCCATCTGGGCGTTTCACGGCGATGCCGACAGGGTCGTGCCTGTCGAACGCAGCCGTGTGATGGTCGAAGCCGTCAAACATGCAGGTGGGGACATCAAGTACACCGAGTACCCCGGCGTAGGCCACAATTCGTGGGAGCAGGCCTACGATGACCCCGAATCCATCGCCTGGCTGCTGGGACAGAAGAGAGACTGACCGTTGGCTTTTAACCTGAATGGCGCTGAGCACCGTAGCGATGCGGCTGAAGACGCGAACATCAAGTGCCGACCAGTTTGTTATATTCGGCATGCGGCCCGATCCACAACCAAAGACAGCCCTCCGAGATTCCGACCGCCAGGGCACGGTGTCTGATCCCGACTCTGACCGAGCGAAAACGACCGATCTTCTTGAAGTGAAGGCTCGGATGATCCGGGTTCTGCTCGAGAAGTTTGAAGTTCTTATCCGCTAGATCACGTACACGCCTGGGGAGTTTTTCGTATGCAGACCAAAAGGAGGGAGATGCGAAATGTCTCACAGCTCTCTACAGTTGCCGGCCTTGTAGTCTTGGATGGCCTGGTCAGCAAGGCACCGAGTAGTGTCTGATTTGTGGGATAAGAAGCGAGCAAAACACGGTTAGCCGGGACTTGTCGTTTGTTGTCCAACATCATTCGCACTATGCCATTGGTGGTGGCATTGTAATTCGATTCTAAAGGAGACATGACATGCGCTTGAAAGATTGCCTGCTCTGTCTGATCTTGGTGCTGGTTGCCGGATGTACTACTACTGGTTCGCGTTCCACGAAACCTTACCCCCTGGATACTTGTTTGGTTACGGATAATGCCCTTGGGTCTATGGGTGATTCTGTTTCCTTCATGTACCAAGATCAAGAAGTGAAATTCTGTTGCAAACCATGTATAAAGAAGTTCGAGGTCAACCCTGAAAAATACTTGGCGAAACTGCATGAGGCGAAGTAGAGACGGGCTCGATTCCATATCTATCAGGAGCGCCAGTCCCTTAAGCTCAAACGGGCCGGATGCGACCCCCACGTGCAACGGCCCTGGGACTGTTTTCCCATTGATCTGTCCTGCCCGCCGGGGTATTATCATTTCCATGGTCGTAAAATCAAATTTCCCATCCCTTGCGGCACCAAGCAGAGAGTGCGGGCGTCGCAGAATGCGATTGACGCGCTATTTCCAACCCCGAGCTGCTCGTTTCGATGCCATTCAAATGCCTCGCAATTCACTAGATTGCTGGCATCATGACCACGGGAAGTTCGATCGTATTGAGTTCCTTGTTGCGCTCCAAAGATTCCCTGGACCCACTCAGGAGACCCCAGTTTTGGTGGGCCACCGCATCGTCCAGAGGAGAGTCGTTTGTCCACCCATTCATACCATCAGATCGGCACGAGTTTCGTGGGAGCAGAAGGATTGCCCAATGACATCTTGGAAATTGTGTTTAGGACTTGTTCTCCCAGCAGTGTTGATTTCAGTTCAGGCTGAAGCAAAAGACGAAACACTGAGAAAATATGCGCTGGTCATCTCCGAAGAAGAGATGGCGCCAGCCGGGGAGCCTGTCAAAGCCCTCACTATTAACGGCGGGATTCCCGGACCTACCCTGTATTTCAGAGTCGGTGAAACGGCAGTGATCTCCGTCAAGAATACGCTTGAAAAGCAAGATACTTCGATTCACTGGCATGGCCTGCTGGTTCCCAATGCCCAGGACGGGGTTCCTTATTTGACCACCCCACCGATTAGACCGGGCACGGAGTTCACTTATCGATTCAAGCTGACCCATTCCGGAACGTACTGGTACCACTCCCACACCGGCTTGCAGGAACAGCGGGGCATGTATGGCGCGATCGTCGTTCGCCCTGAGAAGGGCGCACGCGACAAAGTCGACCGGGAATACGTCCTGCAGCTTTCCGATTGGACCAACGAAAAACCATCTTCGGTGATGAAGACATTGATGCGGGGCAGTGAGTGGTATGCAGTAAAAAAGAAAAATGTCCAAAGCATCAGTGGCGCGATCAAGGCCAAGGCACTCCGGAATTACATTAAACGGGAATGGTCGCGCATGCCGCCAATGGATCTATCAGACGTCGCCTATGACGCCTTTCTGATCAACGGGAAGCGAAGTTTATCACTTGAAGGGAAACCCGGCGAAAAAATCAAGCTACGGATCATCAATTCAGGCGCTTCCACTTATTTCTACCTGGATAGTGCAACCGGGCCCATGACCATTGTCGCTGCCGACGGCCCGGCAGTTAAGCCGGTTAAAGTGAGTCGCTTTCTCATCGCCATCGCCGAAACCTACGATGTGATTGTCACGATACCCAAAGAGGGGCAATTCGAATTTCGGGCAACGGCACAGGATGGGTCCGGGCATGTATCCCTGTTTTTGGGAACTGGCAAGAAGCATCTGGCCGAGGGCCCGCCAAGGGCGAACATCTACGACATGGACGAAATGATGGAGACCGCCCTGGTCGACGGTGACACCTCGCACCTGCCACGGCCATTGCCTCCTTATCCCCTTCTGAAGTCAACGGCTCCGACCCAACTCAACCCCAGGTGGCCCCTACGTGAAATGACCCTTCGCCTGACCGGTGATATGAAACGTTACATCTGGTCGTTCAATGGCAAGACCCTGTCCGAAGAGTCGACCATCCTGGTCAAGAAGGGCGAGATCTTACGGATGCATTTAATCAACGACACGATGATGCATCATCCTATCCATTTACATGGGCATTTCTTTCGTGTCTTGAATGGCCAAGGCGACAATGCGCCGATGAAGCATACGGTCGATGTACACCCAATGGGGACCCACAGTATTGAATTCGAAGCTGACCAGGAAAAGGATTGGCTATTTCATTGCCATATTCTTTACCACATGGATGCCGGCATGGCACGGGTCATCCGCTATGAGGGCACCAGCGATTCACCTGAGCCGAAGCTGGACCCGAAGTTGATCAATCCCGTGACCTTGATGGGGGAGATTTCGACGCTGTCGAATATGAGTGAGGGGATGATCAAGGTCATGCGGGGCCGCGATGATTTCGTCCTCGACGGCACCGGTGGCTACCGTAACAAGAATGACTATGAAGTAGATTTGACTTGGCAGCATTACTTCAATCCCGATGTCACAAGCTTTATTGGCTACCGGCTAACAGATATTGATCATGCACGGGATCGGGTGATTGCCGGTTTTTATTATCGCCTTCCATTGCTGGTCAAGAGCTCTGTCACCATGGATACGGAGGGGGATCTCAGGTTGGGCATTGAAAAGGACATGCGAGTGTTTGACCGAACGAGTATTTATTTTGATGTCGAATACGACACGAATACCGGCTGGGAGAGAGGTGTGGGGCTTGAACATATGGTTAGCCGGGACTTGTCGTTTGTTTTCCAGCATCATTCGATATATGGCGTTGGTGGTGGTATTGTAATTCGATTCTAAAGGAGACATAAAATGCGCTTGAAAGATTGCCTGCTCTGTCTGATCTTGGTGCTGGTAGCCGGATGTACCACTAGTGGTTTGAGTTCCACGAAACCTTACCCCCTGGATACTTGTTTGGTTACGGATAATGTCCTTGGGTCCATGGGTGATCCTGTTTCCATCATTTACCAAGATCAAGAAGTGAAGTTCTGTTGCACACCATGTATAAAGAAGTTCAAGGCCAACCCTGAACAATACTTGACGAAACTGGATGAGGCGAAGTAGGGACGGGCTCGATTCCATATCTATCAGGAGCGCCAGTCCCCAAGCATCACAGACGGCGATGGAGCAAGGCGGGGACACTCACTTTCTCAGAGACCGCTAGTTTATCTGGTTAGTCTCTGTGGACGGCGCTAAGCTGCTCACGCAACCCGGCGGATCTATTCAGAGCATGCCTATTCCTAAAAAAACCGGCCTGGTTCGTTTTCGGGTCACATTCCCGATCGTTGTCGTGGTCGTCATCGAACCAGTGAATTGGGGCAATTAGGGGTATCGATTACGACAACGACAAGCGCTGCGCTGATTACGACCACGAGGAGTGGTGTACGGACTGGCACCTATGCGAGAACGATTTTGAGCCAGGCCAATATCTCCCTTGCCCGGCAACCTTGTTGACAGAAATAGGGTGACCTCTTACTATTTGGCCCTATCTTTTGAACGTAACGGAATAGCAAGGAGT
>JADFMM010000114.1 GCA_022563885.1 Planctomycetota bacterium | reverse complement strand
ACCAATAGCAATTTCGAAAGGCTTTTTATTCGCTTCGATCAGCTTTATATTGATTGGTTCTAACTGCCATCGATACTTAATCTGCAGAGCCAGCCTCAGAATTTCTATAATATCCTTCTCAATAGCAGCTTTCCTCTCCTTATCATCAGTAGTCCAGCTACTGGCAAACAGAAAAAAACCTTGGTCTCCTTGAACTTGTTTTTGGTATACATCCGTTTCTCCAGATTCCCTATCAAATAATTGGTCGCATGTATCATTTATTAGGGTCTTAAATGTAGAAAGGTGGCCGCTGTATTCGGAAGATGTCATAAAACTTGCAGCAGCAGACGAACCGACCAAATCGACAAATAGAATCGTTGCAGTTTTGAAATCAGAGTGATTATTATCGTTTTCAGACATTCTTTTCACTCATTGCGACAGGGTCTTCGGTATCGTTTTTGCCGAATTGCCGACTTTGAATCGATATTTTCGTCTGTGCCAGCGGCCTTTTCAATGAATCGAGGGCAATACCAGCTTTAAGTGAAGCAGCGATACCTGCCGCTTCAAGATAGTTGTTCGCAAAAAACAGTTTGTTTTCCTTAAAAGGCAGGGCGCTTAGTTCGTTTTTCATGTTCGAACTATGGTCTTTTACCGCAATTACTGGAATCTCATTCTCTATTGCAGCGAGAACAGGTAACCCAATACAGCCATCAGGAATAACCAGACAAGAAATATCATTGATGCTGGTTAATCCGCTTCCCGAATGGATGCCGTCAAGAATCCTTGGCGCTCTGTGTAATCCCTTCAAGACGCAGTGAAGGTAGGTGGTAGAGACAGCTTCGGCCGACTTTCGGGGATCGACAATACCTACGTTTAAGTTCATCACTTCCTGTGAAGTCATCATTGGAGAATGAGCGGATTGAACATTGAATAGCGAGGAAATTGTGTGCGTGAGCATCGCCTCAACGCCACCCCAGGGATTTACTGAGAATCCTTTTTCTTCCTTAAAATAATCAGCATGAAAGTGACTGGGGATGCATATCAGAGTAGACAGGGCAACCGCGTCGTATTCACCTTCATGTTCGCTCAACACCTTGTGCAAATTCTGAAAATGTTCAATGCGTCCGGCGGCACGGCCGGATATGGAGAATTGCGCGCGCATCAGGATGGGTTTGTCCATAATGACAACCAGGGGAATATCCATGCCCATTGCCGCTCTGGCCGCAGACGCTGAATTAACGGCTAGTTCGTGAAACATGGGGTCTTCATGCCTGTCTACAACAAGCATCACGCGGTTCGCCCTTACTTTTTGCAGAGTTGCCGTGCCCATAAACAAACGCGTGAGCACGCTTCCCTCCACATAAAGTCCATTGGCTGGAAGTTCGTTGATATCCGCGGCATTGACTACATTGGGGTGTGTAATCAACTGATCACACATAGAAGCAAAAAGTCTGGCAACGGCTCCACCATCACCGGAATGTCCACCTAATTCACAGCCAATTCCGGTAGGAATTATCAGTGCAATGTTGAATTGCTCTGTGTTTTCGTACGAACGCGTTCGACAAGAGAATATTGAGGGAACATCTAGCCTGGAATCATTCTCTGAATTCTCTAGTACCCCCAGTTCACAGAGATACTCCTTTTTATTTGTACTGGAGACAACAAATCTCACAGGAACTTCATTTGGGGCCAAGCACTTCTTAACCTGCTCTGCAAAATATGCCAAAAGATTTTCATTGCTGCCTGGAGTTTTTATATAGAGTTCTCGTTCTGTAATGATCACTTTATAACCTTTCTATTATCTTAAAGTTGACTACACGACCCTCAAACCACTTTTCTGAGAATTCTTTAGCGGCCTTTTCATTAAAATCTTTGCAGGAAAAGATATTGATGTACACATTTTCTATGAGATCCAGCGTGTGGATAACGATACTACTGGTCATGATAAATTGAACAGCAGATGTCCCTTTTAAATGTGGCTCGGTTTGTTTTTCATCTTCTGATACTCCGACATCATCCCACCAGGTTAGCTTGCATCTCTCCATATCAATGAGAATACAGACATCCTCAAAGTATTTCCTGATTGATTTTCGGGAAAATGTTTTGGGATCACATTCATGCAAGTCTAGAATCAACTCTTTTCCATAGGCCGCATACCTGGCTTTTTTTGAGCTAGTTTTCTTTTGCTCCTTTTTCATGCCCCAGTTTCCCCATTCATCAGGCGTGGAAGCAGACGGTCGCACACTTGGCTAGGGTTCGAATTCGTTCGTTGGAGGAAAATGGCGCTCTTCTGGGAGAAATCGTCCTCGCTGAGCGCCCGCGTCTTGCCACCGTGTTTCGGCAAGTTGGCTTCGACGTCATCTTTGACGCGCAGGCAGCGGCTGTAGGCGTGACGCGGGAAGACAAGGCCCAAGACCGGCAGGACATAGTCGTTTCTGGCGAAGTTCGAGTTTGCAGGCAAGGTGTCCGCCGCACTCCAGAGGCGCCTTTCAATGGCTTCGATGTGTTCAAGCTGTGTCAGTTTCTACACCGCCGGTGTCTGATCAAAGATTTAACAGAAAGTTCCGAGCAATTCCATGATACCCCCAAATCGATATGCTCGACAAGAGATTTCAGGCTGGAGAGCCCTGCCCTTTGTACGGTGATCATACTGAGTCGCACTCGCGCACCCTTCGATGCGGCCTTGCAGCCCTTTCGTGATATCTCCATGTCGCGGGTCGTTGGGCTCATGAACTGAATCTGCCGCATATCGAAAACAACCGTAGCTGATCGAGTGCTCCCACGCTGGACCATTCTGTCAGCAGGTCCCATTCCACAGGCGTGATCTTCAAATTGACAATCGCATCCCTCACCGGATTGCTTAAACGAATGCCCCGGCGTATGGGCGTCTTGGACGCCCGAGAATCGGCTTGGAGTGGAGTCGATTGCACTTCCTAGGGAAAGCCGTGGGCATCAATCTCAGGCCTCACGCGCGTGTTGTCAAGGCTGACCAGGCATTGTTCATGCATCCGCCAAACAGTAGACGCCTGGATTTGAAATAGACGACCACGTTGTCGGGCGTGTGCGTGATCCAGGGAAGACAGACCTGGACCTGTTCCTCTCCCACTTTTAGATTCAGGCCCTGGCATAGGAAATACAATCTGTCCAGCGGTGTCAGGGTCCGTGAGACTAAGGCGGCCCGACAGAATGGGCTTGGGGTCGGACTCCGGCTTAGAGGTGGCGCGTGCGCCTTGTGGACTTCAAGGGACAGACGCGGTCCTTTTATCCGAAGTCCAGCGCACCACCGTCACAAAGTGATTGCAGCCCAAATGTCTCCAGCTCGTGTCCCATAGACTTGGCGACTGCAAGCCATAGCCGGTTGTGCGGAACCCGTCCGACCACTTTCATTTCTCCGTTTTCCCGCTCCTCCTTGCGAGAGAAGTCCAGGGAACGTCCCATCCGGAAGCCCGGCGCACCCCCGATGGCCAGGAAGGGGATGTCGTTGAGCGTGTGGCTACTCCCCTTGCCCAATTCGTTGAGCCAGATGACCAAGGTGTTGTCGAGCATGGTCTCCCCCGTCCCCGGCTCCGGCGTCTCTGCCAGCCGCTTTACCAGGTAGGCCAGCTCACCGGCGAACCAGGCGTTGATCTTTTGCAGCTTCTCCTGCGCGGCTTCATTCTTATCCGGTTCATGCGACAGGGTGTGATGCCCCTCTTCGACCCCCAGCCAGTTCATCCGCGCCTGTCCGACCGAGCGCATGAACTGCAAGCTGGCAATGCGGGTCATGTCATTGGCCATGGCGTTGACGAGCAGGTCGATCTGCATGCGGCTGATGCGGGGGGTGTTGTCGTTGACCAGTTCGATGTCGGGATCAATCTCCGGCATGGGGTGCTCCAACTCCTCTTGTCCCGCGGCCGCGGCGAGTTCGCGCTCCATGTCACGCACCAGGGCCAGATGGTCTTCGAGCACCGCTTTGTCCTCCGGGCTCAGTCTCTTCGCGACCCGGCGCAGGTCCTCCTTCACGCCGTCAACAATGCTGGCGAGGTTTTCACGGTTCTTGGTATCGCCGTAGAGCTTGCTCAGAATCTGCTCGGGGTCGGAGATCGGCGCCAGGGGCTTATTGGGCCCGGCGTAACACATGCGCGTCCAGGGGTCTGCCCGGTCGGGTACGGCGACGCCGAACTCGAGGGAGCCGAAGCGCGTCCGTGTCTCCTCGCGCGACTGCAGGAAGCGTTTGAGTTCCTGGTCGATGGAAATGCCCTTGGCCCAGCCGGCGGGTGTGTGGCTCCCGCCCTGGATGTTACCGGGGAAGAGTTCGTCCGCCGTGAGGAGGCAACTCATGCCGCGCATGTGGCTGTCCCCATCGCCCCGGATCTTATTGGATATCCCCTTCATGATGAGCATACGCTCTCGATAGGGCTCAAGCGGCTTGAGGATGGGCGTACACTCGAAACCCTTTCCCGTCTGATCGGGCCAAAAGCGGCTCGGAACGGTGCCGTTGGGGGAAAAGACGAGGACCAGACGCTGCTTCCGTAGCGTGGGGATCGTATCCCCGTAGAGACTGGGAAGACCACTGAGGAAGGGCAGCGCCAGGGCGGAGACACCCAGGTCCCGGAGATCCCGAAGAATTTGGCGCCGCGTCTGCAAATAAGTGCCTGTCATGATGTCACTCCTTCTCATGTTTCGCTATAGGTTTGCCGGTGACCCCTCCGGCCACTCGATCTGTTTTGTCCAGCTTGATGATCCCATGCAAGGCGACCTTGCCCGCGATGTCCGCCAGCAGCTCTCGGATGCTGAAGTCGGATGCGACGAAACGACGGTGAAGCTCCTGCTCCGTATCGACGCCATACACCGCGGTCCCGTGCTTGACGGCGTGATGAAACAGGTGGCGTACGAAGGCTCGCTGGGCGTCGGGGCTGGTGGCGACAAATTCCGCCAAGTCACGGGCCCCCGTGATGTTGATCGTCTCGCCGCGCCCATCGACGAACGCACCGGCCGTGTCGACGGGACTCTTGTTGTCGCGCTCTTGTCGCCGACCGATGGCGTCAAAGCCCTCCAGACTGAAGCCAAGGGGATTGATCATGACATGGCAGGCCATGCAGGCCTTCGGGCGCGTGAGCCGAGTGACCTTTTCCCGCATCGTCATGCCCGGATCGAATTCGGCGTCCTTGAACTCGATCGCCTCGGGCGGCGGTTTCATGGTCAGCCCCAGGATGTTCCGCACCAGGAAGACACCCCGATGGATGGGCGAGGTCTTGTCGTGGTAGGCGTGACTCGACAGGAGAAGCGGGTGCGTGAGTACCCCCGCACGCTTGCCTGAATGGAATGTCACCCGCTGAAACTCCGATGCCGTCTCACCTTCCGCGTAGAACTCCGCCAAACGGTTATTCAAGATAAGATAGTCGGCCAGCAACAGTTCGCGATAATCCGACCTCTCGCTCCAGACCACCGATTCGAGGAACAGATCCAGCGAGACCCTCAGGTCCGCGATGACGCGCTGGTCAAAACCGGGAAACTTCTCGCTATCCTTCGACAGTCCCTCGGCACGATCGAGTTCGAGCCACTGATGGAAGAAGCCCTGCATCTTGATCCGGGCGCGGGGGTCCTCCAGCATGCGGTGGGCCTGGCGAAAAACGTCTTCTCGTTCCGTCAGACGCCCCTGGCGGGCGGCGTTTCTCAGCACCTCATCGGGGAGCGAATCCCACAGGGTCAGCGCCAGCCGGGCGGCCACGGTCCAGGCGTCGGCTGCTTCCTCGCCGGGCAGTTCCGGGTAGAGAAAATGCGGGGACGAGAGCACCTGCAACACCACCAGCTTGGTGGCATGCTGAAGGGACTCCCCCGCGAAGCGCCCGTCGATCAAGGCCCGCCTCTGCCACTCCGGGAGCGGACGCCGGAAAGCGATCTCCGCGAAGCGTGCCAGAAAGGCCTTGACCTCCGCTTCACGATCCGTCTCTTCCGTCTCTTTAGATCCAGGCTTCGCCAAGGTAGCCAGCCGGTCAGAAACGAAATCCGCAGTCTCGATGGCCGCCTTAGTCACCGCCTCCAGCCACGCCTGCGAGACAGCCGTGCCCCGCTCGAAGCCATAGCTGGCGTCGTCTGGCGGAAAGGCCGTCGACACCACCATCACCGGCGCGACCGTCTGGGGAGCCAGGCGCCGTTGGGGCACGGGTTCGAGTGGGCCGTGCGGCGGTTTCCACAGCAGCTCGACCAGGCCCTCATCGTCCTTGGGCGAGATGCTCAGCCTAAGCCGCAGGGGATGGGGTCGGCCGCCGAGCAAGAATATCCGCCCCTTTTCCTCGCGCACGTCCTTGGTGGAGGTCACCCAACCATCGATGAACGCGAGGCTTCTTTCACTGGTTTCATTGATCCAGAGCCTCACGCCGTTCCGCGTCCTGATGACGAACTCGTACTCCCCCGTCTCCTCGGCGATGATCGAACCCGACCACGTGACACCTGTCTCGCTCTCCGGCGTCAACTCCAGTGCCTCCAGGCCGGCCCGGTCGATCTGAAGCATCGGCGCGCTTAACCCATGGTCGAAAGAGTGTCTCTGCGCCTCTTTCCCGTCCTCCTCCTTTTTGGTGAGATGGCGTCCTCTATATCGGGTCTTCAAGCCTCGCTCGTCGGGTGACACGTCTTTCGTCCCCGGCATGAAGTGACCCACCAGGTCGGCGACACTGGTGCGGAGCTGGGGGACCGTCAGCCGGACCAGATCGCGCCGCACGGCGTTTCGACGCGCCCGCGCCTCGGCCGAATAGAAGGCGTGGTAGATGTAGTCAGCCACGGCCTGCGCGTCTTCGCCGACACACAAGTCCTCTTCATCTTTCGGCATCGTGCGTTCGATGCGGCGGGCCAGCAAATTCAAGGAACGCTTCCCGTAGAGTGGTTCGTGATCGTCGACCCCCTGCCCATCCGGACCGTGACACCCGACACAGAGCTGGCGGTAGAGGGTCGCTCCCGCATGGCCCGCGTCTCCCGGAGCTTCCGCCGCCAAGACAGCGGGACTGAGGCATAGACCGACCCATAGCAGTGTCGCCAGCTCAGGCGTCCGGGTCCAAGCGCTCCGGGCCCGGTGGTCCTTCGGTTTTGTGGCGTCGTTCATGGTGACGATTTCTGCGAAACCCATTCTTGGTGTAACCGCGTTGCGGACTCTCAGCATAGGTTTTTCAGGTTATTACTATAGCGGGGATGGGGTGATTTGTGAAGACCAAAGTTGTATGCGGCAATGGCGAGGTAGGCCCTATTCGCCCGATAGAACACCGATCGGGGAAGACCGAGTCAAACCAAGGGCAGAATAAAGGAAAACAACAGGGCCTGTATCAAGCCGAGCACCGGCATGATCGCCAGGGTAGGCGTCCAGCTGTTCAAGGGTTGCGGTACGGTAAACCCACTCATTTCGGACACCACCCAAAACGCGCTGTCATTCATCCACGAGACCGTCATGGAGCCATAGCCTATGGCCATGTAGATGCAAATAGAGTGATAGGGCAAGACCACGGATTTCAACAATGCCGCCGTGATACCCGATGTCACGATCATGGCCACCAAGATAGCGGAAAGCACCAGGGCAATGAAGGCCTGGATGCGAAAGACAACGATTTGCAGGATCACCGCCGCGATGCCGATGAGCAATACGACCAGCGGCCAGTAACCGACTGTGTCACCCATTTTGGTTTGCTGCCGAGGGAATCTCGAAGGTCTTGAGTTTCTGCCAGCCGGTTTCGTTAAACGCTTTCAGGGTCATGGCCGTCGCGCCGAAGCTGTCGAAGTCCTCCACTGCGATCCCCCCCGGCTCGTAGGCCACCCGGAACTCGGGGAGCGCCTGGTATACCCGGTCCACGGCCTGGGGGTCCACCGGATCGTCGATGGCCGCCCTCCGCTTGAGTTCGTCCCGTTGGTCCGCCTCGGTCACACGCTCCTGAATGCTGGGATGGATAGTCATCACCGTCTTGCTCCCAGTAAGTTCGGCCACCTGTCGGGCACTGCGAAAGGCCGCGGGCATGATCTGCTGGCGATAGCCACGTTCCTCGAAGAGATGGCAACACCGTTTGGCGACGGCCAGCACGGCGCACTCGAGATCATAGGTGGCCAGACCGAGGCCGCGTTCTTCGCTGAGCAGGGCCAGGTAGTCCTGCAGCCGGCCCATCACGAAGGCCGAGGTCGAGTGGGGAGCATCGAGACCGGCCGCCTGGGCTCGTTTCAGCCCGCGTTCGTGGGCTTCCGCCGCGGCGATCATCTGTGACAGCGAAACGCAGACCGTGGGATTGGTGGGGATACCTAGTGCCGTAAGCTCCTCCAGCACCCGGATGCCTGCGCAGGTGCCGGGGATCTTTACCTTGACGTTGGGGCCCCAGGAGGCATAGATCTTGCCCATGGCCAGCATGGCGGCGCCGTCGGCCGAAAGCGGCGGCGCGACCTGCGTGCGGACATAGCCGCGGGTCCTGTCGGTTTCTTCGAATAGGGCTTCGAGCCTCTTGGCGATCTTGCGCACCACAACGCCAATGAGGCCAACGACTTTGGCGTCACCCGTGACACCGTTGGCAATTTGAGCCAGGTCTGGGGCGAAATGCTCGGGCTCCGCCGTCAGCACCTGATAGGTCAAGGGCGGATTGGTAGTACAGCCGATGGCGCCACTCGCCAGGGCCGCATCGAGGTCATCGGGCAGGGCGGAATCGTTGCACCAATCGGTAGCCGTCTCTTCCGACATCCATTTTAGAAATGCGTGTTCTTTCATAGACACTAGCCCATAAACATCCCGCCGTTAACGTCGATCACGGCGCCGGTGATGAACTCGGCGGCGTCCGAGGCGAGAAACGCGGCGGTTTCTCCGATTCGCTCCGGTTCAATCACCCTGCCCACCGGTATGCCGTCGATGAGTCGCTTCCGAACCTCCGGCGCGAAGCCCTGGACCAATTCGGTATTGGTGGGCCCGGGGGCAATCGCATTGACAGTAATGCCCTCACTCGCCACTCGGCGCGCAACCCGCATGGTCAGGCCGATCATGCCGGCCTTCGAGACGCTATAGGCACAACCCGTATCGAATCCGCCCATCCGACCGGCCATGGAGGCGATGTTGATGATGCGGCCCCATTTCCGGGGCATCATATACGTCAGGGCAGCCTGCGTGGCGAAGACGGCACTCTTGAGGTTGATGTCCATTACCCGCTGCCATTCGGCCTCATCGAGTTCGGTAATCGACGTGGTACTGAGAATGCCCGCGTTGTTCACCAGGATGTCGACGGCGCCGAAACTGTCGAAGACGTCGGCGAAACAACGCCTGACTTCTCCCACATTGGAAACATCACAAACGAAGCAAACGGTCTCGATCCCCTCGTCGCTAATCTCCGTCACCACCTTCTTCGCCGCCTCTCCATCGATGTCGACCAATACCGGGACAACTCCGCTGCGGGCAAGCGTGAGGGCAATAGCACGGCCGATACCTTTTGCGGAACCGGTCACCATGGCGATCCGTTTGCCGTCTGCGTCGATCTGCATGGGGCATTACTATACCGGCAATGCCGGTGCAGAACCAGCCTCGCATTCCATCGGGAGAAACGGCTCTCAGTTTATTGCCGGATTCGATGGTCAAGCCACAGGGTGTTTCCAGGCAACCGTTCACGTGGCATGGGATTGACAAAGTAATGGCAAGGGTGGTTTGAACCATAGAATATCGAACAGCAGAATGTCGAAGGGCAGTGAGTTTGATCTCGAAGAGCGGCTTATCTAGGGGTCGGCGTCGAGACGGCAACAAGGAATCGAAAGCAAGTGTCTGAGGAAAAAGTTCGTGAGCCACGTCAACTTCACCGTTGGACATTCCGTGTTCGATATTCTGCGGTTCATCGCTGTTCGAAATGATCGGTGAACAGTTACAACAGAAGGACCACAAAGTCCCTCTAAGAGCGTGTGTGAGAAGTGGTTCGTCGGCCCGAACTCGAGCGAAAAGGTCCTGGTCAAGGCGGAAGTCGGAAAAGGCCGGAGGCGTGCTGAAGCACGTCGAGGACCTTTTTCGGCTGACAACGCAGATCCATGGCCTTTGCAGCCGAGTGAAGCCAGAAAGACTTCTCACACATGGTCTAAGCCACCGCATAAGGAGGAACATGCCAGTAAAGTGAAGTCATCACAGAATGTTCCCCGCCGCCACCCAATGCGGATGCGCTTCCAAATTCGTATAGCCATTGCCATCCGCATCCGCCGGACCGTCCGTTGGATCGTTGGGGTTCAGACCGTTTTGCTCCTCCCAGCGGCCCGGCATGCCGTCACCGTCGGTGTCCCAGTCCCCCGGTCGGTAGACTTCGGGATAGTTTTCCCAGTCCCCAACATCGGTCTGCGAATCCGGCAAACCGGTTTTCTACCCTTGCAGGTCGCGGTGCCCTGGCGGGTTTCGGCGGTCACGCGTTTATCGTACTCATCGGACATGCGGACGGTGCACCCCGTGGGGCGTCACACCGAGAACATATCTCCACTACGGCGCTTCAGAGACTGACAACTCCGCCGAAGGCCGGCAAGACCGCGATGTGGCCGAGGAAGACAAGGCTCTCGGGAAAGTGTGTGCCCACCTTGCTGTCAAACAGCTTGGTCATACATAGTCTGCGTCCTTCCTAGAGCTCATCCCGAAACCCGGTTTGGGATGAGTTCTACTTGCGTGGTCACGTCAAGGCGGTACAATCCTACTGACGACCAATTCTTAGAGAAAAGGCAAATCATGAAAGCAACCCTATGCGGTCTAGTCATTGGCATATCGCTGCACGCTTCGATATCGGCACGGGCCGATGCCATCACCGATCAGCCGGGATACCTGCGCGGCGATCTGATCTTTCCCCTTGATGACAAGCCAACGCCGAGTTGCCATGCATCGACATTGGTGGAGACTGCCGATGGTGTCCTGATGGCGGCCTGGTTCGCCGGCACAGCCGAGCGAAACGACGATGTCGGCATCTGGGTGTCTCGGTTCGAAGGGGGCGCTTGGACACGGCCTGTCGAGGTAGCCAATGGCGTGATGTCCCCGCAAAGACGTTATCCCTGTTGGAATCCCGTCTTGTTTCGGCCCAACCAAGGCCCACTGGTCCTCTTCTTCAAGGTCGGCCCCTCGCCCAGCGAGTGGTGGGGCGAGCGGATTCTCTCCACGGACGGGGGCAGGACCTGGCAGGATCAGAGACGCCTCCCGTCCCAGGTGGTGGGACCGATCAAGAACAAGGCCGTCGTGCTAGAGGACGGGACCATCCTCTGTCCTTCCAGTAGTGAGCACGAGGGTTGGCGTGTGCATCTCGAAATAACCTCGGATCTCAAGACGTGGAACGTCGTTGGCCCCCTAAATGACCCCAATGAACTAGGCGCGATCCAGCCTACCCTCCTGCGCTATCCCGACGGCCGTTTGCAGATGCTGTGTCGAACACCGAGAAAACATGGGTTCATCGCCCAGACCTGGTCGCAAGACAAGGGCCAGACCTGGACCAAGATGACTGCGACGTCGCTGCCCAACCCCAGCGCCGGGATCGATGGCGTCACCTTGAAGGATGGACGTCAACTGCTGATCTACAACCACAGTCGCACCAGCCGAATTCCTCTGTACGCTGCCATCTCCAGCAACGGCAGCGACTGGCGGCGTGTTCTGATTCTCGAAGATCAACCCCCGGGCGAGCACTCCTATCCAGCGGTCATCCAGACCTCCGACGGGCTGGTCCATGTGAGTTACACCTATCAACGCCTCGGCATCAAGCATGTGGTGCTGGATCCCAGGCTGTTCTAAGCGAATCCAAAATGAACAGGCAAAACGCTTTTACGCTGATCGAACTCCTCGTCGTCATTGCCGTCATTGCCCTGCTGATGGCCCTGCTTATCCCCGCCCTGCAGAAGGCCCGAGATCAGGCCAAAGACATCGTCTGCAAATCCAATCTCAGAGGAGTCGGTTTGGGCGTCACCCTGTACCTGGATGATAACGAACAGCGCATGCCGGAGATGCACACCTACACCATGAACTCCAATGGCCACCTTTGGTGGGATGATCGCGGCAGACCCCTCAAGCCAAAGGATGATCGTGCCTACTGGGGGATTGCCTATATTGAATACGTGCGAGAAAGAGAACTCTTCGGATGTCCCGCGTTTCGTAATTTCATCGACATCATCGCCCAAGATCTACTCTACGGCGGTGATCACGATTTCATATACACCTCAGCATTTTCCTCCAATGGCTGGTTGAGCCGGGAGAAGGTCACGAGCATACCGCGACCCGCCGAAGTCATCATGGCCCACGACCACATGGAACCACGAATGGAACACGGCAATCGGGCCGAGAGATCGGACATGCTCTTCCCCAGCCCCACAGGGGTCAATCTCACCCACTATCGCCAAGGTGCGAGTCGCTCAAACTGGTATCGCGGCATCTTCAGGCATGCCGTCAGGATGGATGACGATTGGCAGACTGGGGGCAGACTCAACACGCTTTGGCTGGATAGTCACGTCAGCAGCATCAGGGAGACCACCGGGGAGGGCGTACTCAAGCGCTGGTATGATCCGCTGGGGAAGAATCCCTAGAACCGGTTCAAAACTGATTTCGAAGGGAGATCGAGCGAAAAGGAAAAAGGGAGGAAAAAGGGGTTGGAAAAAGGGGTTCGGTATTGATTCATCGTGTCACTTGACCGTGATAGGATGATTTAATACTTGACCCCTTAGCTCCCCTTAGCTGTCTTAGCTTGTAGCTTGGCCCCTTAGCTTAGCTTTGCTTAGCTCTTGATTGCTATCCTGGTAGCGTGATCGCGATCTGTGTATCTTATGCCCTGCTGTTTCAACAACTCAATAAACTGCCAGTGAAGTTCCACTCTCTTTTCTTCCTGCCAATACCCACGGGACGAACTCAAAACTTCCTCTTTACCACAAAAGACGGCCAATATGGCACGTCTGCTAACCCGCTAACATGCAGATTCAGAGCACCGTGAAGGGCAGCATGCCGGTGGTTGTCCTGCGTGCTGTACAGAGCGCCCACCCGGTCATCAACGTGGGAAAAACATGGCCTCCGGGCTGTGTGAACATTCCAAAGAACTGGCCAGGCAGCTCCGTCCACGTTAAAATAGTAGTGTGCATATCGACCTCCTTGTCGAATTGGTGAATCCAACAATGAGATCGGGTGGTCGACATGTTTTGGTCACAAATCTTCAAGATCAGCCGCCTGGAAAGTGTGAAAGTTCACACTGGATAAATCGAGAATTCATATAAAAAGGTGTCCATAAGAAACAAATATCATGAATAATGTCCGTCAGATTGCAAGGTGCTTTTTCAGTGCTTTTTTTCCTGCCTCCTGTTATGCCATTCCGCCGAGGGTGCTAATAATGACGACTCCCGGTCGTCTGAAATAGATACTATTGCCGGTGCTTATGTGACTGAGGGCAGCCCAGGTTTTGCCATTGCCGTCATCAGCCAAGGAGAATTAATATTCCTGAAGGGCTATGGCCTGGCTGAAATAAAATCAGGGCGATCGATCGATGTTGATTCTTCGTTTCGGCTAGCTTCTGTCTCGAAACAGTTTACGGCTATAGCAATCGCTATGCTGGCAGAGCGCGGAAAGCTGAAGTATGAGGATGATGTTAGTTTATATTTAAAGAAGCTGCCCTGGAAGGGCGTCACCATCCACCATCTCATATAGCACACATCCGGGTTGCCGGACTACATGGAATTGGTGACCCAGCACTGGCGGAAAGAGCAAAGGCCGGTGAATAGGAAAATTAATATAACATGGGTGTAAACAGTCTCGGTGAACCTTATGAGGGGACAGCAGTTATCCTGGCTGACGATATGGTCAATGGTGAAAACTGCAAAACGACGCATGCCCTTATCCGCAAGTCTAATCGCTACCAGATCCTGGGGGTTGTGGATGCCTGCAATACGGGTAACGATGCAGGAGTCTTGCTCGATGGTGTCAAGCGGGATATAGCAGTTTATTCGTCGATTGAAAATATGGTTGAGGCTGTCAATCCCGTTCCAGATTTTTGTATTGTCGGCATTGCACCCAGTGGCGGCAGGTTGACGTCGTCGATAAAAAATCAATTAATGATTGCCATAAGAAATGGCATGTCGGTTGTGTCCGGTTTACACGAACACGTTTCCAACGATGAAATGCTGGTTCAGGCAGCCCGGGAACACAAGGTCGATATAATTGATGTTCGAAAATCGAAACCCATCGAGGAGTTAGCATTTTGGTCCGGTGAAATAGCTTCTGTCACTGCGCCGCGAATTGCGGTTCTGGGGACAGATTGCGATTTGGGAAAACGAACCACTACGCAATTTCTCATCGACGAATGTAATGCCAATGGAATTAAGGCCGAGATGGTTTATACCGGTCAGACGGGTTGGATGCAGGGAGGTAAATACGGCTTTATCCTGGATTCCACGGTTAACGATTTTGTCAGCGGAGAACTGGAAAAGGCCGTTGTCGAGTGTGACCGTGATATGCGGCCGGATGTGATTTTTATTGAAGGCCAGTCGGGCTTGCGGAATCCGTCAGGCCCCTGTGGTTCAGAGCTGTTGCTTTCCGCCCAGGCCAAGGCGGTCATATTGCAACATGCACCGGGCCTTAAAAACTTCCAACTGGGCGATAAAATTGAGTACCCGATGCCTCCCCTGAAGGAAGAACTGGAGTTGATTAAACTCTATGGTGGAACCACGCTGGGCGTATGCTTGAATGGCAAGAATATCCAGCCAGACGGCTTGGGGGACATACGAAGCAATCTGGAAGACGAACTGGGTGTGTCGGTAATTGATGTCCTGAGCGAAGGAGTGTCGCGTCTGCTGCCTCTTATCAGAGAGTACATTGTATCTGGGTAAAAAATGAAGATTGCTGCTATCAAGACCTGGACGGAAGAATTAGGACTGCTGCGTCCATACGTGATAGCCTCCAGCGGCCGTGTCGATTCGGTTTCAAATATTATTGTCGAGATTAGCCTGGAGAACGGCATCTCGGGCTTAGGTTCTGCTGCACCGACTGGCAAGGGAGAGGATGAAACTCATCAGCGATGCCAGGACGTTTTACAGCCAGACAGCTTGCAGTGGCTGATAGGCAAGAGCATTGATACTTTGGACGCTATCATTATCGAACTGGAACAGACCCTGGCGAACACTCCGGCCGCACGTGCAGGTATTGATATTGCGTTGCACGATGCGTTGGCAAAATGCCGACAGCAGCCACTGGTTGAATTGCTGGGTCAATATCACAGGCGATTACCGACGTCTGTCACAATTGGTATCAAGTCGCTGGAGGAATCGCTGGAAGAGGCACGTGAACACATCGCCACCGGGTTCAAATCGCTTAAACTTAAGATTGGCTTGTCCCTTGAGAAGGACATTGAGATTGTGACGAAAATGCGTGAAGTCGCCGGGCAGGATGTAGGACTACGTGTTGATGCCAACCAGGGCTATGAAAGAGAAGATTTTATTCGCTTTTTTGACCGCACCAGTGCGCTCAAGCTGGAATTCATTGAGCAACCGTTTAAGGCAGATCAAATTGATAAAATGAGATCTCTGGATGAGGGCATACGCCGGCATATTGTTGCGGATGAAAGTCTGTTCACCGAACAGGATGCAAAAGCTCTTGCAGCATCCCCCAGCGCCTGTGGTATATTTAATATTAAATTAATGAAGAGTGGCGGGATACATTCTGCTTTGCGCATTGCCCGAGTTGCCCGGTCGGCAGGTATTGCGCTTATGTGGGGTTGCATGGATGAAAGCATCATCAGTATTACAGCTGCACTGCACGCCGCATTTGCCTGCCCCAGCACGAAATATCTCGACCTTGACGGAAGTTTCGATTTGGCCAGAGACGTGGTTGAAGGCGGGTTTGTTCTGGAGGATGGATATATGTCTATTGTTGATAAACCGGGTATTGGGGTTGAATTAAGGCACTCTAACAAAACCAGGTTGTGACGAGGTCGAGCGAAAAGGCCGAGGCCAAGGCGGCAGGTGAAAAAGGACCGGAGGCGTGCTGAAGCACGTCGAGGACCTTTTTTGCCGACAACACAGGCATCGGTCTTTGCAGCCGACCGCAGTAGATCATGGTTTTGTTAGAGTGCCTAAGTAGACAATAGTCTGTTGCCAGAAGTCAGGAGAAGAGGAACGTCATAGGTGAGAGACGGACCCAAGGCTATCGGATTCCTGCGAGTTGTCGAACGTCATCTCAGCTTCCGGCCGTTCTCTCGAATTGCTTGTTAGCCAGTCCGAAGTTAGTGTATACCTTTCAGCCCTTCCATAATCCTGAATACACACACGATTGTAGAGACAGCGAAAAGAGCCATGAATGCTAATGAAGCAGTTTCGTTCTAGCGCCATATACCAAGCAAACGCCGCAACGGAAATGACGGGCAACGCGAGAATGGACGATAGAATTGTCATCCAGTGTTCACTCCACCACCTTGTTTTTGCCCCCGTACTGCGATGTTGTTCGAACGCTCAGTGGCATGGATTCAGCGGAATAATAAGAGATTATCTGCTTTTACCGCCAATACCCTCGGGACGAACTCAAAACTTCCTCATTACCACAAAAGACGGCCAATATGGTGTGTTCGCTAACCTAATCGACATAAGAGCCAGCCCTTTCTTCAGTCCTTTTTTAGAGAGGCTATTCAGGCTCATCCTGTCTAAGGATATACGCTAACGACTAATCACTAATCAAGCTCTGACCCCAAAAGTTTCCCTCTTGAGCCGAATGAGATCACCGAAGATGACTATGACTTGGAGCAAGCAATAACCATTTCGTCCAAGTATTTTAGTACGGGTGACCTCTGGTATGAAGATCGTTGGAGCAACGGAGGCGGCTATAGTATTGGCTATGACATTGAAACCAAGAGAGCCTACTTTAGTTGGTCGCATCACTGATACATAACCGAGGTACTGGTCACGACATCCCGGACTTTTGTGTACGGAACTCGTCATTTTGGGCCAAAGGTGGGCCAAAGGGGTCAGGTTTTTGATTTAGCACTTCTGCGTTTGTGAGACCAGTATCCAAAACCGGGTCCTTCTGCTCTTCTTCTAAGGAGCGAACATCAGTTTTGCGGGTGCCCAATTTGTTCCCCTAACACTTTCCTAATCCACATTCCTGAGTCAGTGATGGCGAGCCACCTGAACTCCTTAGATTCCGAGCCAACACGGCTTCCACTGGCTCAGCATGGTACACTAACCTGGAGAATGCCGCAAGTAGACCCCAACGTTGGACAAAAATCAGGGTATGCCTTCGGCATATGTACGGTGTTTTACCACAGAGGACTCAGAGGCCACACAGAGGCGGTATCGCTGCAGCTATCCTCATTTCTTTTCTCTGTGCCCTCGGTGTTCTCTGTGGTTCAAATCTTTCTTGGTTCCGGTCGCTGGCTGGGCTGTGCTCTCTGTGGTGCATCATACGCCTCACCGAAAGTGAGATCTACAACCAACACACTCCCGTGAGCCATACAGGCCATGCACAATGAATATTTTTCAAGAAGCTCTCAGTGTTCAAGTATGCAACCTATGGGTAGACGCTTCCAATCGTGTTTTGTCCCTGCCCAGGGCGGCATGACTTTGAGCGGGGGCTCCAGCCCAAAAGAGTCTCAGCGTCATCCCCGTCTCTGCGGTGAAGAAATCAGTCCACGTGCTGTTATCAGAAAGGTTCCACCAAGGTCCCCAATTCGAAGTCCGCAATCCCAAATCCGAAATCTCCCCACCTTCCCGGCGCAATAAAAAAGGCCCGTGGGACGATTAAGTCCCAGGAGCCCGATATAAAAATCACCCAAATCGGGGTGAGAGGACTTGAACCTCCGACCTCATGACCCCCAGTCATGCGCGCTAGCCAAACTGCGCCACACCCCGATATAGAGTAAGTATGAAGTCTAGCCGCCGGAAACGAGGGTGTCAACCCTGAGTCGCGAGATTCTCTCCTAGGTTTCTCGCGCTAGCCCGCTACGCTCTATTCGCTGGTCAATTGAAAAAAACTATAGCGCGCAAAGGCGCAGAGACGCAAAGAAAGGAGAGTTGAGCCGAATGGGTTAGCTTTTCCGTAAGCGTTCACCGGAATCCTGTCTGCATTTCGTGGTCCGAGCTTCGCGCGATTTGCATATTCCACAGGAAGGATCGAAGGGCACGAAGGGCTGCCGTCAATCTGGAACTGCCATCTGCCACAATAGGGCCGTTGGCATCGGCGTCAGCCCTTCCCTATCTTCTTTTCTTCCCGTGTCATTATCCTTTGAGCGGAACTCAAATAATGGCAAGTCTGTTTTCCTGTGAGCGCCTACTCTTTTCTTGGCGGCTTGGCGTCTTTGCGCGCGGCAATGTTGTGGTTGCGGCCAGAGGCCTGGCGGGATACATTCACACACGAACCCGCCGACCTGAATGCTGTTTTTGTCGAACG
>JADFMM010000006.1 GCA_022563885.1 Planctomycetota bacterium | reverse complement strand
GACCTGGACCTTCTGGGCGCCAGTGTAGGCCTCCGCGCCATTGCGACCGTGGCCTTTGCGTTTTGGCTTGGGTTCGCCAGGTGGATCGTCCTGATCCTCTTGCGAGTCAGCGTCGTCTTGCTCGGACGCGTCCAGACCCAGGTTTTTCGACGTCTCCGTGGAGACACCGAACAAGAGCTTCTTTAACATCGCGACGGAGATACTCTTTTTCTCTAATTCCGCCGTGAGAAAACGCAGTGTCTGTGCCGCCGACAGCAGGAGCTGGCGGTCCTGTTCCCCTAAAGGCCCTTTTTCGGCACGTGCAATAATCGCTTCCAGTTCATCTATGCCGACTTCGGTCCGTGGGTCCGCATCGTCTTTGCCGATCTCGGACGGAGGGGACGAATCCTTGGGGGCGGCCTTGACCCGCAGCAAGCGTTGCCGCTTGTTCTTGGCTCGGTCTCTATGCTTCTTAGCCTGGTTTTGGGATCGCTTACTCATCACGCTTGGCAAAGCAACTGACGAAATTGTTGGGTCAACGGGTAGGCCAGAATCTCCTTGAGCGGCCGGTTGGGCCGGTGCGTCTGGTCCTGGTGGCCCCGGCCGGTGGTACGGCCCAGGGCGATCCAATTCGCCGCCCGGTAGCAGGTCCCTTTAAAACGCTGCGGATCGATAAAGGTCTCCAGGAAGTAGACCGGATGACCGTAGAGATGCTCCCAGTCACGCGATAGCATCCGCGCCATGACCCCGAGAATATGCGAAGCCAGGTGCGGCACATGAACCCAGGGAAAGATCAGGAAACGACTGTTGTAGGCAATAAACCGTATGTTCTGTCGGCGTTGTGGGCTAGACCAGCCAATAAACCGATCACGCGGACCCAGATGTCTCGGCGCCGAAGACCAGGCCAGGGCCGCAATGGGGCGGTCTTCGCTATAAACCAGGTATTTCAGATGCTCGCCCACCGGCTGGGTATAGCCCAGATAGTGATACTGTTCCATGACCCCATTGAAGATCGCTTCGGCCTTCGTGCGACGGACTTTGACAAACCTTAACGGTTGGATTTGCCTTAGGCGGCGGCACAACTCGGTATCCTCGACAGTCACCGGTTTTGGTTTTGCACGAACGGCCAGGGGATTGGGATTGACCTGCCGCACCGGCGGCAGTTGGATCATCCCGGCGCGATGCATGCCGAGCATCAGGGAGCGACAGACCATATCGCACAGCGTGCCGTTGGGCTGAACCCAGTTGAAGGCCTCACAGAGCAACGCCGAGAGTCGGCGTCGACTGGCCGTGGGATGTTGTTCGATCAGGTTCCGGATGAAGGTTAAGTCTTCATCGGTGACGATGCGTGCACGATACTTGAATACGACGGCCATGGCGGAACGTTAGCAGAAGGTTCCGCGGAACGCAAGAGGTTTTATCCATCGTATTGTTTTTTTTCAGTCACGCATCGAGCTGTCGCCATTGCGGTACTCCCTGTGCGGCCGTGGGATCACCGCCGGACAGCAGCACCGTCAGTTGGTGTGCCTCGAGTCGGCGGGTCGTCGCCGTGACAGACTGAGGCCAGAAGGGAAAGCGTCCCTTGGACAAGCGTTTCTGACACAACCAGAATCCTTGTCCGTCATAGACCAGGATCTTGATCGCCGTGGCCCGGCGGTTACGAAACACGAACACCGTGCCCTGGAAGGGATCCTGATTCAATCGGGCGCGGCAGAGCCCGGCCAGGCCGTCAATGCCCTTACGGAAATCAGCGGGTTCGATGGCCACCAGGATCCGCATATGCGTGGTCAATTGGATCACTGATGACGACTCCAGAGTTCGCCACAGAGCCCCGTCAGATCGGGCAGATCTTGGCTCTTGAACTGAATGCGGATTTGGGTGCCTGCCGCGTTTTGGCATTCGATGGTACATTCGACGGCAGGCGTCGCCTGCACCGGTAGTAGTTCCAGAAATGAAGGTCCATCGGTAGCAGGAGACGTATCGTCTAGCCCCGGTCGCTCAAGACGCTTCTTAAGCCCGTAGTAGTCGAGCCTCATCATGCTCGCGGTCCGGTTGAGGCCAAACTCCCGTGCCAGTTCGGTTGCCAACGACCAGAGAGGCTCCGGTATATGGGTGTAGGGCTTGTGTTGGCTTCGCCACCGCTCAAACTGTTGGCGGCCATCGGCCAGTTTGGCCGGTAACTGAGAATGCGATCGGTGCTTCATGGGTCGTCCTTACGCTAGGGGTTGACGATTGACAACCCACAGCATAGCACCGACGGAAAATCATGTCATACAGGCTTGCCGAAAAGACACGGACTTCCCGGAGTTAATTCTTAGAATGTCAATCGCTGTCTGCAGTTTTGATGGCAGTTTGGCAGCGGCTCATGATTTGATGAGTATGGCCTTGGGCTAGAGATTCTGTCATCTTGAGGAGACTTTCTCCGTCACAACCGCACGCTGCGTTCATGATCAAGCGGTCACTCAAAGAGGAGGCTGGTGGGGATTTTCAGGTTATTTCCTCCTGACTCTTTCCCTAAAATCAAGTTGTACCGATATTCACGAAACTTACATAAGCCATGGAAGTCAAACAAGTTCGAACTATTGAGTAGGACAAGTTATTATGGACGAAACTACGATCGATAAAGAACGGATCATTTAGACACTTGAGTGGATGGTCAATTCCTTAACCCACCAATACGACGAAGAGACAGACCACACACGGAGTATGCGTCCGAATCAATATAGCCCGGAAATGACGGAGGCTATCGCGTTGTTGGCCGACCTCAAGAGAGGATGAGTCTTTCTAGTGCTCAATCATATACCCTGCGCTTGTCACCCGCAAGGGATCCTGCAGCGATGACGTTCGTATCGTATTGACGCAGTTCCGCGCCGGAACCGGACCAACGATGTCGTCCTCGTACCAGGGATCGCCGAACAACAAGACCCGGCAGATGCGCAGCATTCGTGTGAGCACCGGTGAAAAGTAAGCGTCACCCCAACCTGAGAGATCGAACAAGATGATCATGTACTTGTCAACAACGAATCGGACCACTGCCGGGCCGCAAAAACTGCTATATATGCCCATTGAAAACTTCATGAAGGGGACAGCCATAGTGAGCGTTTAGTCTCGATGCTGATAGATGGGCTCGGCATCAGGCAAACTTTCACGTATCGAATGATCTATCGATAGACCCTCTCTGTCTTGACAAGAGCAAGGGGGGCACTAGGCGCGAACCTAGCCAACGTCTTTCAGTCGATACCCGGTGACCCTTGTTTCGCGGAACAGATGTTGCTCGATACTACTCGGAACAGTCTTCGAGTGGTAATCGGGCTTCTCATGCTTTCTTTGGTAATAGACATCATCAGGCTAAAAACCTTCTAACGCCATGTGAGGACGCCAGACATTTTACCAGCTCTCAATCGCATCACACAGCTCAGTTCGATGGTCAAAGTTCTTGATGATCGGTACACGTTTGAGCCGGTCATATTTTAGAGTTTCGATCACTCTCTCGCTGGCTGAAACTGACCCATGTTTTCCTACGGCTCCCAGACGTGGCCTTATACTCCGTTGGTTCAGCAGTTCGGATAAGGCCTCTCCTGTAAAGACACTGGCCTGATCACAGATGATGTGTTTCGGTCTCACTATTTTTGCATGGCAGTTTCCAGGGCATTATTGATTCACCCGGCATGGGGTCCTTTCAGTGGAGTCACAGACATGATCTTGCGGGAGAAATGGTCAGTCACCACGCAAACCTGTGTAGGTGAGTTTCTCATCAGTTCGTCTGGTTTGAGCAAGACAGGTATCGAGACACCTGTCGATATCCTCAGTGCACGTCACTGCAAATCCTTTGAGTACGGCGTTGTCCAACGCGTTGTCGTTCGTATAGCACGTGCCAAAGCGGCAGACTTCGCACTCATAAAACACCTGCTCAAGCTTCTCAAGTATTAGGGCATTAACGCCTCTGGATGCAAGCCGCCTTATTGCCTCGCTACACACGAGGGTATGTGGCGTAATACCCAGCTTTTCCCCAAGGTACTCACGCAATGCAGTATAAATCGCTTCATGCACATTACCCTCCTCGTCTTCCCCATTTGGAACGTCTGCCATCGCCCGTTTAAACTCTGCATGGGCATTTGCGTCCGGTGATCTGCTCTTTGCGATCTGTCTCTTCCTGGCCACACCAGCGAACAGCCCCATTCCAACACCTACGCCCACGACAAATACGACGGTAATTTCAACGATATGGATTACGGGCAGCCAATTGCCTTCGCTACGTTTTTCCGGTCCGGCGATCCCTGTCTCGGTCTGTGCCCCGTCGCCAAGAACCTCAATGGCAACCGGCCCGGATCTGGCGACTACATACTCACTCACGTCTGTATCAAAATAGGGCACCTCGATCGCCCCTATGGTCTCAATATCACCCCGCAGTGGTCTGAGTGACTGAGTAAAAACCTTTGCCCCCTTGTCATACACGAACGGCGACCGCCGGCGGGGAATAACAAAATCCACTGCAAGTGCAGGCTGCAGATGCAAGGGTCGAAGCTCAAGATTTTCTATACATTCCCTAGCACGCATGCGCACCTCAATCGTTATTGGCGTTCCAACTTCCACCTGCAGAGACTTTGCGTGCACACTGACCTCCAGCCCGGCGCTGACCAGCCCGTAAAACCCAGCAGGTCGTCCCGCTTCCGGCAATTCCTTAACCTCAAGCCGCAAAACTTCTGACTTGGCATAATAGCGTTTGTATTCATCCTCGACGTCTCGATCAAAAAAGTCATTGTTAAAATAGCTCGGGTACTGGTTCCAATTTTGTTTGTGATTGGTTTTATCCGCCTTTATCGCACAGTAAACAGAACTTTTTTCGATCTCGATCAGACCCGATTGGCGCGGCACAACCACCTTCGTAAAGGTCAATGTTGAAAACTCACTATCTCCAATCTTGTGGGTAGATGCTTTTGCGATGACACGTCTGTTCCCCACGGGCATGCCCACTGCCCCCTTACTCGATGGATCCATCGCCAACGCCCGGTCAAACACATCAAAGCGTTTGTCGTTAAGTATCGGAATAGTTAAATCGACTCCTTTGACGCGGGAAAGATCGACACTGATTCGCCAGGTAACTGTCACCTCAACCGCTTCGCCAACATAACATCGCTCCTTTGACAGGGAGATATCCAATCCCAGTGCATCCGTCTGCTCAGGCTCAATCACCCATAGATCAATCTTCCGTGTTGTGAGCATTTCCTTCCCGACAGAAACCTCAATGGCGGGTAGCTCAAGCTTGCCACTGCGCCTCGCAACAAAAACATAGTGCAACTCGTACCGGACTCCGCGTGCAGAGATACCCGGCTTGCTGCTCACAAACCGGGTACTGAAATCCACCAAGGCGGAAAAGTCCGCCTTGACCACCCCTTCTGTTGCTTCCACCAGCAGCACAACTTCAAAAGCTTCGCCCAGTTGCACCGCGTTGCTGTCGATCACGAGGTGGGCAAATGAATGCTCCTTGCCCGTTAATTTATCCTCCACGTTTAGTGCCATGACCAGGGGTCCTATCAGCCCAAAGATGGCAAGTAAGACCGCTCTATCGCGCAGGGTGATCACCTTACCAGTTCCTCTCCACGTCACTATACTGGCCCGAGCGTTTGCGCTGCCGCTGGCGTCGGTTTAGGACTTCTTCTTTGAGTATTTCTTCCGGAGAGACATCCGGTGCAGGTAGCGATATCGCGTCAATCTCACCCGCCGCAAGTTCAAACAGCTGCCTGTCCGTCTGGCCTTCACCCTCCTCGCCGCTCTCGGTCCATTTGCCCTCACTCCCTTTGTCCTCTATGCCTTCTCCTTCCTCCCCACCCATCTCAGGCAACGCCTCTAATGCCAGCTCCAACGCATCGACCGCCATATACTGCTTTTCGATGGCTTCACCGAGGCGCTCGTTTCCAAGGTCCTCTATCGCCAAACCCTCTGCTTCGATCACCTTGGCCATGTGCTCAATTGAAGCTTGCATCACGGACACATTAATGATCTTGCCCTGGGTATCCTCCACCGGAAAGTTGGGCAATTGTCCCTTGAGTCGCTCCATCAGCATACGTACTTTATCCACATCTGCTAGCAAGAGTTGCTGCCCTGCCATGGCGCCAGCGACACCATTATCCGTTTTCCACTCGACGACATCAACCGTCTCGTCTGCCAATTGCTCCTGCCTGGCCAGAAGCGCTTCCAGATACTTGCGTACAGAGGCAAGCTGTTTCGTTGCCATTTGTTCCGCTTCCTCAATGATCGTCAATGCCGCCCTTGCCTCTGCCATCCTGATCTTCACCATTTCAAGATTGAAGGCGGCTTTCTCAAAACGGTACTCAGTCTTCAGCACTGCGCGGTAAGATCGACGACTCTGAGCATAGAATCCAATCATATCAACCAGGCCCTCTTTTTCCATTGCCAAGCCATCGTCGTCCAGTTGCACCATTGCCTCGGCGATTCGGAACATGCAGTTGCCCTCATTATAAATGCAGCGCAGCGTAAGCCCAGCCTCTGCCCCTGCCAGGGTTGCTGCATCAAAAGTGTCGAATGCCTCCTTATAGGCGCCCCGTTTATAAAGGCTCACGCCAAGATTGTACAATACCCCCGGTGACTCACCGTCCCTGTCCAGCAGCAGTTGAAATACTGTGACGGCCTCTGTGAAACGCCCCTCGTTATAAGCCCTCAAACCCTCGTTTTCCCCAGCCCGGGCACTCTGAGTTTCTCCCGTTATAGCCCCAAAGAAAATCGCAACCATCACTCCTTTTACCGCAAAACTGCGCCCAAATGTACCGGCCCTCCGCAAGAGCATGAGCGTCAGCGCCCCGGCCAAAAACCACTGAAACTTTTCCTCATAAACAACCATGGTTTGCGCATCCGTCTCGATCCGTTGGGCTGTGGCAATCTCTCTGCGATAGACACCTGTCAGATCGATTGCGCCTGTACCCGCCTCCCAAAAAACACCCTGGCCGGCAGCGTCCACGATCCTCCGAAGCAGGGGGGAATTTAGTCTGCTCCAGACCTCCTGCCCCTGATATGTCAAAAACGACGTTGATCCCGTCTCCCCATCCTCAACTTCAATACGCTTGCCCCGGTAAGCATCCCCGATGCCGACGGCAATCAGCCGAATCCCACCTGTCTTCAGAATTGTCGCTGCCTCCTCGGGCCGGCTTTCATGATCCTCGCCATCGGTGACCAGTATGATATCCTGATATCCACTCCGTTTCTCATTCAGCAGATGCTGAGCCGTTTTCAGGATCGCGTCGCCGATCCGCGTCCCTCCTATCTGCGCACTATCCCAGGATATCTCCGCCAGCACATTGCGGAAAAAATCATAGTCCAGCGTCAGCGGACACTTGATCGACGCCGATCCCGCAAAAACAACCAGCCCGACTCGGTCACCTCTAAGCCCTTCGGTACAATCCATGATAGCCTGCTTTGCCCGCTCAAGCCGGTTCGGCTGCAGGTCTTCTGCAAACATACTCCGCGAAACATCAACAACAAACATGATGTCTCGTCCGCTGCGTGCGATTTTGACCTCCTTTGCGTCCCATGCAGGCCTGGAAAGCGCCAAAATGATCAGTACAAGCGCGACACAGACACATCCTCCCCTTAAGCACTCTCCCCACCGGTTCAGTTTTCCACCCAGCCGTTCAAGCATCTCCCGGTCGGCAAACCGGAGCAAGTTTTTCTGGCGCATGCGCCAGCCATAGACGATCAATCCTGTCACCGCAACGCCAATCCACAGCAGTTTAAGCATCCCGGCATCATAAAGAATCGCACCACTCATGGCAGCCTCCTCAATAGCGTTGCAGCCAACAACTGCTCAAGCGCCAGGCAGCAAAGCCCGGCAAGTGCAAATCCGCCAAACGCCTCGCCATACTCCATCCGTGACACTCTGACGATATCACTCTTTTCCATGGCATCTATCTCGCGATACACCGCTCGCAACGAATCGGCATCGTTTGCCATCCGAAACACGCCCCCCGTAGCCTGTGCCACCAGCGCCAGCGTCTGCGTATCCGCACTATTGACTGATATTTCCCGCTCACCGGCCGGCGTCTGAACGACACGTGTATCAGGCTTGTCGCCAAACCCGATTGTATGCACGCGTATACCCCATTTCTGGGCCAGGGCGGCTCCCTCCATGGGCATGTGCCTGCCACAGTTATTCTCACCATCCGTCAGCAGTATGATCACCTTACTCTTGATTTCATAACCGGCGCGGTCCTTTTCGTCACCTTCCCCGGAAGATGCGTGAGCCTTACTTAGCCTTGCCGCCGCCAGCATCAGTGCGTCTCCAATGGCGGTTCCATCTTCATTTGCTCGACTCTCAATCTCCAACTCTCTGACAAACTGCAAAAGCGCGTCGTGCCCCAACGTCAGTGGGCAAAGCGTATCTGCATAGCGTGCGAACCTAATCATTCCTATGAGGTCATTTTCACGCCCTTTGGCCCCCTCGTCATCACCGGCAATGAATTCTTCAAATACACGTTTGGCAATCTCAAGCCTGCTCTCATGCCTTCCTGATGAATCTACTGATAAATCCATGCTACTCGACACATCGATCACCATTTGTATGGCGACGCCGCGGCTTATGTCACGCAGTTTTTCCCTTCCTATCTGTGGCCGCCCAATCGCCACGACGATCAGCAGCAGACTCAACATCTCCAGTAAGCCAACGACCCCCAAAAAACGCTGGCGAACAGACCGAATGTTCACAGCTACAAGGTCTACCGATGAAAACACAAGTGCTGTGGCCCCTCTCCGGCAGACGCAACAGTACACCACAACCAGTGGAAGCAGCAAAAATGCCCAGGGATCCTCAAACCTCATCGCCTCTCCACCATAGTGGTCATAATGAAACACTTACAGTTTTCACCACTGACACGTGCGAACTCTGGGCTGACAGCGATTCCGGCAAATTTCACTCTATCGCATTGCGTCAGAAAGCGTCCCAGCATCTTCTTTTGCTCTTTGTCAAACACGTCTTCTTGCGATATCGCAGTCAAAAACTCCTCCGTCGTCTGGGAAAGGACCGGACAATCAAACTTTGACTCGATGTACTGCCGCACTATGTCCGAAAGCCGCACAAAGAAAGGATCAAACAGACCCCTCGCGTAAAGCCTCTCGTCAAGCAGCTTCGTCAGTTCACGCATCGCGATCTCACCTGCCGCCGGGGCTGTCTCCACCTCTTGCTCAATCACCTCTTCCAGTTTTTCTCTCCTAAAGAACCATACTAGGCCGCATCCACACACAACCGCCACCAGCGCTGCCAGGCCCCAATAGTGCTTGCTTTCCTTGGGTATCCAAGGTCCTTCAATGTCCAGAATATCGGCAGCATTAGTGTTCTCCCCGACCAAGCTATAAACCAACGAATAGACCTGTACGGAAAACGGTTCCATCACCATACTGTCACGAAGAAGCGGCCGATCAGTGTGCCAATAATCAACCTTGATCTTGTCTATCAGATAGTCACCTGCACGCTGCGGCTCAAGCGAATATACGACCCGGCGTATGATTCCACGGCCCCCATCGATCATCCTTCCCGGCTCTTCAACAAGCGCATAAAGCTCGAATTCGCCCCGCCAACCTTCGATCTGGGCAATCTCAACCTCCACGTCGCTGGCATGCTTTATCTCAAACACAAGCTCAACAAGCCCGGCTAGGCTGATCTCGGTCCCCCGAACAGTCAGGGTGAGATCGATACCCTCTGCTTTATACGAGAATTCTTCGTCAAATCTCCGTGGTCCTTGCCGTGCTTCACGCTTACAGGAACAAATCCCCAAGCCAAGCGCAGCCCCGATGGCCGCCAGTATGCCCCAATGTGTTAGTACCAAAACCGTTTTAGCGTGCATACTCACCACTCTGTTTACGCTCACGCTGACGAAAAAATGTGATTAGGTCACGCAGGTAGTCATCCCCGCATTCAACAGGAATATGGTCTATCTCCATGGAGACAAACGATTCGGCAAGCTTTCTTTGCCGTTCCAGACCGCGTGCCGCAAATGCCTTTCGAACCGCAGGACACGAACTGTCAACTACGACGCGTTTGCCACTTTCGGCATCTGCCAGCACAACCAGTCCTGAATCGGCGAGCCTCATTTCGGCGGGATCCCGGACAGATACCGCGATAAGATCATGGCGCCGGGCAATGACCTGCATCGGTTCTTGGTATCCTGAATCCAGAAAGTCTGACACCAGAAATACCACACTTTTTTTATAGTGCAAGCGTCCCAAGTACTCAAGTGCACCTGATATATCCGTCCCCTTGCTACTCGGTTCAAAACCCAAGAGCATCCGGATGATCCGAAGAACATGCGAAATCCCTTTGCCAGGCGGAACAAAAAGCTCCACCTTACCCGTAAATATAACAAGCCCTACCTTGTCATTGTTCTTGATCGCTGAAAATGCCAGCAGAGCACACAACTCCGCTGCGATTTCGTTTTTAGCTTTCCCTGCACTTCCAAAACTGCCTGACGCCGAAAGATCCACTAGGAAAAAAAGCGAAAGCTGTCTTTCCTCCACATATCGTTTCACAAAAGGACGCCCCATGCGTGCCGTGACGTTCCAGTCCACACTGCGAATATCGTCGCCGGTCTGGTACTCACGCACCTCATGAAATTCAACACCGCGACCCTTGAAAACGCTATGATACTCACCCGCAAGCATTTCGTTGACCGCTTTACTGCTGTATATCTGAATATAACGAAGTTTGTCTAACATCTCATTGGTGACCATAACGACTCAATAAGCTCATTATGGCACATGGACCGTGTTAAATATGCGTTTGAGAATGTCTTCGCTCGTCATTTTTTGAGCTTCGGCTTCATAGGTTACGATCAGGCGATGGCGCAAAACATCCATGCCCACACACTTTATATCTTGCGGTGAAACATATCCACGACCGCACAAAAATGCACGCCCTTTAGCTGCCATGGCCAGATAAATCGTGGCTCTCGGCGATGCCCCGTAACGAATAAAGCCATCAAGTTCACCCAAATCAAATGCCTTTGGCTCCCGTGTTGCCGTAATAAGGTCGAGAATGTACTCCTCGATCTTCTCATCCATATACACTTCGTCAACAAGATCTCTCAATCGCAATATATCCGCAGGAGTCATCACGGTATTGACATCAAAATTTGGATGACTCCGCGCCATCTTGCGCATGATCTCACGCTCCTCGTCACGCTGCGGATAGCCGACCTTCAGTTTGAACAAAAACCTATCGACCTGAGCCTCGGGCAGAGGATAGGTACCCTCCTGCTCGATAGGATTCTGTGTGGCAAGCACCAGAAAGGGCTCATCAAGAACAAAACACTCCTCCCCGATAGTAACCTGCCTCTCCTGCATGGCCTCAAGTAATGCGCTCTGAACTTTCGCTGGGGCCCGGTTGATCTCATCAGCAAGAATAATATTGCAAAATACCGGCCCTTTTCGTGTTGAAAACTGACCGGTCTTGGGATTGTAGATCAGAGTCCCTATCAAATCGGCCGGTAACAGATCTGGCGTAAACTGTATCCGGTGAAAACTGGCGTCAATTGTCCTCGCCAGCGTCGTCACTGAAAGGGTCTTTGCTAACCCGGGGATGCCCTCGATAAGAACATGCCCATTACACAGCAAAGCAAGGATCAATCGCTCAACAAGATCGCTCTGGCCAACGATTACCTTGCTGATTTCGCGTCGAACGCGATCAATAACCTCGCTTTCGCGCCTAAATCGCTCGTTAACTTCCTGTATATCCTTAGTCATCTAAGTTTCCCCAATCAACTGACGCACGCGTCGTCCCTGATTTCTGCCATTATGGAGCTCCCGTGAGCACCCAAATTTTCGCGGAAAAAGAGCCGCTCGTCTTCGACCCTGAGGCTCAGACCCGAAGGGAAGCCAGATCGGGTCTTCCGACAGAGCCTAAGACCCATTTGTACCAGAATAACAGGAAATGGAACCGCGTCCATCTTCTTGCACGTCCTGGTTAGGGGACCGTCAATAAGAAACTTGGACGTTTTCTCCCCTTGAAACAATTGACTACCGCCAGTACACTACTCGTTTATGCTGAATTCATTTTTTTCAGCCGTTCATATGGTGGCCCAACAGGCGTGTTGTTGAATTGAAATTAGGAGACACAGATTATGAAATCCCGGATGAGTCAACTGGCAATGTTTGCCTATTTACTGGTGTTTTCTGTTTCGGCAATTGCTATGACAGGCAGTGACATTATTGAAGATTCTGGCATTAAAGGTGGACTGATCGTACACATTGGCTGTGGCGACGCCACACTTACCACAGCGCTGCAGGTGAATGACCGCTACCTAGTCCAGGGCCTGGATGTTGATGGGAAAGCGGTCCAGGCCACACGCCTGAAACTGCTTGCAAGGGGAGAGGGTGTTACGGTGTCTGCGTTTGACGGCAAGAACCTGCCCTACATAGACAATCTTGTCAACCTTGTGGTCTGCGAGGATCTTGGTGCCGTAGCACTGGAGGAAGTCATGCGTGTACTAGCACCCTATGGCGTTGCCTATATTAAAGACGGCCAAAAATGGCAGAAGACCATAAAACCAGTGCCACCCGATACAGACGAATGGACCCACTATCTGCATGATTCTGATAATAACGCTGTGTCCCGTGATCAGCAGGTCCATCCTCCAAAACATCTCAACTGGGTCGGCAGCCCCCGGTATTCAAGACATCATGATCATATGTCGGCCATGGGTGCGTGTGTGACCGCCGGCGGCAGGATATACCATACGATGGACGAATCATCGAGACTGTCTATCTACTTGAGGCCGACGTGGAAACTGGTAGCACGTGACGCTTACAATGGGTTCATATTGTGGAAGCGGGATATCAGTGAATGGTACAGCCATATGCACAGGCTAAAGAGCGGTCCCGCCTATCTGCCGCGCAAGCTGGTAGCGATAGGAGACATTCTGTATGCCTCATTAGGAATACATGAACCCCTCACGGTCATTGATGGAGCCACTGGTACGACACTGAAAACCTACGTCGCGGACATGGAAACAGATGAAATCCTCTATTCTGAAGGCGTCCTGTTCCTGGTGGGCAGCGCTGGGGATAAGCCTAATCCGACGGTTGCCCTGCGTGCGATTAAGGGTGAGGAGTCCAGGCGATTGGTTGCCGTCAGAGCGGACAGTGGCGATATCATCTGGGAATTCAATTCAAAGATTCTTCCTTTGTCCCTGACTCTGGGCAAGGGACAAGTGTATCTGCATGACACGGAAACCATCGTCGCACTGGACATAAAGACAGGGAAGGCGTTGTGGAAATCCGAACCTCTGAAGTACTGGACAATTATGTCTCCCATGTTCGCTCCCACACTGGTGTCGTACAAGGATGTAGTGTTTTTTGCCGGGGGTGCCACGTTTAAGCCTCACAGGGGGTCCTATGACCAGATGTATGCCATCTCCGCCAAAGATGGGAAAACTTTGTGGACCGATGAACATCCCCCGTCAGGATACCAGTCACCAGAAGATATTCTCATCGTAGATGATCTTGTGTGGTGCGCCGCAACCACCAGCGGCAACCTTTCAGGAGAGCTGATTGGCAGGGATCCTTGGACGGGTGAGGAGAAGAAACGGTTTCCATCAAATGTGGATACATATTGGTTTCATCACCGGTGTTATCGCGCCAAGGCCACGGACAATTACTTCTTGATGTCACGTACGGGTGTAGAATTTGTTGACTACAAAGAAGAAGACTGGAAGATACATCATTGGGTACGGGGTGCGTGTCTGTATGGCGTTATGCCGGCGAACGGTTCTTTGTACGCGCCACAGCACCCATGCGCGTGCTATCCGGAGGTGAAGTTGAATGGATTTAGTGCCCTTTCAAGTCATCGTGAGCCAGCGGACACAAAGCCCACTAATAGGCTGGTTAAAGGGGCGGCGTATGGAGCGATAAACCATCAGCGAATCAGTTCCGGTCGAGAGGAGTGGCCGACATTCAGACACGATGCCAGCCGGAGCGGAAGTACGACTGCTGGCATTCCGAATGCACTGAAGAAATCCTGGACCCTGGAGATCGGCGGCAGACTCTCTCAGCCGGTGTTAGGGGGTGGTAGGCTGTTTGTTTCAGAAGTGGATCGGCATGCAGTTCATGCCATCGATGAGACGACTGGAAAAAAACTGTGGAGTTATGTTGCCGGCGGCAGGATAGACTCGGCACCTACCCTTTACAGAGGCTGCGTGCTGTTCGGTAGTAACGACGGGTGGGTCTATTGTGTACGTGCCTCTGACGGTGAACTGGCGTGGAAGTTTCTTGCTGCGCCGCGGGATATGAAGCACATGGCTTTTGAACAGGTCGAGTCCGTGTGGCCGGTCCCGGGAAATATTCTCATTGAGAAGGATACGGCTTACTTTGTGGCGGGCAGGAATATATTTCTGGACGGCGGATTGCATCTCTACCGGCTGAATCCACTCACTGGAGAGATGCTCTCTGATACGGTCATGAGTGACGTCGATCCTGACGGTAAACCCATACAGGACTACATTGATTGGCTCAACATGCCAGTGGGCAGACCGGACATACTGTCGAGCAATGGGAAGCACGTTTACATGTGTTCACAGCCGTTTGACATGGAAGGTAAAAGGACGAGGATTAACAGGCTTAAGGTGACAGATCAGCGAGGAGAGGACGCACACCTGTTCTGTCCTTCCGGATTTCTCGACGATTCATGGTGGCATCGTACCTATCAGGTGTATGGCCAGAGTTTTTCGGGCGGGCATTCGGGATACCATCGCGCAGGCAGGGAAACACCGTGTGGCAAGCTGATGGCCTTCGATGAGGAATACATTTACTCTTTCGGACGCAAGCCCGAATACTATAGGTGGACCACTCCCATAGAGCACCAGTTGTTTTCTGTGGATAAAAAGTGGACACTTGGAACGGGCAAACCTAAGGCAGAACAGAAAAAACAGAGTGAAAAAGAGAATTCAATGATCCGTTACGCGGTCACTGACAGTCTGGATCCTGTGGGCAAGTCCTTGGCTGTTGAGGCCTGGGTCAAGCCGGAAAGGGCAAATGCAACTGGAGTCATCCTTGCTCGAGGCGGACCCTCAAACGGGTATGCGCTGGTCCTGCAGAAGGGTAAGCCGAAATTCATGATACGCACGGATGGATACGTCTACTCCGTCGTCGCCACAGAGAAGGTAAAGGCGAAGTGGGTGCACATTGCCGGGGTGTTAACGTCTGGGAAAAAGCTCAAGCTTTATATCGACGGCAAGCTCAACAACGAAGGCGAGGAATCGGGGCCGATATCGGCTCTTCCCGTACAGGGAATGGAAATTGGTGCTGATGATGCAGGGAGTGTAGGTGACTATAAAACCCCCTCCCTCTTCAAGGGCAGCATTGATGATGTCAGGATATACCATGGCGACCTTACTGCGGCTGAGATCATGGGCCACACGAAATCGGAGCATGCGGTGGACGCGGCTCATGCTGAGCTGGTGTTGCATTGTACGTTTAATAATGGCGACGCCCAGGACAGCTCGGGACAGAAAAACCATGGCATTCTGACAAATGGAGTGACTCCGGCAAAGGGAAAATATGGACAGGCATTGAGCTTTTCCGGGAACTTGAGGCCCAATAGAAGACGAAGCACGACGACGGCATTCCCCTATCGGTGGACACAGGACCTGCCCCTATTTGTCCGGGCCATGGTAAAAACCGCTGATAAACTGATTGTAGCGGGACCGGAAGACATCATAGACGAAGAAAAAGTGAAGGTCCTGTTTAACTCTCCCGAGATGCAGGTAAGGCTGGACAAACAATCAGCGCTGCTGGCCGGAGAGCGTGGCGGCATTCTCTGGATGGTTTCAACCAAGGATGGACAGAAGATTTCAGACTACAAACTGGATGTCCCTCCCATATTTGATGGGATGATTGCAGCCAACGGAAAGCTGTTTATATCAACCATGGACGGCTCTGTTGTGTGTCTGGAAGGAAAGTAGTTTTGTACTTAACCCCATAGAGTCCAAAAACGCATATGCGACTATGAACGGGCAGGGGGGCTGTAGGTCGTGGGATGTAGGTGTAAATAGTATTGCCACATAACTCCTTTTGCGCTGGTCAAATAGCCGGTAGGGTTGACAGCAGGGGTGGAAGTTGTCGAGCAGGTTCGAGGGAGCGTTGAGGCAATTGGCCGAGAAGTTAGCCTGTCTGCGGGAGAAAACGATTATTTCGCAGGAAAAGGATTTGGTGTTGGTGGAGCTTATGGATACGAGGCTCAGCGCCGAAAAGCCCCATTTAGGGACCGGCAAGAAATAACTTGGACTTTTGAATGCCCGATTGCACCCCAAATTGGCCAATTTATTTCTTGCCGATCCCTTAGCGCTGTAATCTTGAGTCTAACCCTTTGTTTTCAACCTTACCAAATCATCTTCATTCTCAAAACGCCACGGAGTCGACTAGAGATCGGGCGGTGAGCCGATGATGGCGAACTCGTCGAATACGCTATGCATAATGGTCGTTCGGCTGTTCGTCGTGTAGATGATGTGGATCTTGCCGTCACGGGTCTGAATGGCATAGGGATAGGCGAAGGAATTGTCGCCGGCCGCAATATCGCGCCGATGGGGATAGGTTTTGTCGTCGTCCGTCGACACCATCACGGTCAGCGGCGTGCGATCGTTCATGTCATCGTTATAGACCACCAGTAGATGGCCGTTCTGCAGCTTGATGAAGTCGACGGCGGAGGTGGGGTTGAGGAATTTCGTCTCAACTGCGTCACTCCACGTGTGACCGCCGTCCCGGGACTCGGAGCGCAACATGTAGCCGTGGTCGGTAGGCAGGAAATCGCCGCCCCGGCGCATATAGGCGATGAGATAATTGTCGGTAAGCTGGACGACCTGGGCTTGCAGATTGCCCATGGGCGATTTGATCCGGTTGGTTTCGGTCCATACCTTCGTCTTCGGGTTGTAACGCATGAAGTAGGAACAGGTCGTGGACGCTGTCATCTCCTGGTCTTCGCCGGTCTCGTGGTACATGGGCAGGAGGTAGTCGCCGTCGTTCAGGACGATGGGCTGACCCCGAACCATGGTTCCTTCTTCGAAATTCAGCATGAACGAATCCGACCAGGTGTTGGCGCCATCGTTAGAAATCTTCCCCTTGACTCGCGCGCTGGACCAGGTTTCGCCGTACCGGTTGACGTAGAAGAGCCACACGCGGCCGTCGGGCGCCTGCCACACGACGGAATTCCCTTCACCCCGCTCCGGCGTGTTCGCGATGACCTTAGGTTCGGTCCATTGGGTTTCGCCCACTTTGAGGCGGGAGCCGTACACGGCGGTGTCGTCGCCATATTCCCCTGAACCGCCGTAGTAGGCAATATAAAGGTCCCCGTTGGTAAGTTGTGTGATGGATGCGGGATGCTTGTATTGGCCCGGGTGTTCAGGGCCAAACACTCGGTAGGTCTCGACATTGTAGCTTTCGGCACAGGATGCCAAGTGGACGAGACATAACAAGACCCCAACAGACTTCTTCATAGCCAGTATCCTCACTCTTTCAGGTACGCGCTTACGGTACAATTGGTTTTCAAGTTACCTAGTGTAACGATCGTTGCCCTTTCGACAACATCTTCTTCCTTTACAATGTTTTGTGCGAACGTCGGACATCAGCTTCTTGGGCGGCTGTTCTGGGAGTCGTCCTGCCATTCTTTGAAATCGCTGAATTCCCATCGATACTTGCGGACTCCGTCCGTACAACCAGTGGCAACACTGGTGGCAGAGAAGAGTGCGATTGTTATGAGTCGTTTCATCCTGTTCCGTTCCTGGTCAACACTAGCGGTTTACTGCGACGCCTTCAGCTTCTTCTCCGGTCAAATGCTCTAAGGTTCAAGCCTAACGCAGTCAGGGTGCCGGCTCCAAGGGACAACACTACCTCAGACAAGCCGGCAAAAGAGACGGCACAGAACTCGATAGGGGCTGCCGCAGACTCGGTATGTCACCTTTCAACTGCGCATTTGTAGCTAAACCGAAGGATTGGTACAGATGCGTGCCGCTCAGGGACCTTTGACAGACCGTCTTTACTGGGAGTTGTGGAAATGTAGCGATTCGGTCACGGGGTGAGGATACGCGACCTAAAATGATACGACAGTATCGCTTGGTTCACGGAGGGAGAGGTGGGGACTCTCAAAGTGTGGTATGGGATGTCTCCGCAGATACGCACCCTTGTCTCGAAGGACACCGGTGTGTTCTCGGATGAAGCCTTCGCTGCCAATCACCAAACCATCCACGAAATAACGCAGACGCTTTCGGTAGACCTCCGAGACTTGAAACCCTCAGCAGTCTTTCCCTCTAAGATCCGTTGAGGAATAGCCGCCTGCCCGGCTTGGTGGGTGCACCGGCGCGATAACACAACCGACTACGGTATTCTACCAGTGCGCGTTTCATCGTCTCCTTTCTCAAAATCCCTCTTGACAATGAAGAGGTAAATCTTCCATGATATTCCAGTTGAAGCCTTAATCGATTCCGCATTTTTATAAATATAGTTCTCTGTCGCAATTGAAGAATCTGATTTTAAGTACAATTTGGATATTGGACGCAGACTTGAACTGTGAAGATGAACCCTGGCATGGCAGAAGGAAAAAATCGTCTTGGCCTTGCGCTTGACGAGGATAAACAGGAAGGATGGGCCCTTCGGAATCTTCGAAAAGCGTATCAATTGGAACCGTCGGAGTCGAGTTATGCCATGGACTTCGTCTCTCGGGAATACCTTTACAATCGGAACCAACAGGCTCTTGGGCCCGCCAAAAAATACGGCAAACTCAAACCTCTGGATGAATTTGCCTTCCTGCTTCTTCATCGAGTGGCGTATAATAACAATGACTATGCCTTGGCGGTTCCGGCCTACGAGCGAATGGAAGACATTCGCGACATGCGAAAGTATACGGGCGGCAAGGTAGAGGAATTAGAGGCTAGCAACTATAATAAGGGGTAAACCCCCGGCTCTGCCAGGGGACCCCCGGAGTTTGACTTTCACTTGGATTTTACGTGGGCTCTGGATGTTATTCCCATTGAGTGTCCTGTAACTGGATTTGAGTTTTTATTCCCGGACCTCTGTTATTATGCCATCCCAGGAAGTGTTACTCAAGAAGCTGACTCGCCGCGAATTTCGTGCGCGCATGCAATCGAGTGAATTGAAGGCCTGCATCATCCCGGTAGCCGCGATTGAACAGCATCTGGAGCACCTGGCGATGGAACACGATTGGCGCAGTGTTTGTCACATCGCGGTATCGGTGGCGGAGCGCTTGCAACCGCACGTGCTCGTGGCCGAAGGTCTGATGGCGGGGATCAGTGAGCACCACATGCGGCATCCCGGCACCCTGACGTTGCGTCCCGGCACCTTTCTGGCCGTGGTATCAGATCTGATCGATTCGGTGGTGCGGGCCGGTTTCAGAAATGTGCTGGTCCTCAATGGTCACGGCGGAAACGTTGCTCCTTGCAACGGCATTTGGGCTCAGTTCCTGCGTCTGCACCAGGTGAATCTTCATTTTCTTCCCTATTGGGATGTTCTCGGCCAGGAGGACGCGAAAGAGCTGTTAAAGAGCGGCCACCGTTTACCGGAGGACCTGCCCGGACACGCCCAGGAATTTGAAACGGCCTTCGGTCTGGCCGCTTTTCCGGAAAACGTGCGACGGGAAGTCTGGACCGAACAGCCTGACCCCACGCCGGCCATGGCGACGGCCGAAACCGGCCGGATATTCATCGAACGCATTGTGGAGCGGGTGGCAAATTACCTGCGGGAGATGATCGCCGGAACACGGGTGGCGGAAATCCCGCCATTTCATCCCTAGATTCCTGCAAATTAGTTTTTCCGGCCAAAGAATTTTCTGACCAACGATTCTGCCGGCGGCGCCGTCAACAGGGACGCGGTCAGCAGGAAAATGGCTGAGCCGGCGACTTCCCAAATGAAAGGATTCAAACCAAGGAAGGGGTGGACGGAAAAATGGCCTGCTTTCAAATAACCCACGATGTAGAGCAACAGGTGGGTTCCTCCGCCACCCAGCATGCCGGCAACCGCGCCGGCCCCGTTCATACGCGGCCAGAACAATGCGAAGGCGACCGGCACCAGGAAACAGCCCGCCAACCCGCTCGATGCAAACACGATCAGGTCCTGCAGATATTTCGGGGGATTGAGTACCGCGAATACTGCCGCGGCGCCGACGAGCGAAGTAATGCCATAGGTCAGGCGTTTAATACGTTTTTCTGACGCCTGGGGATTGATGTTTCGCTGGTAAATATCCCGCACCAGCGCGGAGGAAACCATCAACAAGAAACTATCCACACTGGACATCACGGCCGCAAAGGGTGCCGCGACCAGGATGCCGGCCAGCCAGGGCCAACCGGCGGCGGCGGTCAGATGGGTTGCCATTTCGGGCATGACCCGATCGGAGTCTATCTCCATCCCCGGCAGTACGACTCGGGCGCAGCAAAAGATAATGACCAGGGAGAAATAAATGGCGGAGTAATAAATGCACACCATGACGACCGAGCGTTTTAAGACGGCGGAGTTCTTAAAGGCCATCTGGCGGACCATGTTGCTGGGCTGGCCCGCGCCGCCGAAGGCCCAAAAAACAAAAAAACTGAAGGCCATCCCCAGGGACAGAAAACCCAAATCATTGCGGGCATCGGGTCCCGGAGCGCTGACGTAAACCCCCCGCTGATTCGCGCCATGCCGGTACGGTACCAGCTTGGTAACCTCCACATTCACTGCCGCCGGCAATTCATCAGGCCGAATCCGATCGATTTCTTCGGGCGTGGTGATCTTTAAAATCGGGATGGCCTCGCTGCGGGTGGATCCTGGTTCGATCACGGCCTGCCTCCCGGTGCGAATAATACCAGGTCTGCCGCCGGCTTCACCCGCAAGGGGCAGCCAGGCGCCCATTTTGATTATTAGAGGATCATCCCGTGGCTGTTCCAGATGCAACACCGCCTCGCCATGCTCGGGCGTGGTCATCTTCGCCAATTCCTCCGTCGCCCGGCCCAATCCGCCAACCTGCACGATGACCAGCACCAGCATAATCATCACGCCAAACACCATGACGATGCCTTGCATGACATCCGTCCAGACCACGGCCCGAAAGCCGCCGTAGGTCGTGTAAGCAATGACGGACACCGCGAATACCACCAGGCACAAGAGATAATCCGGAGCGGCCTGTCCAACCCAGGGAAGGCCGTCAGTGATGTCGCCCATTACCGCGACGGCTTGCTGAAAAGGTTGCACGTCGGCCAGCAGAGTCGTGAGGATGTTGCTGCCGGCCTTGAACTGGGCAAGCAGGTAGAAGAACGTGAAAAAAATAAGCAGCAACGTTGCGGTGATCCCCACCGTTGCACTGGCAAACCGTTCCCGCATCACCTCCGGCACGGTGATCGCGCCCGCTTTGCGGGCAACCTGATTCAGGCGTTTCGCCAACAGCCCCATCGTGACCAGTGGCACCACCATGTAACTGGCGATCCACAAGGCCAGGACCCACCCGTGGGTGTAAATCAACGAAGGAAATCCCATGAAGCTGCCGCCGGAGGCGTTGGTTGCGGCGAAGGTTAAGGCAAAAGCCCACATACCCAAATTCCGGCTGCCCAGAAAATACTCTCCCACAAACTCCTTCTTTTTCATGACCCGGCTGGACATCAAGGCGAGCAGGAAGACAACAAGCAAATAAAGAGCAAAGCAAATCAGAGCCGAGTTGGACGCGCCCACTCCATTCACCGATTATTCCCCCGGTCGATACCCTCTTGAGCTTGGCCACCCTCGTTGTCTTCCAGCGGATCGTCGGCCATATACTGCAAGCAAAACCAGATGGAAAAAACATTGGCCACTACCCAAGGCACGGCGATGCCCCAGAAAACCCAATTGGGCATACCCAGAGTCAATTGCATTTGTTCCACCTCCAGGTCATACCCGCGCCAAGCGCAGTAGCCAACGACCCAGAGACAAAATCCGACCCATGCGAGCAGGATTACGAATGTCTCCCGCAGCGAGTTTAAATAAACCGGATCGTAATCTTTGTTGGTCGAGTTTTCGCGGTTCATTCAGTCAATTCCCCGGGTGCATCAGCCTTTCTAACCCCTGCTTCATTCAACCTTGAAGCGGACTGAAGTCCGCGCTCCGACCGGATTCTCCATGCAACTACCCCTCGGTCTGAGGCTCCGCCCCGCTGGTTAGCTTCCGTAGGCAATTACTAACTCGGGCGTTTCAATAACTTTTCCCGACGGTTCCGCGGACGTGCGAGCCGCCTCGAGGAATCCCGCTATCAGAATACTGCGCTCCCAGGGCCAGGGCCGTAAGCCCGTTCGAAAAAATTCCTCCAGCGCTGCCGCCAGCCGGCTGTACTGATGGTCGGGCGGGGCAGGGGGGCGATAAATCTGCGCCGAGATCACCTCGCCGTCACTGGTCTCGACGGCAAAATTATAATCGGCAACGACTCCGTCGAGCACCAGGATCGTCGATCTCAACTTGTCCTCGTGCACGATCAACCAGCCACGAGGATTACGTGCCAGCTTGGGGACCAGACCCAGACCCACCAGATCCTGCGTGCGTCCGTCCCTGACCGGATCACCTTGGGGAGTATTGGACCGGGAAATCGCGGCGGCTAAGAGCGCCCCGGACCACAGGCCCCGCTTGCCGGCATCCCAAACCTCGTTGCCCTTGAGGTAGCGCAGGCGGCGAATTCCGCTCTCCCCATGGCTGCGCCGTTCAATCACCGGCAGGAGGCCTTCCAGGGCGTGCAGCTCGGCGGCCGGCGATTGGCCCTGAACGATGATGAGCGCTTCTTTCAAAGGAGTGTTGGGCCGGAGATCTCTTTGCGGCAGGCGCCAGGTTACAGGCAGTGGGGTTCCAGCCAGAAGGGGAATGTTGCGGGACTCGGCCAGCCGGCTCAGTTTTTTGGCTTCAGCCAAACTGTTGGCCAGCGCTCCATGAACAAAACAGCCGGCAGGAGCAGAAGCCTGTTCCAGAGCCGAAATGATTAACCCTTCATTCGCGACCGCACCGTCGCCTTGGGAGATTGCCACAATGGCATCGGCATCGCTGCAGGCAGCCGCAACGTTGCGCTCCCGCACCAACCCGAAGTCGTTGGATCGTTGCCTGAGTTCATCGGTTCCCTGGCCGGTGGAAAGATGAACTGAGATTTGGCAGTCCGTTAAGGTGTGCCAACCGCCGTCTTGGGGGTAACCCAGGAGAAAACGATCCAGCAATTGCTGGGCTGGAGAACCCAACTCGAACTCCTCCAACAGAAAGGCGATTTTCCTAAGCGCTTTCACCGGCTAAGCTGCTGCCCAAGGAGTGAAGGAATAAGGAAGTGGCGGCATTAAGAAACCCAAAGCATCACGCCCTCCAGAAGGTTGATTGTGCGGGAGCTTCGTACGCGACTTTCAGCTCCGGAGTGAGGAGTTTGACTTGGCCGCGATGCAAGGACTCCACGCCCGACAGGGTCATTCCTGAAGTAAGCAGTGTCCTTGCCACGGGATAAGTTGCTTTTCTTTCCAAGATGGTCCTTTCAATATTGTTGACGAGAGGATTGAAAAAATCCGCCAAGGTCGTAAACCGAGGAGGCATCGGCAATTGCATCTGGCAGGAGACGATTTGACCGGGTTGCTTCACCTTGCCCGCGTAATTGAAGTCGCGAATTAGTCCGTTCAGCAGGAACAGAGTGGTCCGGAATCCATCCCGGTGTTCGATGAAATAAGCAACGGCTTCGGGGCTGGAGCGGCGGATCCAATCGAGGGAGGGTTGTGAATAGGTATAACCCGGCGCGCCGGCGCAGGTATGGCTGCGGGCCAGGGCGGCAAGCAACAGCCGCTTGGTTTCCGGCCGATCCGCCAGCTTTTCCCAGACATTCGCCCCCTTAACGGCGTGAATGGATCGAACGCCCGTCTCCCCACCGGCGCGTCGTTCGGACATGCACTGGGCAGTCTCCAGGCCGTGGAAGTCATAGGAATCCACTCCGCCGTAACAGGCGCAGACGCTTTCCTCCAAGGGCGTTCCCAGGGGTAATTCCATCGCTGGAATTCGCCAAGTGACAGGCAGCGAGGAGCCGGCTAAAAATGCAAATCCGAGACGTTTCGAGTCCTCGACCATTTCCACGCATTCCCGCCAATCCGTGGATAGGTGCTTGTCATTGAACACCGGCACGGAGCGGCCGCTGTCCTCGAAGACCCGGATCACTTCTTTGAAAAACTTATACCGCGGATATAGTTTTTGGCCCTTTTCGTTGCGGGGATAATCCCCATGCTCCCCAATGATGATCACTCCATCCACCGCAAGTTTGGAAGTGCCCAGGGTGAGGGCTTCGGCGATGGAGGGGTATATTCTTACTCCGTGTCGCCGTTCCCGATCACGGCTCAAATCTCCCTCGGGGAATTGATCCACGTACAGGGAAACCAGCTTCAGTGTGGGGTAGTGATGTTTCCCGTGCCAGCCATATCCTTCGAGAAACCGATCGATGAAATGCTGAGCATGGGCATACTTTTTTACCCAAGTGGCGATTAACGCCACCTTCCGGGGCGGATCATTTTTCTTCGCGGCTGCATAGGTGGTTGCGGGACGGTTCCACGTGGCGGCGGCGGCTGCCGATCCGGCCAGCGTGGTCAGAAACTGGCGCCGCGACAACCTTACCGATTGCTTCATAGTTAGGGAGTTAAAAGACGTTTCGGACATGGTCGGTGACCGCTTGAGATTCTTCATTTATCAACCAGACCCGTCAACCGAGGTGTAGCGTCCCTTGTCCTCAGGTGAGCCTAGCCTCTGCTCATAGCAATTCAAAAATGACCTGTCCTACTCAATAATTCGAACTTGTTTAATTCCAACGGCTTATGGGAGCTCCTGGAATGACGACTCTACTGACTATTCATGAGCAGGCAACATAAAAATCCTTACTGATTCCCTTTCAAGAACTCATGACCCAAACGGTTTTGCCGTCAGTCTTTTTTGCGAGGAGACAGGTTCCATTCATAGTCTTATCAGTGGCCCCTTATGCTGTCGTCGGCGGTGCAGCTGCGGTCCCGTTGGCCGTTGACAAGCGCATCTGGATCCAATCGGCAAAAAACCCCCGACACCGGAACGAAGCGGGTGAAGGAGTCGATAGCACTCTTGGCGCGCCGTCAGAAGCTCGGGTTTAAGTGAACGGCCGCACCTTGCTTGTCCGGATAATTCAGGCCAGACGGAATCAGGCCAGCAATTCGGGTACGACGCGGGCCTGGGTCAATTCGGGATCCGACAAGGATGTCGGGCGCCCGTCGTGAGGATGGGTCAGGCGGCGATGATCCAGGCCCAAGGCCCAAAGCAATGTGGCATGCAGGTCGTGGACCGTGACAACGTCTTTGACCGCGCGGTAACCGACATCGTCGGTGCCGCCGTGACAGTAGCCGGGCTTGAACCCTCCGCCGGCCAACCACAACGAGAACGCGTGACGATTGTGGTCGCGACCATCTTTGCCTTGCGAGATCGGCAGACGGCCGAACTCGCCAGTCCAGAGGACGATGGTGGAATCGAGCAGTCCGCGTTGCTTCAAATCTTCGACCAACGCCGCGCTGGGTTGGTCGGTGCGCGCACACAGTCCCGTCAGCGTCTTAGCATTCTCACTGTGTGTATCCCAGGGTTGGCCCGAGAGGAATAGCTGCACGAAGCGAACGCCGCGTTCGATCAGCCGGCGCGCCGTCAGGCATCTGGCGCCGTAGTCGCGCGTGATCGGGTTGTCGAGGCCGTACATTTTCTGAGTCGCCTGGGTCTCGCTCGAGAGGTCCAGCGCACTCGGGACGGTCGTCTGCATGCGGGCTGCCGTCTCAAAATTCGTGATGCGGGCCTTCAGCTCCGAGTTGTCTGGGAATCGGCGTTGCTGGAACCGATTGAGCTGATCCAGAAACTGAAGTTGGGCGACGCGCGCGCCGGGCGTGACATTCGGCGGAGTCATCAGGTTGGGCACCGGCGCATCGCCGGTCTGAAACGGCGTGCCTTGATATACCGCTGGCAACCAACCGCTGGACCAATTGCGCCCGCCGTCGACCGGCAGACCACCCGGATCAGAGAGGACCACATAGGCCGGCAGGTTTTGGTTCTCGGCTCCCAGCGCATAGATCACCCAACTGCCCCACGTCGGTGAGCCGGCGCTGAACGTGCCGCTGTGAATCAGCCGTAGAGCCGATTCATGGTCAACCGACTCGGTGGTCATCGATCGAATAAGAGTGATTTCGTCGGCAATGCGGGCGGTGTGCGGCAGCAGTTCGGATAATTCGATGCCCGATTGTCCGCTCGGCGTGAACCGAAACGGTGACGCCAGACAGTTGCCTTTCTGCTTGTCAAAATGGGCTTCGAGATCGCCCGAGTACGGTTTGCCGTCGAGTTTTGTGAGTGCGGGTTTCGGATCGAATAGATCGACCTGGCTCGGACCGCCATGCTGAAAGAGACAAATCACCGATTTCGCCCGCGGCCGATGATGCGTCGCCGCACCCATCGTCAAATGGCGTTGGTCAGCCGTAGCCGGCGGTTTGGATTCGGCACGCAGCAGATGCGCTAGCGCCAGCATGCCCAGTGCCCCGGTCGAACCGCCCAGGAAGGATCGTCGATTGAGCGAATACGGAAAGTGCGATTCCATCACGTTACTCCACATACAGAAACGCATTGCTGGCCATCAGCATCTGGCTGAAATCAACCCATGCCTGTTCGTCGTCCGCAACTTGCGCGGAGTACTCGGCCGACTGCTGCGTCAGAAACGTTCGCGAGACGACCCGTTCTTCGCGGGTCGCGTCGCGCCCCAAGACCAGCAGGAATGCACGGGTGATCTTCGCATCCCGGCCGGCGCCGGCGTCGCGTCGCAGCCGCGCGGCCAATGCGGCAGCCCGGCGCCGGGAAAAGTCGGAATTCATTAGAGCCAGCGACTGCAACGGCACCGTCGTCGAGTCACGTAGTGTACAGTTGAAGACGACGGACGGGGCGTCGAATACTTTCAAAAAATTCGGTATTTGCGTTCGTCGGCGTTGCAAGTACACGCTGCGCCGACGGGCGCCGGGACTGTTCTCGTCAACGGTCACCTCCGACGGGCTCAGCCGCTTGGTGGGAACGTAGGGACCGCCCATGCGCCGATCCAGTTCACCGCTGATCGCCAGCATGCCGTCGCGGATCGATTCGGCATCGAGACGCCGCAACGCATGCCGCCACAGCAATCGGTTGTCGGGATCGATTTCGCGGCCCGCCTGATTCGGAACACTGGATTGCCGATAGGCGGCCGATGCCAGAATAAGTCGGTGCATGTGCTTGACGCTCCAGCTGCTTTCGACAAATCGAGCCGCCAGCCAGTCGAGCAGTTTCGGATGCGACGGCGGCGAACCAGAGTAACCCAGGTTGTCGGACGTCGAGACGATTCCGCGACCGAAATGCCGTTGCCAAATGCGATTCACGGTCACGCGTGCCAACACGGCGGCGGACTTGGAACCTGGCTGCGTTAGCCAGCGGGCAAACGCCAAGCGCCGCCCCGTTGTGCGAATGACTTTCGAGTCAGTGGGCCTCAGTTCAGACGGATTGTCCGGATCGGAAAGAATCGTCAGGCCGGCCGGTTGCACCTTTTCGAGTCGGGCTTTGTAGTCGCCTCGATCCAGAAGATACACGTCCAGAGACTCCGACGAGGCATCCGTCACCCAGGCGATCTTGCCGGGTTTGTCGGTTCGCTGGGCGGCGAGGGCCTTGAGCCCATCGCTCTGCTTCTTGCGTTTCGCTGCAAGTTTTTTGGCAAACATCAAACGATCGGACGGATCGAGCGATGGATCGCTTGTCTCAACGACAACGTTGTCCACGATGAAGCTGCGACCACAACAGTACTCGAATCCGAAACCGCCGTCCGGAAGATCCGACGCGGCAATCGTTACGGACTTGCCTTCAACGGCGCCGTCGACGAGGTGATCTAGGCGGAACCGGTCCTGCCCCTCGTTCGTCACGCGCACGCCGTAGTTGTGCCCCGACTGGTAGCCTTGCTGGCCAATGCTGCCGGCCGACTTGGAATCGCTGCCTGGATAATCGAGGTCAACCGCAGCGCCCCCGGCCGGATTTCCATCGAGCAGGATGTTGCCGCCGCCCTCGCCACGGTCATTGAAATCGGCCAGCGCGATGAAATACCCGATCCGTGCTGCCGGAGGGCTGCCGTCGACGGAATTTGCGACCAAATCGAACGTGGCCTGAATCCAGGCGTTTTTTGCGTCCGGAGTCCAATCGAACTTCCGCTTCGTCGAAATCCCTCGGTCGCCCGCGGCACCGGATTCGATGATCCGCAACGCCGCCTTCTCGACGACAGCCCCAGGCGCAGTCGCCGAACCGATTTGAACCGCCGGAGTTCCCGCGGGACTTGCATCGCCGGGGACCGAGTTGCTCCATTTGGTGTTGGCGTCTGGGTCGGCGGTAGCGTCCGGACGATCACTTTTGTCAAAGCGATCTTCAAACGCAACAAGCCCAGGCTCCCGGTTCTTGCGGAACCATTCGGCAAACCGCGTCTGGAGCAGAGCCACTTCGTCGTCGAGCTTGGCCGAATCCGCTTCCCATTCGGCAATCCGCTTGGCCGACGCGGCAATCACGAACCGTTTCTGGGGAACAATCCAGTTGTCGACGTTAAAGGCCGGAAATAGGACGGCCTGCAACTGGTAGTACTCGCGCTGCCTGATGGGCTCGAATTTATGATCGTGGCAGCGTGCGCATTGCAGCTTCAAACCTAGCAGTGAAGAGCCGATGATTTGCAGCGTTCCTTCCAATGCCTTGTACTTGTCGGTTCGCACTTCGTCAGGGTTGCCGTCGCTCGAATCGGTTCCGTCCTGCGCATTTCGCAGAAAATGGGTCGCCTCGAGCAACTCGATGAACCGCGGAGTGATCGTTCCACCGGGACGGTAACCGATGGTTTCTGCCAGCTCATCGCCGGCAAGTTGCTCGCGCACGAACTGATCGAACGGCTTGTCGGCGTTGAACGACCGGATCACGTAATCGCGATAGCGGTACGCCAAGGGACGGTCGGTGTCGGCGCTGAAGTAGCCGTTCGAGTCGGCGTAGCCGGCCACATCGAGCCAGTGGTTTCCCCAGCGCTCGCCGTAACGTGGCGAGGACAGATACCGATCAACCATGCGCTGGTAGGCGTCATCGGCTTGGTCGGCCAGGAATCTGGTGATCTCGTCGGGCGCCGGCGGCAATCCAGTCAGGTCGTAGCTGACTCGACGAATCAATGTCGACCGATCGGCTTGGGGATTGAGAGACAGCCCGCGCAGGTCGAGTTTGCTCAGGACGAACCGATCCACCGGAGTTCGCCCGCGTCCCGCATCCGTTGGTTGTGGCGGATTGTGCGTACCCAGACGCTGAAACGCCCAATGACCCGTCTTGCCGGACGCCGTTTTTGACAGACCCGGCGCGCCGTCTTCGATCCACCGGCGCAGCAGTTTCTGCTCGTCGGTCGAAAGAGCATCGTCCGGCGGCATTTCGCCCTCGGCTGCAATGCCGGCGCCGGATTGACCAGAGACCAGCACCAGTAGCATGGTCAATAGGATTCGAAGTGCGGAACACATTTCAGCAGAACTCCGATGACTCAACTATCACTGGTTTTTTCACGACCGGAGCGGTTGGCTCGTCGCCGGTGATGCCGGGGGGCAATGCCATCACCCGACTGTTGCGAAAGTGGATTTTGGCGCGTTCCGACTCCCGACAAAGACAGCCCTTCTTGGCCGAGGACTTGCTCACCCCGATGACGAACGGATGGGAAATTTGCTTTAACTGGTAGGAAATCTGATTTAACAACCATAGAAATGAGTATACGCCCGAGGGGAAGGCCGATCAATGGAAAACGGGGTGTGAACCCGGTCCATTGGAATCAAAATAGCAGGAAAACGGCGGCTTCCCTGGAGCAACCTAGCCGCGACAGCGGCATGAAACTACTCAGGAAAGCGCCTCTAATCAGGTCCAGAATCCGGCGGTTTCGCTCGATCGATTACGACCCAATCCCACCTAAATTTGAGCGGATCATTCGACAACTCATTGTCATGCACGTTTTAAGGTCATGACCCGTAATTACTCTGAGGACCAGTTCTACAAGGCCAATGGGAGCACCATCCGCGATTACCAGCCCTGGTACAACTACACCACGAATGCCTTTCTGGGCCCTCCCGGGGCGCTTGAAGGCCTGAGGGTCAGCAATCTGCAAAATGTCAAACACCCCGCCACCACCTTCTCCTTTACCGAAGAGAGTTCCTATGTGGACACGGCCTACAACGCTTCGGGACTGAATGACACCTACATGGTTCTGCAGAATACCAGCACGGTTGAAGGTTGGCTGAGACAAAACGGCGGCAACGAGTGGGCCGTCAGACCGGGTCCTGATGGAGTCGGCCCCTTCTGGGACACCATCGCCGGTTTCCACCATGCCCCAGCAGGCAACAAACTTGGCGGTCGGGGAAATTGCGCGTTCTTGGACGGACCTGTGGAGTCGCATCCGCGCTCTGAGACATTCCCGCTGGCCTAGCCCAATTAGGCCCTGTCTAACGGGGGGAAAGTGGGTATTCAGCCTTTTCCTCGCTGGCCGAGCCAATGCATCGCAAGAAAAAGTGGAAAACCCATAGACTAAGTTCCATGAAGATGCTATCATTGACGATAGTAGTACGAGACGGATCCGTTGCTGATGGGTAGCAACATGTTTTATTGGATAGACATGGCCGTCGGCATTGATCAGTTGCCTGTTGCCACAACTGTTAGACATATACGGTTGCTCTGGAGCAATCGATAAACAAGCAAACCCCCTGCGACATCTCGCTTTCCTCTCCTCTCCCTCCGCTCGCAGGGGTTTTTTTTGCGCGGCCGACGGGGTTGTCCGGAATCGCCCAGCCCCCTCGCCGTGCCTATTCAACATTGTGTTTTCTATTGATCGCGGGAATCGGGTGTGCTAAACTCGGCCTCTTCTTGCTTACGACGATGGTTTACCACCTTCAGAGCCCGTATCCACAGCGTTTTCGCCAATCGGAAAGACTGAATGAACGACTAAGAGCACCTACGCAAAATGAGTCTGCATTCGAGCGGCTGACTATCCCTCTGGACGGCGTCAGGCTCCATCGACCATCCTCGGATGGCCTGCTTCGCCTTCCTTGCCAGAGGCAAAAACGCTCGCTCTCGGTGCGACGTTCATTCTGTTAGGGGCTCTAAACTGTAATGAGGAAACAAGATGCCCGAGTTTAAGCACATCAACATCCCCGCAGGGGATCTCATCGAATCCAAGTTAGGTAAGTTGACGGTGGGAGATCGCCCGATCATTGGCCTATTGCGCGGGGATGGCATCGGCCTCGATATCACGCCGGCGATGCAGCACGTGGTAAAGTCCGCGGTAGCCAAAGCCTATGATGGACGGAAGGAGATCCAGTGGTGCCCTATCTACGTCGGACTGGAGGCACTGCAGATCTACGGCGGTGAGGATGTCCTACCGCAAGAGGCGATCGATGCCATCCAGTACCTCAAGATCGCGATCAAGGGCCCCTTCACCACCCCGGTGGGAGAGGAGACCCATGTCTGCCTGCACTGCGCTCACCAGCAGAACCATGGTGAGCGCTGCGACGCCTGTGACAAAACGGACGGCATCGCCCCTCGTTTCCGCTCAATCAATGTGGGGCTCAGACAGCGGATGGACCTCTATGCCTGCGTGCGGCCGGTGAACTATTTCGAGGGTGTCCCCTGCCCCAACAAGTCGGCAGACAAGGTTAAGTTCGTGATCTTTCGCGAAAACACCGAGGATGTCTACGCCGGTCACGATTTCGAAAGAGGCAGCAAAGTGGCCCTTGCCATCATCGATCTCATCAAAGAGATGACCGGCCGTCAGATCCGACTCGACAGCGGGATTGGTATCAAGCCCATGTCCGAGACGGGCTCCAAGCGTCTGGTCCGCAAGGCCTGCGAATGGGCGATCAAGCAGAAACTCCCGTCCGTCACCCTGGTCCACAAGGGCAACATCATGAAGTTCACCGAGGGCTCCTTCTGCAAATGGGGCTACGAGGTCGCGGCGGCTGAATTTGGCGACACCTTCATCACGGAAAAGACGCTGTGGGAAAAATGGGACGGTCAGATGCCGCAAGGCAAAATCCTCATCAAGGATCGTATCGCAGATTCCATTTTTCAGCAGATACAGACGCGGCCCGAAGAATACAGCGTGATGGCGCTGCCCAATCTTAATGGGGACTATCTGTCCGACGCGGCCATCGCCCTGGTCGGCGGGCTCGGTCTGGGACCCGGCGCCAACATCGGCCATGAGGTGGCGCTGTTTGAGGCGACTCATGGCACGGCTCCCAAGTACACCGGTCAGGACAAGGTCAATCCCGGCTCTCTGATCCTCTCCGCCGTCATGATGCTTGAGCACATGGGCTGGAACGAAGCCGCGAAGCTGGTCGTGAAGGGACTCGGCAATGCCATCAAAGATGCCCATGTCACCTACGATCTGGCGCGACTCATGAAGAAGGAGGACCGCGAGAATGTCACCGAGGTCTCTTGCTCCGGCTTTGGACAGGCCATTGTCGACCGGATGTCGGAGGAGCCCGTCTCCGCGAACTAGGGGAAGGCCGACCTCCGTCTGCGAGAGCCCCAATGTCGCTCGTTGTCGTAGTCGCGACAACGAGTTGGCTCGGTTAGGGGTTCGATTACGATGATGACAAGGGCTCCGCTGACAACGACAGCGGTGGTCGGCAGACTCACTCATCCTTCAGCAAGACCGCCAACCAGTGTCCCGAGCCGGGTGCCTGGATCGGCACGACCTTACCCCCATCGCAGGTGTCCGACGGCCCCCAGTCCCCCGTACGGATGTCGATCCAACTGAGCGAGAACTGCCGGGCGTGTTCCCGCAGATCAAGCCCGACGCGACCGCCATTGGTAAAGTAGAGGGCATAGGCATGGCCCGGTTGCGCCGCCAGGAAAGCCTCGTTTGCCTCACGTTCCGAGAGCAGATGATTGGCAGCCTCAATCTCCCAGAACCTGACGAGGGATTCGAGCCGACGAGCCGCTCTTACGGAGGCTACCGACAGAGGTGACAGTCCCAGTCCCGACGGAGGTCGATGAAAGCGGGCCGACGCGGCGCCACCGATGACGTGCCGCCACCAGCGTTCGATCCCATCGCGCGTATTCCCGTGTCTGCCGCCATCGGCGCCATAGGTCTTGACGGTATTGAGGGGACGCGGAGCCGCGGCGATGCGCCGGCGCACCCATTGGAAGTTGTCCCAGTGGACCTGCCCCTTTTTCTGATTGTTCTGCGAGACATCACAAAACGCATATCGGTCGGGGTGGTCGAAGGTTCGCCGGTGCTGATCGCCCCGCAGATCCCAGGCGTCCCACATCTCGGTGACCAACACCCGCTTGTCTCGGTTCGCAGCATGCTCCTGGACAAACTGAGCCCAGTAGGCGCCCCAGGCCTCCTCGCCGGACGTTTCGTTGTCCATACAGTAGAGCACATGATCGTACTCGAGGGCGTAGGAGAGGAGTTTAACCACGAAACGCTGCTGATACTCGAGCACCGCTAGGTTGTTTCGCTGGAGTGGGGTCGTGTAGAAAAAGGGCTGCAGGTTGCGCCCGGGATGATCAGGGTAGACCTCGGCGAAACCAGATTCCGCGGCCGAGTAGTTGATGTTGTTGCGGGGACGGTAGGGATGCGGGGGCCAGTGCTGGCGGGAGTAGTCGAAGCGGTCCCAGATTTCGATCTGGACGACGATGCGCCGCTTGTGGGTCTCGCGCAGGAGCGTCGCGAAGCGACGCCAATATTCAGGATTCCATTGATCCAGATCGTACTTGCCATCGGCTCGTTGGTCATAAGGATAGAGTTCAAAATCATGGTCGTGCCGGTCGCTCATGGTGTTGCGGATGTAGTTGACGCCCACCGCCTGCAGGGCGTCGAGATGCGCTTCCAAACGGGGTGACGGCCATTGAAAGAGACTGTCGTCGTCACTCGCGCCCAGGAGCATGACGGGCTCGCCGCGATACTGCCAGTAGCGTGGATCTTCAGACCAAGGCTGAATGGAGGCCAGTCCCATGTGCGACAGGATGGCGATCAGTATCAGGGAGGAGAGTTGCGGGTGGATTCTATTCATGGTCGGACTCCCATCGAAGTGAACGGTTTATGGGGTGAGTATAGCCCGAAAAGGATAGAAGTCGACTAGTCAGTCAGTGATCTCGTAATCAGTCTCTGATTCAACCGGTGACTGATGACTTGAACCTGCGGTTCGTCGTCCCAACTCACATGCGCATGGCACAATGTTCCACATTCCGGTATGGTACCGGCTCACTAAGTTCCAGGAGTACTCGCAATGGACAAGAAGGGACTGGATGCCACGGCCTACACGCCTCAGACGCAAGAGAGGCCATATAGACCCTATGTTGCCAGTTCGGGGAGCCCACCGGAGTTCAGCGCCAAGGCCATCATCCTGGGCATCCTCTTCGGCATCGTCTTTGGAGCGGCCAACGCCTATTTGGGTCTGGTCGCGGGCCTGACCATTTCCACCTCGATACCGGTGGCCGTCATGACCGTGGCGGCCTTTCGCGGCTTGCGAGGCATCGGCCGGCCCGGCACGATTTTGGAAGCCAATATGTCACAGACCATAGGATCGGCCTCCAGCAGCCTGGCTAGCGGGATGATTTTTACGCTGCCGGCCCTCTTTCTCTGGCAACTCGATCCCACCCTCTTGCAGATGGTCCTCTTGGCGCTCTGCGGCGGGCTCATCGGCGTGCTTTTCATGATCCCCCTGCGGGCCTTTCTGATCGATCGGGAACACGGCAAACTTCCCTATCCGGAGGGGACCGCCTGCGCAGAGGTCTTGGTGGCCAGCGACCTGGGGGGCGGCCGGGCCCGGAATGTCTTTTGGGGGCTCGGCTTCGGTGCGCTCTACAAACTGGCCATCGACGGTCTGCACCTCGTCCCGGGTAAGGTCACCGTAGCGATACCCCTGCTGCCCAAGGCAGAGTTGGGCTGCAAGGTGTCAACGGCGCTCTTCGGGGTGGGATATATCCTGGGGCCTCGGATCGGCGCCATCATGGTCGGTGGCGGTCTGCTTTCCTGGCTCATCATCATCCCCGTGATCGCCCAGTGGGGCAGCGGCCGGAGCGACCCCCTCTATCCGGAGACCCTACTGGCCATCGGTGACATGTCACCCTCCGACATTTGGACGAAGTATGTGCGCTACATTGGCGCGGGAGCCGTCGCCACCGGCGGCCTGATCACCCTGATTCGGTCCATCCCCACCGTCATCGAGAGCATTCGCATCGGCGTAGGGAAAGTCAAGGAACGATTCGCTCAGACGTCCGGCAAGGAACCACGCACCCAACAGGACCTCTCCTTGAAGATCGTAGGGGGCGGGCTTCTGTTGCTGTTCCTGGCCATGTCCCTGGTCCCGCAGATCTTTCCCGTGCTCGGTCACGTCGGCGCCCGGACGATTGCCGCCCTGCTGGTCATCCTCTGTGCCTTCTTCTTCGTGACGGTGTCGTCCAGAATCGTCGGACTCGTGGGTGTCACCTCCAATCCCACCAGCGGCATGACCATCGCGACCCTGCTACTGACGTCCTCCATCTTTCTCCTGCTGGGTTGGACCGGTGATAACGGCAAGGTGGCCGCACTGACCGTGGGCTGTGTCGTGGCCATTGCCGCCTCCATCGCCGGGGACACCTCTCAGGACCTCAAGACCGGTTTCCTGTTGGGGGCCACGCCCAGGAAACAGCAGATCGGAGAACTCATCGGTGTGCTGACCTCTGCCCTCTTCGTCTGCTTGACCGTGAAGTTCCTACACAACGCCTATGGGTTTGGCACCGATGAATTACCCGCGCCCCAGGCCACGCTCATGAAGGTGGTGATCGAGGGCGTCTTGCAACAAAACCTGCCTTGGCTGTTCGTGGGCATGGGCGTGGCAATTGCACTGGGCTGCGAGTTGCTCCGCATCCCCAGCCTGCCCTTTGCCGTGGGCGTCTACCTGCCGGTGTCCACCATGATGCCGGTCTTCCTGGGCGGACTCCTCAGATGGGGCGCCGAAAGAACGTCACGAGATAAGGATCAGGCGGGGGCCAGGCGAGAAAGGGGTGTGCTCTTTGGATCGGGTCTGGTCGGAGGAGAGGGGCTGCTGGGCGTGGGTATCGCCGGCGTGGCAGTCCTGCTTCAACACGCCCCCGAAGGCTTGGGCTATGCCTGGGCCGGCCCATGGGCACCGGCACTCGGACTCTGCGCCTTGGCTCTGCTGACCGGGACATTTTGGCACTTGATCAAGAGGGGTTAGGGGTCCTTACCGGTCGCGCAGAAAATGAATCCCCGAATTCTCGATCGGTGCGATTATGACCGCATCGGATGTGGGGCTTGCCAGGCTGCTGTATGGGATCATGCACTGACCTCGATCTCTCGCGGCCACTGCTGGTTGGCTTCCCAGTAGGTTTTTTTGAGGGCGATTTCGTCGTCTTGTGCCGAGGGTTGGACGCGTCCCTTCACGTCGATGGCCCGGGATACGACGGTGTGTTTGCCGGGTTCCATCGACCCCAGGTCGATGGAAAAGAAGGTCCAGCAGAACTTGTCCCGCGGCGTTGCATCCAGCATAGCATCCTGCCACTTTCCCTCGTCGCATTTAACCTGCACTTTTTGGATTCCCGTCCCGTCGTCCCACGCCGCGCCGTATGCCTTCAGCGAATGGGCTCCATCCTGCCCTGATCGCTGGGTGATCCGCGCTACGACTGACTTCAGTCTCATGCGTGTGATAGAGGATTCTACAAACACGACCTCATCGCCACGACGCTCGCCTCGCACCGTGACGTAGTCGCGGCCCATGAAACGGCCCATGTAACGACTGTCGCGGATTTCGATGCGTTTGAGCCATTTGACGTTGGCGATGCCGTACCAGCCGGGGACGATCAACCGTATGGGGGCGCCGTTTCGTTTCTCGAGGGGTTCGCCATTTCGCTCGTATGCCAGCAGGACGTTGAGATTCAGGGCGTCCTCGAGGGACATGCTGCGGCCGAAGGATACCTTCACCGTCAACTCGCGTTTCGTGCCCTTGCGAAGCGTCTCCTCCTTGGTGTCGTGGCCGAAAAAGACAACCTCTTTCGCACCCGTCTTCAGTCCGCAGGCCTTCAGAATCGGTGCCAGGGGCGTGCCGATCCACTTGCCATTGTAGACGGCATTCATGAATCCCTTCGATGAGCCATTGCCGGAACACTCCAGGGTCATCAACTGCTCTTTCTTGGGAAGCACCTTCAATTGATCGAGCGTGAAGGATTGCGGCCTCTCTACGAGCCCCGTGATGTCGAGTTTCGCCTGGCCGGCGTCAAACTCCGGTACACCGTAGTGCTGCACGCTGAAGACCTGATCCGCCGGTGTGATCCATGTGTCCAGCGTTTCCCAGTCGAGCCGGTTCGGCGGCGTCCGCGGCATGTCCAGAAAGGGCAGGAGTTCTTCACCGGGATCTTCAGTGGGAAATGCGAAGCCGGGCTTTGCCAGGTGAGCCACGGCGGCGGCAATGGCTGTTGAACCGGCTTTGAGCGCCTCGCGTCGTGTCTGTAATTGTCGTGCCATCGATTCTCTCCTTTTGATTGCTAAGGTGGTTGGTGGGTCGGCAGAGGGGGGCAGGTTTCTCTAGGGATGCTTCTTGGGTTTGTTGTCCGGGGAAACCACAATATCAAGTTGCGTTGTCTTGCCCGCCTCAACCTTGATGCGCCGGCTCCACCGCAACCGTCCCGCCGGATGGGCCATGCGGCAGATGTATTCTCCCGGCGGAATCTTCGTCAAGCGAAAGCGGCCATCTGTTTTCGTCACTTGATAATAGGGGTGATCGAAAACGAAGATCCAGGAACGCATCGCACTGTGGTAGATGCACCCAATTCGGTAGGGCTGGTCAATGCCACCCGCCTTGCGAAATGTCTCGACATGCTCTCCCCCGGCGGGCATGTTGATGTTAAAGGAGTGTTGCGGATGAAAGGTCTGCACGTTGTGCACCGCCATGTCGCTGTTGAGAAACTTGACGCTATCGCTAGCCCGGATGGCCGCCGTCTCCGGGGTGAATTGGAAATCCTTCTGGTCGATGATGAGGGTGGCCGCTTTTTCCGAGCGCCCACGCTCTACCGCCGCGGTCTCCAGTGCGACGACGGCCTCGGCGAGCTGCCCCTTGTGGCGATCTTTCACGTAGTAGCGGGCATAGCGCCAGGGGCGTTCCGCATCGGCTCTATAGACCACTCGGCCTTCGATCGAGCCTGTCCCTCGGTGGTGGGTCGGGGGCGGTACTCGCTCTGCGAGCTCATCGGTTCCCCCGGACGACTCGTCAACGTGCTTTTTTTGAATTCTAGAGACGTCCTCCGCAAATGAGGTCGAGAGGGCGAGAAGGAGGGCGAAGAAGAGATAAACTGCGATTCCAGGCAAAGATTGCCTTGATACGCTGTCCCGATACTTTCCGTTGGACTTCATGAGCAGTTTTCCCGCCGGTTGCGATCCCAACGACGGCACACTATGCGATTCGAATTCAACGCTACGGATCTTAGAATATCAACTGCAGATGAACCTGTCCAGAGGCTGGGGATTCCTCCGATGTTTTGCACGCCCTTACATATGACAGAGCATTTCAGTTTGTGCATTAGCGAATGGCCGCGAAGGAGACGCGATTGTCCCGATTACTGCGCCTCCTCCGCAGTAGCCCGCTACTGGGGATGGACCTGTCCTCCGTAGCAGCTTGCTGCGAAGGAGGACTACTACTACTGATTGCAGATCACTGATTACTAACCACTGCCTTTCCGGTCTTGCCGCAGGCTTGATTAGGCCCTATACTCTGCAGGACAGTGTCTTCCACTTTCGACACAGAAAGGATGAAGACCATGGATCACCCATCTCACGCCGCACGATATTCCCGAAAAACAATGAGTGCCACGATGGTGAGCATCATTAGGGCAAGAGCGATACGTTCATAAGGAGTTCTGCTATGAAAAAGCAATTTGAGATTCTGGTGTTTGGTGTACTCGCCATATCGGCTTTTTGCGCCGTGCTGCAGGCGGAACAGCGGTCAAGGGTGGGAGAGCTGCGAGGTACATTTGTACGCCTCACAGAGAAACGTGTAGGTGAACGGACCTATTTGGGCCTCGTCATCAAACCGCTCGAGGGCCGCAAGAACATGACTGTGCTCCTGTCGCAGCGGCAAGAAGAGCTGGTGGCGAGAGGACGGAGGCTACGAGAGGGTCAAACGGTGGCCGTCGCATATGTGACAGAGGCAGAACACAAATGGGTCAGAGAATTGGAAGCTGATAGGCCGCGTGGCACACGGGGCCGGTCTGAGGAGGGCCTTGCCCGACGAGGGACAGACTCGCTGTGGGCTCGTTTCGAACGACTACAGGATCAAGTCGCAGAGCTTCGTGGGGAAGTTGCACGTTTGAGAGATCAATTGCAGGAAAACCGCGGACCCAAGAAAGAGGTCAAGCGGGTCGTCCGCAGAGAAGGAGAAAGTGACAAACGGAAGGCCAGAGGAGAGCGCCCCAAGGCCGAGCGAGAAGTCGCCCTTCACCAGCTTGAGGTGATGAGAATGGCAAAGCCCGCACTCAAGGAAGCGAATCGGACCGATGCGGCCGAACTGCTCACGCGGGCCATTCGTTCGCGTGAAGTCGTGCTCGAAGGACGCAGAGACGAGGAGGGGCTGCGAATCCGGGAGCGGGCTCCGAGTCGTGAGAATCTGGCCGAGGTCTTGTTGCTGGCCTCCAGGCTGTGGCGGGAATTCGGCCATGCGGAGAAAAGCGCTGCCGTTGGAAGCGTGGCAGAGCAGATGGTCGGTGGGAAACGACGGCAGGCCAAGGAGAGGTCCGAACGACCGGATCGGGCGCTCAGAGCGACACACATCACCGTGCGGGCCGCGGAAACGGGCGACCCTCAGATATTCTTCAAGGAGAAACGCGTATCCAACGAACAACTCCGCGAGATTTTGCATGACCTGAAGAATGATCAACTTCTGCATGTTCACGTTCGGGGTGCGATATCTGAGGAATGGGTCCAACATATTACGGAGACTGCCGAAGACGCGGGCATCAAGAGAATCAAGGTGGAACACATCAGGCGTGAAAAGCGGGCGGAACGAGATCAAAGCTCGGTGATTCATCTGTTCATCGAAGCTACGGAGGGAGGCGCAAAGATCTATTACAAAGAAAGGCCCACCTCCCTGGAAGAGATCGAAGAACGCTTGCAAGACATTGATCGCCCCCACGAGTCTGTTTTAGAACTCCACGTCGTGAAGGATGTACCCGAGAGAACAGTCGGAAGATTGATAGGGATGGCCAGAGAAAAGGGCATTGAGAGAATCCATGTGACTGCCTGGAAAAAGAGACAGGGCAAGAAGTAGCTGCTTGTCTTTTGGCAGAGAAGGGCATAGCAGCGCATCACTCGACCAACTTGACATGGATGAACCGTTCCTTTCCATCGCGCAGAATGGTGAGCGGAAGTTCATCGCCGACGCTGTAATTCAGTTTGATGTGGACGCTCAATTGTGCCCAAGTCATGTTCAGTGCTTCACCTGCCACAGCCACAATGACATCCTTTTGCCGCATTCCGGCGTCATGGGCGGCACGACCGGCATCTGAGTCCCTGTTGATCCAGCGAACCAGATAGGCGCCTTTTTCCAAGGGAAGGTCCCGTTCCCTTTTTTGTTCTTCTGTCAGCGCCGGTGCCCAGACGCGTAGCCGTGGGCTTAACGACCACATAGACTCACGCCAGGAAATGTCAGTTCTCTTCCAGTCTGCGGGGAGTGCTAGCGTAACCCTCCGGCTTCGTTCCGTTGTGACTTCGACACGCGTGGCCGTGTTGGGAAGGTGGTGCAAGACCCACTGGATATCGGCAATGGAGGAGATGACCTGGCCGTTGACGAACCGTACATGTGTGCCGGGTTCCAAGCCGGATGCGTCAGCGGGTGTTCCCGGAACAACGGATGTAATGCGCGTGCCATCGTTTGCATCGATGATCAGCCCGATGTTCTCCGGCAGAGGATATTTCCAGAGCGTGGATTGCGTAAAAGAGCCCGTTTCCTGCGCGTGCTGGTTCATGGCATCGTAGATGTTGTGACAGTGAATGCAGTTTTGGCGGTTGGTCGTGCCCAGAAACTTTTCTTTGTGATCCAGCCCCGGCATTTCAAGCGCCGTGCGATAGGGCTGGGGAGCACCCCGTTTGCCATCGAAATAGGCTGCATTGTCTGGATAGCCGGCATGCAGGGTCAATACACGCCGCATCGTTTTTTCGAGACCTTCGATTGAATTGTACCCGTCGGGTCCGGCCGCGCTCTGCGTGCCGTAGCGAGCATAGACGGTGCCATCGGCATTGATGAACATAGCGGCCCAATTGAGGTCATAGTCAAACTGGAACTGGGTCAGATCGACACCCTTCATTTCCACTTGCCGAATCGCTACGAACTTTTCTGCCGCCAGCCGCCGAATCCGTAGATTGTCCTTGGCAACCTCGGCATCAAACGCGGAGCAGGCCTTGCAAGGGACGCAGCGAAACGTGACGAACATGGGCTTGTTTTGCCTTCTCGCCTCTTCACGCGCTTGGGCGATGTCGTTGTAGATCCAAAAATCTGCACCGGAGGCGTGTTCGTCTTGGAGACGTTCTTTGAGTCCTTTCGGTGACTCAAGTGCGTATGTTCCACTGCCTAGGACGAGGAGATTGACGAGGAACACCAACGTGCTTGGTTTGTGTCGCTTTGTACGGAGGATCATGGCGATGTCCTTTCCACGAGTGAAGTGCGGTGAATTCAGTCTTTGCAGATCCTTATAGCACCTAAGATGTGAGGATTCAAGCGTAGAGGGAACCGCTTCCTCTTTCCCAAGACACTTCCGCACGTCTTCGACAAATGGCTGCGGGAGCGGGATGCCACCCGCCCTCATTTTGGCGTGCCGACGCGCAGAGGCGACCGTGTTAGACGCTCTCGATCCGATCAGATCAGACTTGCGGATACACCCACGGCGCTCGGAAATCGCGCCGCAGCAACTTGTTTGCCTCGTCGTCGCCGTCGATCGTTTCCGTCTCGCCGTCCCACTTGATGCTGCGACCCAGCTTGTACGACAGCATGCCGAGCAAACTGAGATTCGTCGAGAGGTGGCCGATTTCCACGTCGCAAACCGGGCGTTGCCCCGTTTCAATGCTCCGCAGAAAATCGGCCCACAACGCCCGGATGCTGTGCCCGCCGGGCTGTTGCAACTGGGCGTCTTCGTGCAGTGTCTTGCTCTTGGAATTCGCGGGATAGAACGTCCAACCGTCTCGCCAGCCCATGTGAAACGTCCCCTTCGTGCCGTAAAAATAGCAGCCGATGCGGTGCTTCTCGGCTTCGTTGTTCGCGAACTTTCGGTGTTCCCAGATGGCCGTGAACGATTCAAACTCGTAAACGGCCACCTGCGAATCGGGAGCATCAGACGTCTGCCCTGTCGTGGAAAGCACGGGCGCGCCGCGAATGGGCCGGCCGCCGGTCGAGTAAACGCGCCGAGGATACTTTTCGTCGGTCCACCACAGAACCTGGTCCAGCCAGTGGACACCCCAGTCACCCAAGGTACCGTTGGCGAAGTCAAGAAAGTTTCGGAATCCGCCCGGATGAATTTTTCGGTTGAAAGGCCGCAACGGAGCCGGACCGCAGTACATGTCCCAGTCCATGCCTTCCGGCGGCGCGCTGTTGGGCGTCGGCAGTTCGGCTCCGCCGCGCCCGTGGACGAACATCCGCACCATGCCGATTTGACCGGCGCCCCCCTCTTTAAGAAACTTCATCCCCGAGACGTAATGGGGACCGACCCGCCGATGCAGCCCCACCTGAACCACTCGGTCGGCGTCGCGCGCCGCTTGGACCACGGCGCGGCTTTCCTGAATGGTATGGCCGGTCGGTTTTTCGAGAAACACATGGACTCCCGACTTGACGGCGGCAATGGCATTCAGCGCGTGCCAGTGGTCCGGAGTCGCCACGATCGCTATCTCGATTTGCTCTCTGTCGAGCAATTCTCGGAAATCCGTGTATTTCTTGGGCGTGTCGCCGCACAGGTCTTGGACTTCTTCAGCCGACGTGTCGAGCTGGTCCTGGTGCACGTCGCACAGCGCAACCACTTTGGTGGCTCCGGCGGCGATCGCCTCGCGGAGAATATTCATGCCCCACCAGCCCGATCCGATCAGCGCGGTCCGGTACTTTTTGTGCTTAAACCCAGCTCGAACCAGCGGCGCCACGCCCGAAATGATGCCGGCGGCGGTCGCCGTCTTGATGAACTCTCTTCGATTCAGACTCATCGCCGTCCTCTAGTTGTTTCCGTGCATATTTCTCAGTTTCAATTCGACGAACGAACGTCGACACACACCAGTTCTCCGTCGGCCGAGCGGCAATAGATTCTTCCCTGAGCGAGAACCGGCACGGTCCAACACATGCCGCTCACGACCTGGGCACGGGCCAAGGCAACGAAACCTTTCGGCGAGGCCCGGGCGATGATCAATTCGCCCCGCTCGCTTAGAACAATCAACTTGCCGTCGGCCGCCATCAATGATCCGCAACCGATTCCATCTTGCGTCCACCTCACCTCACCCGTCAGCCACTCCAAACATTTCAGGCGGGTCTTCGAGCCGGCATTGCCGTCGATGCCATACAGAAAGCCGTCAATCAGCACGCTGGAATTGAGCTGATTCTGCAATTCCTTGTGGGCCCAGATGACCGATGGCCGATCACGGGCCATCTTTAGCAAGGCGGCGCCCCGATTATAGCCTGAGGAGAGAAACACGTAATCGTCGTCCACGATCGGGTCTGCGGCATTGCAGCCAAAGCGCGTCAACCAACGATGCCGCCACAGTTGCTTGCCGGTCTTGATGTCCACCGCCAGATACGCCTTGCCCGAGGCAATGACGGCCACCCACCGTCCGTCCTGTCGCAGGGGAACCGGTGTCGCATAGCCGGCGTCACGGTCGGCCGAGGTCCAAATCAGCTTGCCAGTCGTTTTCTCAACGGCCGTGCCGGCCTCGCCGACATTCAGCAGCAGCAGGTTCTCGTGAACCAGCGGCGAACCCGCAAAACCCCAGCCGGGGATTCTGACTCCCGTCTCGGTTTGAATGTTCTTGGACCAGAGCACCTCGCCCGAGGCCGCTTCGAAACAGATCAGGTGTCCTTGTCGGCTCAACGTGTAAACAGACCCGGCATCGACGGTGGGCGTCGAGGTCGGTCCCCCAGCAAAGAACCTGTCGTCCAGGGCGCACGCGTACGAATGGGTCCACAGTTCCTTGCCGGTCACCGCGTCCAGGCAATAGACGGTCTCGGTGTTGTCCTCGTTTCCCATCGTGTAGAGGCGTCCTCGGGCGACCGACGTTGACGAGAAACCGGTCCCGACCATCGTCTTCCAAATGATCGAGGGACCCTGGTCGGGCCATGTGTCAAGCCATGCCGTCTCTGCGGAAACACCGTTCAGATTCGGGCCGCGCCAGCGATGCCAGTCGTCAGCCTTGAGGGAAGCAACGAGATGGGTTGCGATCAGAATACCGATGGAGAGACTTCGCAGAGCGTGATCACCGTTCTTGTGCATGAGCCATGTTCCCTGTCAACGAGCCGAGAAAACCAGCCACAGCACGGCTCACTGATAGGTGCTTTGATTGTTCAACCATTAACATGATCATACCCCTCTGAAGCAAGGCAGATCAAGGAGAAAACAGCGTCAGGACCGCCATGGCCGTTAGTGCGAGCAAATGTCGAAGCAGATGCGAATGGAGTCGTTCGACAATCGTCGGAGAGACGCGAGTGATTCATGGAGAGATAAGACAGAAGCATAGATCAGACGAAGTCCACGCGCTACCCTTCTGCGAGGCCGCCGCCCGTGTCATGAAAACCGTGGCGTCTGCGAGACACGGTGCGCCGCGCGTCATCCCTGCAGAGCCGAGCGAGTGCGATTCAGCAAATCACTGTCGGGATGCCCGCTTCCCTTGAGGTTGAAGACGGACATCGCCAAGAAACGGTTCCGCCATGCCGGGCTTACATGGCGGTAGTCCTCGAGTACGGCCGAACTGAACTTGTAATCGTGCGCGTCGCGGCCCTTGCGGAACAGAATTCGCCTGGCCGCGTTAACCAGATCGTGGCCGTTGCCACCGGACGAAAGAAAGTACTCGACTTTTGCCGCCGCCCGCATTCTGTCCACCGAAATGTCAGCCAAGATCTCTGCCAGTGCTTCGCTGCCGCTCGCCTCGGTCGCCATGGGCCGCAGGTCTTCGATCCGCTGGTCACCGAGCCCCCCGCGACCTTTAGCCGAATCGCGAAACATCGGGTTGAACGCACAGGCCTGAAGCAGCAGTTGGCGTCGCAGGCCATCGTCAGCCACAGTACGCCACAGATAATGCATGGCGTTCGCCGTTGTCAGTCCATGCAATCCTACGATGCCAGGCTGGCGCATTAGGAGTTCGCCGGCTCCCACGAACACACCATCCCAGATAGACTGTGGCCCCACTCCGCGCGACAGCGCCTCGACGGCCGTCTCGGCGGCCGCAGACGGAGTTCCGTGACGGAAGGCCTGAAACAGCTCTGTGGGAACAGTGTCATTGGGCTTTCCGCCGAGCCAGTTGTCAGGAATTCGACCGAGTCTTTCGACGTTTTCACGCCACGGTCGGTCGGCGGCCAGATCGCTCTGGGCCGGATTTGGCTCGTCCCCATGGTTCAACAGAGCAAATGTCAAGGACCGCAATACGGGCTCCGCAAACTCCCACCCAATGACCTGCAGCGTGCGCCAGGCGTTCGCCAGGTAAATGGCTTTGTGGCCGATCGATCGATAGTCACGAGCAGCATAGCGCGCAAATAGATTGAACACTTCGGTCGCTCCCGCCGTTCGGACCAGGCCGGCGGTTGCGACGTCTGCCTTGTCCGCGTCCCATGCGTCCATCGCCTCGACAAACAAACGCCGGGCTCGCAACGCATCGGGAACGATCGATTCATTCACGGAATTCATGCGCCAGCCACCGCGGCGCGCCTCATCAGCCTGTGATGACTTGAAATAGTCCAACGCCCAGAAGATCGGCAGCCATCGATCTTCGGCTGGCCCGGACAGACTCGCCAAGTGGCAAGAGTTGACGACCAGTACACAGTGGAACTTGAATCCTACTGAAGGTCGCGGCTGGACGTTGCGTATTCCCGCCAGCAACAGCGCCGCCAGCACTTCGCGGTAGGAGGTTCCACCCCGAATGCGTTGCGCGACTCGTTCCAGCAACTTATCGCGGGGTGATTCTTCGATCAGCCGCACGAGCGGCTCAATGTGACCATCGAACTTCACCAGTTTCGGTTTCAATTGGGTGTCCTCGGCCGAGACCCGCGGCAATTGGGACAGGAAAGCGAAGCCACCTATCGCCGCGAGACTGCCTGTGGAGGCTGACCTGAGAAACGCTCGTCTTGTCGCGAGTTTGGTAAACATCATGGACCTCCGATTGATACTGATAGGCATTTTGATTCTTCGACCATGAAAACCATTCTACCCCTCTGAAGCAAGGCAGATCAAGGGAAAAACAGCCCCAGGACCGCTAAGACGGTCCTGGGGCTGTTGCGTGTGGAGGGCAGTGATAGGGTTAGATATCAAACTAGGGCGGTCATCGGCTAGTCCATCATTTGGCACTCTGACCCATGGGTCCTAGCCCGTCAGACCAGTGTACGTATTCTGGACGGGTTGGTGATACTGGTCCGATGTTGTCTCGACGTGATGCCGAGACTCCGGGTCCTGCAGATTCTCAAGCCTGGAGCGGATGGCTTGCACGTAAACGGGCGCATAGCGCTGCTCCATGGCGGCTGCAGAGACCTGTCGGCTGGCAAGATAGGATTGCAGTTTCATCTCCCGCCAACGCAGGTCGTTTCGCCCCTGGGCGTAGTACATGTCTGCCAACACCTCCAGCTTCTCGAGGATGTGTTTGGGGGCTAGATCGAAAAAGTCCTTGTTGTTGATGTAAGGGCCGATCAGCATGCCGCTCCTGCCATCCTCCAGATATTCCGGCGGTCCACCGCTGTGGACGGCAATGTTTATGCCACCGTTTCGCGCGCTGCGCTGATCGCTCGTGCCGCAGGCCTCTCGGCCGGGCTGCGGGCAATTGAGGCAGATGTCCGCGCCGATGGCCTGCAGTCTCAGCAATTCGGTGTCACCCCCTGGCACAAAGAAAAATCGGTTCTTCAGGTCCGGCCTTTCCATCCATTGGACAAAGGCCTCTATCCAGGTCTGTTCATGGCTATTCAGCGGCGCGACACCCCCAACGACGACTTGCATGCCTAGCCCGCGCCTAAGACCCCAGCGGCTATCGACCCTCTGCTCGCGATCGGCGCAGAGGATGTGAATGATGTCCTTCAGGATGGGGTACTGGCTCTTGTAATCCACAATGCGGCGGACCAACCAGACAGCGGGCATGTCCAGGTTCAATTCTCGCCCCTCGGCGGCGATGACCTTGCCCTGTTGATTGGTCAGATCCATGGTCCTCCGTCGAATGGCCTCGCGGGCGGTCCGTTTTCCTTGGAGCCCCAATGCCAGCAACTCCTCGGCGCTTGGCTGAATCCCCTGGCGCTCCAGTTCGAGAAGTTCTCGCTGGACCCAGGTGTCGCCCGAGCCATTGAGTATCGGGTGGATGTGTTTGTTGTGCGAAGGAAAAAGGCTTCGGGTCATGCCGGCGTGTTCGGCACTAACGGCATTGGCCGCGCTGCAGATTTCCAGGGCGCCTTTGGAAAAGTCGATCAGGACCTTGCCCTCGCTCTCTACAATGAATTTCTTCCAGAGCCACTGCCAGCTTTGGGAAGGGAAACGCATGATGTATCGTGCCCGGCCTAGATCGTTGCCCACCAGTTCATCGACGTCGAAGACCTCCAAGCCCGCGGGTACGACCGTGTGATTGGTATAGAGGATGGCGGTCTTGTTGAAGACGGGGTCGCCCCGTGTGATCGCTCCGGCGACAGCCACGTGACCCTCGTTGATCAGCAGCGCATCGGGAATGACGCCGAGACGCTTGAAGAGTCTGGGGACACATTGGGCGAATATCGTCTCTTGCAGGAAGCGGTGACGGCGTCCCAAGCATTGATGCGTGGTTTCGTCGGGGTAGAGTATGTCGAAGACCTTGGGACAGCGGAAGAGATAGAGGGGCGTGCCGCCTCGATAGGTACAGAACACCTCTGCCTCATGACGAACCTCCTCGAGGGGATTCTCGGTGTTGATGCCCCACACCTCCAATTTAATGGGTTGCCGATCTTCATCGAGCAGCGGCGTGACGGGCTGTTGATCGTAGGAGACTTCTCGATAGTCTATTTCTTGCCGTCCGTTGCGGATCTGCTGCACCAGGCGTTTGTCGTACATGGGCATACAGCCAAATGCATTGCGGATCCCTATAGCAGCCAGACCCTCCAGCTTGTCTCCGAAATAGACGCCCAATCCTCCCTTCGTATTTGCCTCGCGGGCATCGCCCTCAAACTCGGGAATATAACCCTCCATCGAAACGGTTACGATAAGTTTGTAACGCAGCAGTGGGGCGTTGATGTCGATCCAGGTTGCACCGCACCTCTTCACACCCAATTCCTCCAGCATAATACACAACGATCCAAGCAGTCACGGCATCCTTGCGCGAGGCCGCTCGTCCTTATGTTTCTTGTTATGTCGTTTTGAGGGTTCACTCTGCGCGGGATGCAGAGTGTTCACTCTTAGCCATTGCCAGGATGGAGTCCATGGTGGAGAGTTCTCTGGTCTTGTCAAGCATTATCTTGTCACGTCGCTACTAACGTCTGGGGCCCTTTTAAGTGGCGATAAGTGACTTGCCCGCTTAGACTGGCGCTGGAGTGACTTCGGGTCCATGCTACCACGAACGCGCCCGCCTAGGGACGATTGACGATGGACAGCCTCACCTCGGTACATATCGACGAAAAGGGGAAGTGTGATGTCCGTGGTCCCGGTCTGAGCCAGATACTGGGTCCCAATCAGACGCGTTTCTTCACCAGCACGCTGAATCAGACCCTGTCTCATCTCTCTTCCTTTGCGACCGACCGCTATCGGGATTTGTTGGGCAGGACGCTCAACGTTCGCTTGGTAGAGTCACTCGACGAGTTGGTGCGATTGGCCCCCCAGGAAATCCTGCTCGACCGGGATTTGCTCAGTTTTGACCCTGATCAGAAGGACGTCCGACGGCTTTTTCTGATAGGTTTGTTGGAGCGGACACTGTTTCATGCGACACGACCCGATGCCCATATCGGAGAGGTCATGCATCATTCCCTCCGGTTTCTTGCGGGTCAGGCATGCATCTGTGCGGCCACGCTGGAGGAATGCGAGCGGCGCAAGGAGAATGGCGAGTTGCGCCTCTGGTCGGAGGTACTCTCTCATCGGCATGAGATATTGCTGCTGGAGCGGTTCTGGACCTGGGTGGGTTGCCACGCCTTTGGCGCCTGTACGCTGCTAAGGCGAGTCAGGAACGATCCGCTTCACGTGAAACGGAAGATCAAAGATGACGTGGGCCGACTGCAAACGCAGTTTGAGAAGGAGCACAGCCTCAGTCGGGAGGTTGTCGCTCCGGTGACGCGTTTCAGCGTGTTTGTCCCCGATACGGAATCAATCGTCTTCATCTACGCGTTGGGCAGAACCACGCGAAAATGCATTCGTATCTGTCGATCCCGATTCCTGGATGCGATGGCCTCTCCTGCCGCCTGCCATGCCATCACCCATGGGGATACGCGGACGGAGATCTTCTACGATCATGGTCGCTTCATAAGGCCCTATCTGGAGAGAGTGAAGCTCTATCAGAAGGATCCCCCCTTGCTCTCGTTGGCTCAAAACCTGACCTCCAGCGATGTCTCGACGGCGCAGGCAGCGATAGACGCATTGGTTGAGAAGATTCATAGCAAGGACAACGCCGAGGAGTCCATTCGCTTGCTCTACGCCGGTCTCTATTACTGGTTCAATCCCGACCGTGGGATGAGCCGATCGATCTGTCTGCGTGTGAGCAAGATCCTGGAGGATCTGCTGACCGAGCGTCCGACGAGCTTTCCCGCCAGCCGCATCAACCGGTGTGTGCTGCGCACGGAAATGGCTCGGGTGCAGGTGACCGTGCACAAACGCCCCCGGATCAACGCAGGCCACGTGCGGGCGAGAATGCAGTGGTCGATCAACGGGCACCGTAAACGACCGGTCATGATGGAGCCCGTCAAGCAGGGGAGCAAGGGCAGTCGAATCGTGTTTCGGGGCGAGTTTCCCGCTCGAAAGGGTTGGATCCACTATTCGGTTCAGATATCGGAGGATCAGGGCAAGAGTTGGAAGAGCGAGGTCTCGGACAAGGCCTCCAATGGATTGCTCAAATTCATCCCCGACGAGAGGGGAGAGCGCATTCTCAGTTTCTATGCGGACACCTTCAATCTAAGCTTGGACGATCAACAGAGGCCCCTCCGCGATGATCGGGGGCGATATGTCTACGGGACCTTTCAAACGATCGCCGAGCAGTTGGCAGGTATCAAGGCCGAGGGCTATACACGCATCTATCCCTTGGGTGCGCTGGAGTTGGGCTGGCCAGGCGAGGCGGGACCGGATCCCTCCGTTTTTTCGGTCTCTGACGGTTGGACCGTTCGCCGTGACATGGGCGGGATCGAAGGCCTGCTCGGCCTGAGAGCGGAGGCGGACAGACTCGGCATGAAGGTCATTCTCTGCGCGCTCTCCCATTTTTCCCGGGCGCGACAGGACTATCCCTATCATTTTCCTGCCTATATCTTGGAGGATGACCATCGATTGACCCGCCGGGCCGGCTGGGACGGAGAGTGGGATCAGTGGTATGACAGCTTCATGGTGAATATGCGGGATTTTGCCAATGTTCAGCGTCTCGCACGGATTGCCGAGGAATTGGCTGCCTTGGGTTTCGGATTGCGCATCGATGTGGGGCACGGGTATGATACGGTCTTCCCGGTTCATCCCGACCTCTCCGGCACCGCTCGCTTGTTCGGAGAGGTCACCGTGCCGGGTTTTGAACCCGTGGATCTGCGCGGCAGTTCGCAGCCAAACATCCCTCTGCTCTATCTCCACTATCGCACGCAGAAGAAGAATGCCGCCGTGCCGGTGGTCTATGTTGAGCAGTGGCACGGCAACGAAGCGCGCATGTTACAGAGCGGTGCCGTTCCCTATAACTCCCTCATCAAGAACCTGGAAAACATCCGCACGGGGGAATCCATCCACGAAGCCTTGGGCCTCAATGACAATCTTCGCTACTTGGGGCGGGTCATCAATGAGTTTGGCGGTCAGACGATCTCCCTGTTTAACAGCCACGACGAAGAGGCCCCGGCGAGCAACTACCAGAACATGATTTGGCCGGCGGCGGCCTTTCTGGTCTTCAGCAGCTATGGCCCTCTCATGTACCATATCAGCCGTCTACCGGGAGAAGAAGCGGGGTCCCTTCGAGAGAGGTTCGATCAGGCCTATCTCGAATGCTGGAAGCACTGGGTCAACAATCGCTTCCAGCATCCCTGGCCCGGCGAATTTGGCGCGAAGCGAGAGATCATGGATCGCTATCCGTTGCTGGCCGGCTTTGGCCTCTATCTGAGAGGTCTCTTTGCCTTTGCGGATGAGCATACGGCATTGACCAAAGGCACCTTGACGCCGATTGAGACCCACAACGGGCGTATTGCCGCCTTCCTACGAACACATGGCGGCCAATCCTTTCTCTGTGTCTTCAATTTTCCCAATCCCCACCATGAAGGCCAACAGGCAGTGGCTCGTGAGTTTAACTTTACCTTCAAGCAGGCGGCGACGGGTGACTTACCCGATGAGATCCAATCGGATCTTATCTACGAGATTCGAGAACGCTATAACAATGCCGAGGGTCGCAGAGGCAGAGGTGAAAGATCTTACTGGTCGGGCGAGGAACTCGTGCACCTCGGCTTCGGCGGTGTCTTGTCACCGGTCTCTTCTCACGTGTATGAACTCATCAATCGAGATCACGCCGTCGATGAACCGCCCGTGCTCATTGATTCATTTCTCCGCTATTTCCGTTATGGCAAGACGGACCGCGTTCGGCACAGCTATATCGGATCGGCCTTCCGGCAGGCCTCGCAGCCAGGGAAAACCAGATTACGACGCTTCATAGAGTTGTTTGTGACGGTGGTCACCTGGATCGACAAGAAGCGAAAACTGGGCATCGCCGACCTGGCGACGGTGTTGGCCGAGATCAGCGAGGAGGACGCCCATCAACGAGAGGTCATCATTGACTATCTGATGAGAATCGCCGTCCGGAAGAGTCGCCAAGTGGAGATTCGCGTCCGCCTGGCGGCGGCCGATATTCTTCACTCCATTAACATCGGCACCATTGCCATGGTCTCGCCGGAGTCCAAATTCAGCGGCAGTTCGGGTGGCGTGGGTCTGTACACCACCGACATGGCCGACGTGTTGAGCGAGATGGGTTTCCACGTGGTGATTGTCACGCCCCTCTATGAGTGCAATCGCAACCATATCTTCAGCCAGTTTGCTCCCAAATACGAAGGCCATAGCTATACCGTGACCTTCCCGCGATTCGACGAGCACAACCGGAGCATCCATCCGGGAGAGTCATCCGATGTGGTCAATTTCCTGCGCGCCAAACTCAACCGGATCAGTCACGGCAAGCGGTCCCGGGTCGAAGTGATCTACCTGGAGAACGGAACCTACTTCGACCGGCCCTATGGGGGTGAAACGGCGGAGGACAAGCTGCGCCGGGCCCGCTTGTTCGCACAGTCCGCCTTGGAGGCCCTGCGCGCCTTTAACTATTATCCCACCATCATTCAGACCAATGAATGGCCGACTTGGCTCATTCCCGCCTACCTGAGGCATCAGGTCACTTTCCGTGATGATCCACATTTCAAGGGGACCGAAACCCTGAGCATGATGCACAATCCCCATCCTGCTTACAGCATTGTGCTGGCGGAGACTGATCCCCTCAAATGGTCTTATTACTGCGCCGTGCTGGATTTTGATCGCACCATGCAGTTCGCCCTCCTACTCGATCCCGATAGTCAAACGGGTCGTGACATCGACCTTACCCACATCATGCTGAAGACCTCTGCTTTTATTGGCACCGTCAGTCGGGCCATGCGACAACGCATTCTCGATGAGCCCTGGCTCTTCGGCCATGCCCACCTCTTCCGAGAGAAGGCAGAGACGGGCCGCTTCTTCGGCAAGCGCAACGGTTTCAATATGGCTGCGCGCCAGCGTTTCTGGTTTGGCAGCAAGAAGAGCCTGTTGGAGACCTATAGCCCCGCCGCCTCGAAACGGCTCTTTCTCAAATATACGCGTATCAAACAGACGGCCAAAGCGCATCTGCAAGAGGATCCGCACATCCGACTGCGCCCTGACAAACAGGGACAACATCACATCATCTTCGGCATGCTGCATCGCATCTGTCGCCAAAAGGGGTTCGAGTTGCTGGTCGACTGGAAGGTGTATCCAAGAGAGGGACACTTGGATTTTCACTGTGAAGCCTGGAATATGAGGGGGTCTACCCTGCTGGAACACTTTCTGTCCACGAATGAAGAGGTACAGTTCGTTATCTGTGGGCGGGTTGAGGATAGTGGCGACGGACGCCGATTCGACGCCCATCTGCAACGCATAGCCCAGCGGCCCGACTTTCAGGGACGCTTCGCCTACTTCCCCGAAGGGACGCTGCCTCCCTCGCTCTACCGCAATCTCTACTTGGGGAGCCAGTTTTTTGTCATGCCCTCGGGGGGAGACATCGGAGAGCCCTGTGGGATCAGTCAACAGGAGGCCCATGCCGGAGGAACACCGGTCATAGCCCATCACCAGGACGGATTGACGCGAACGGTCACCGACCGAGACTTCGGGGACATGGGTGAGGCGACAGATGGGATCAAGTTTCAGGGATTCACGGGAAATTCCCTGCTTGCAGCGCTCCAAGATGCCGTCTCGATCTATCGCCACGGGAGTCGCGGGCTCTATCGCGATGAGGCGGGGCGTCCCGTCAAACTGGCCTACGCCGAACTTTCATTCAATGCCTTCCGGAGAGACCATCGTTGGCTGCGCCTTCTGCATGACTACGTCACCATGTATGCTCAGATCCACGGGTTGGCCCTGCCAGATCATCTCGATGCGGTCCAGCTCATCGTAGAATTCGATGCCGTCAGCGACAGGAGTCCCGCGGATGCCATCCTGCGCAAGGGGCTGCTACTTCCCGACGCCATCAGGAAGCTCGTCATTGCCCTTTCCAGTGAGGCGGCATCGGTTCGTCGTGGCGCGGCCCATGCCCTCATGCGGCTTCACGCCATGAAGCACTTCAAGGAGAAACAGGTGATTCAGGATCAACTCGAAGCCGCCTCTCGGTCGCCACAGGGCCGGTTGAGCGCAGCCGCCCGCGGATGTCTGACCCAGATGAACCGGTGAGTCCGCGTACACATGCCCTGTTGTGTGCCGGGCATGCCGATCCCTAACCCGACACGATCCACCGCACCAGCCGTCCCAGCGTCGGCGTCTGCCCATACGACAAAATCCCAATCCGAAATATCTTTGCCCCCGCCCAGACGCAACCCAGCGTAAACGTTACCGTCACCACCAACGACAGGGCCACCTGCCACGCGGGCGGTCCCGGGCTCGTCGCCAACCGTAACATCATCATCATCGGTGTCGCCGGCGGGAACAGCGAAACCCACGTCGAAAAGGCACTATTGGGCGACTGCAGCACCGGCTGCCAGCAGAAAAGCGGCAGCATGATGAGGATCATCGCCGGTGTCATCAGACTCTGCGCATCCTTCATCTCCGAACAGACGGCCCCGATGCCGGCGAAGACGGACCCGTACATGAAAAGAGCCAACAACAGGAAGGTCCCGAACCAGAGATACATGGACCAGGGAACGAGCCGGCTCAACTCAAAATACCACAACATCCCTATCGCGGCGCCAACGTATAACACTGAGAGTGTCAAGGACAAACACACCGCTCCCAAAATCTTTCCCAGCATCAGTTGAAAAGGACTCACCGATGAGATCAATAGCTCTGAAATCCGCTGCATCTTTTCTTCCAGTACCGTATTCAACAGCGTCGGACAGCTCATCATCACCAACATAAAGAGCAAAAACATGGTCGCGAACGGGACCCCATAGGTCACCGCATCGTTCTTCTCCTCGGCTTCGATCAGTTCACCCTCCCCGGAAACCTTCACCAGTCCCAATTCTTTGAAATTCACACTGCGGGACAAGCTCTCTACCAATCCCTTATCGATTCCGGCCTCGGAAAATCGTATCCGCTTGATCTCCGCGTTGAGGACCGACTTCAGCCAGTTGGGAAGCTGCGTGTAGGTCTGCGTCTGAGTAAAGTAGGCGATCCGGGCGGCCTCATCGCCCTTGCCGTCGATCGCCTTCGCACCGATAATCAAAAACGCGAACAACTTATCCTGACGCACGCGTTCTGAAAGCTCCAGTTGAAGCTGCTTGTCTTCGGCCTGTGTCTCGTCATAGACGACCGGCAGGAAGCGCGGCCTGATCTGTTTCTTCCCGCCTCCATCGTCGGTGCGATAAATCGCTTCGCTGTTGCGCTCGGCTGCCTTTTGCTCGATGATCGAGAACAAACGGCCGCTGCGATCCACCACCGCGAATGTCCGATCGCTCAGGTCCGCCTTGTCCCGGGTCATTACCTGGGCCAAGACGGTGAAACCGATGATCAGCGGTAACATCGCCAGCCCGATCAGAAACCCCTTGCTCCGGACCGAATTGAGATACTCCGTTCGCATCACACTGAAGACCTTTCTCATTGGGCCTGTCCCTCCTGTGCTTCCGGTCCCGCGATCCGCAGAAAGATGTCGTGCAGCGATGGCCGGGCCAGTTCGAATCGCTTCACCCGCGTTTTCTGGACCAGGGCCTTTAACAGCGCTTGCGGATCGCCACTGGGGGTCACCTCCTGGTAATTCCCCTGGTCCAGTATCCGCTCTACCTCCGGCAATCCTTCCAGTAATCGGCTGCCGCCATCGATTTCCAGCCGCACGGTATCCTCCCCGTATTGTTGCTGGATGGTCTCCAGCGTTCCATCCAAGACCTTGCGTCCCTCGTAGATCATAAAAATAAAATCGCACAATCTCTCCGCCATCGCCATGTCGTGCGTCGAGAAGATCACCGTCGTCCCCTGTTTGTTGAGTTCGAGGATCGCCTTCCGCAACACTTCCAGGTTCACCGGATCGAGTCCGGTAAAGGGTTCGTCCAGAATCAACAGCTTCGGTTTGGCGATCGCGGCCGAGATAAACTGAATCTTTTGCGCCATTCCCTTCGATAAGGCCTCGATCTTGCGATGTCCCCAGGGACTCAATTCGAAGCGCTCCAGCCAGTCGTCTATCGCCAGGTGCGCCGCCCGTGCCGTCATCCCCTTCAGCGACGCGTAATAAGCAAGCTGCCGCCGCACTGTCATTTTCTTATACAGCCCCCGCTCTTCCGGCAGATATCCCACTTGGTCGCTGTTGGCCCGGGTCGAAACGCTCCCCAGCACTTCAATCTCCCCCGCGTCCGCGGAGATGATATGCAGGATCATGCGAATCGTGGTTGTCTTACCCGAGCCGTTGGGACCAATAAATCCATAGACCGATCCCTCAGGCACCGACAGACTCAAATCGTCTACCGCCTGGTGCGATCCGAATCGCTTGCTGACATGTCGTAAGCCAACTGCTTCCAGGTCGACCTCCTTCAACGCACTACGGCTCCTAAACAAATGGGATTTCAGGCTATCCCAAGGAACACTCCGCCGGGACGCAGCGATTTTTCGCCCAGCAGCGCGGCGCCTCGATGCGTTCGGCCATTGTCACCGACGAGGGCGGGGTGGACTGGATCATATCGAGAATCAGATCGGTGTTCAATGGGGCATCCTGCGCGAACGCCTAGTGCAGGGCCGAGACGATCATAGGTTCTATCTCCGCACTTTCGAGGTGCCAGGCCGCGGCAGGCAACGGGCTAGAGCCTTCTTGTGCGCCCCCAGTGATGCGAGAACCGAGGGTTCGCTTGGTTCACTGGTTGAGGTGACATGGATTCCATTGCCCAGCGCATTGAAGGGTCATCAAAGTAAGACCTTCAAAATTCCCGCAACCATTTTGCAATTGCCGACCCTGCCGGCTCAATATGTCCACAATCCCCCTTTTTCGCACCCCGACGGCAGACCTATTGCCTTCTCTTTGCCCATTTGACGGTTTATAATACCCTGATGAGTCTTTCTCAGCCTGGTAACGGTCGCTTTGCCACCACCCATTGGAGTGTCGTCCTCGCTGCAGGAAAATCCTCACCCTCTTCACCCTCTGCCCACCATGCCATGGAAACGCTGTGTAGAACCTACTGGTTTCCCCTCTACGCCTATCTCCGCAGAAAAGGGACATCCGCTCACCAGGCCGAAGACCTCGTCCAGGCCTTCTTTGCCCGTCTGCTGGAAAAGAGAGACTTCAATTCAGCCGACCCACACAAGGGTAAATTCCGCTCTTATCTGCTGGCTGGGCTCAACCATTTTGTAGCCAACCAATACGCCCGTGACCACGCCCAAAAACGTTGCCCGACTCAAACCCCCATAGCGCTGGGCGCAGTTAACGCCGAAAACCGCTACGAACTCGAACCATCTTTCCAACTCAGCCCCGAAAAACTCTTCGAAAAGCAGTGGGCCCTGACCCTGATCGATCGCACCCTCAGACGTCTCCAGGATGAACACGCGCGAGCCGATAAAAACCAACTCTTCGATCAGCTAAAGCTCACCCTCACCGCCGCGAAAGACGCCGTCCCCTATCGCCAAATCGCCGAGAAACTCGGTATGACCGAAGGAGCCATCAAGACGGCCGTCCATCGCCTACGTAAGCGCTGCCGCCAACTGCTACGCGAGGAAATCGCCCATACCGTCGCCGACGAATCCCAGATCGACGAGGAAATCCGCGACCTCTTCAATGCCTTGGGTCAGTAGGCAATTTTTCGTGTAACCTTCAGCCGCTTTTGCTTCAGTAACTGCTGGAAACAAAACATCTGTTAGGAGTTGAACGATGGCTGATGAAGCAAAAAATAAATGTCCCCAATGTGGCGCCGATCTACCGGCCGGCGCTCCACAGGGCATTTGTCCCAGATGTCTGTTAAAACAGGGTTTACAGCCGGACACCCAGGCCCAAACCTCTCTCACACCGCCGGGTGGTTTCGTGCCGCCTGAACCCGAGCAGATCGCGGGCGATTTCCCCCAATTGGAGATCATCGAGCTACTGGGCCGCGGCGGGATGGGTGTCGTCTATAAGGCCCGCCAGAAGCAGTTGGACCGCATCGTCGCTCTCAAGGTCCTACCGCCCGGTATCGGCCAGGACCCCGCCTTCGCCGAGAGATTCACCCGCGAGGCCAAGGCCCTGGCGAAACTCAACCACCCGCAGATCGTCACCATCCACGACATCGGCAGGACCCAGAGCGGCCTCTACTACTTCGTCATGGAATACGTCGATGGCACCGATCTGCGCCAGGTGCTACAGACCGGCAATCTTTCCCCACAGGAGTCCCTGGCCATCGTTCCGCAGATCTGCCAGGCCCTGCAGTACGCTCACGACGAGGGCATTGTCCACCGCGATATCAAACCCGAAAATATCCTGCTCGACAAAAAAGGCCGCGTCAAGATCGCCGATTTCGGCCTGGCCCGCCTGCTCGACAAACCCGCCGCCGTCTATACCCTCACCGCCGTGGGCCAAAAGATGGGCACGCCGCACTACATGGCCCCCGAACAGATCGCTGGGTCCCACAATGTCGATCACCGCGCCGACATCTACTCGCTCGGCGTGGTCTTCTATGAGATGCTCACGGGCCAACTGCCTCTGGGCCGTTTCGATCCGCCCTCTAGAAAAGTCCAGGTGGACGTCCGCATCGACGAGATCGTCCTGCGAACACTGGAACAGGAACCCGCTCGCCGCTACCAGCATGTCAGCCAAGTCCAAACCGACATCGAGACGATCGAAACTCCCTCGATACGTACCGAAACACCCTCAGATTCTTTGATTAACCGGAAGGCCCGCCCTTGGCATTTCCGCTATGCGTTGGCGTTTATCTTTATAATTGTGTTAATTACCATAAACAAGCTCTTGGTACCCAACGCCAGCCCGGCCATGTGGATCTTTCTTTTTCTTCTGGGCGTTGCGGTATGTGCCTTTGATGCAATCCGCCATCGCAAGACGATCAGAAGCGCCGCACCTGGCGTCATGCTGCTTGCTTCCTTGGTGGCCGTGCTGGTTTATCTGATGGTCAAACCGGAGCCTCTTTTGGATTGGCTCTACAAAGTTTCCGGCTACGAACCCGGCGATGACGATGACACCTTCGTTCGCATTCTCATCGCCCTTATCATCGTCTGGTGCCTCTACGTGATGGTTCGGCTGTATATGAAGATTCAACGCGTCACACGCCAGATATACACAGACGCAAAAAAAGAGCAGACACCGGAACAAGCCCTGCGGTGGCAGGTCAAAAAGCCGGCCATTGGCCTCCTGTATGCTGGATTCTCCGCCTGTTTCAATGTCTCTTCATATTTTCTGGAAGTTCTGGCTACCTTTAAAGAAGAGGGTCGCGCAGCCGCCCTGAGGGAACTCGATGAACTGGGTTGGATCCTTAATGTGGGTATGGTCCTCAGTGTCGTCTTTGCCGTCGTCATCATCGTAGCTGCCAACAAAATGATGAACCTCCGGTCCTATCGCCTGGCTGTGGCAGCGGGTATTTTCGCTATGATTCCCACCGGCCCCATCTGGATTTTCACAAGTCTTTTCGGTCTGTGGGCATTAATCGTCCTTGCCCGCAAGGATGTCAAAGCCGCTTTCCGAAAGCAGAATACCACACCAAGTATCCCAACGCAGAGCACCGCCAACGACTAAAGGCTCCCGCTGTCACCATTTTCGTGATCGGGATTGTCAACTGGATCGCTTTTCTCATTACCATCCTCGTCGTATCGGTGAATCCCCCTCAATCCGCCCCCCTCGGCGGTACTGAGTTTGCCATCGTAACGATAGCTGCCTTGGCCCTGTCGGGACTGATGATGTTCGGCGTGTCCAAGATGCTCCACATGGAATCGCGACGGCTGGCCGTGACCGGCTCGGTTCTGGCCATGATCGTCTCCCCCGGTAACATCGTCGGCCTGCCCGTGGGTATCTGGGCGCTTTCCCTGCTCACCCGAAAAGACATCAAAACCGACTGCGCCGACGCCGAAAAGGGTTGAATCGCCCGCCGCCTGCTCTATGTCTATGATGGGGGGTCCGGGAAATGAGTCTCACCTGAACATTCAGGATAATAAGGATTATAAATTGCCTTAAATATCGTTATCGCAGGGGGCAGCGAGGGCGACTACTTCCCCCTGGGCAGACGACACTACATCATCGGCAGGGACAACGCCCTTTCCATCCAGATCACCGAAGAAC